>NZ_BJWY01000077.1 GCF_007990715.1 Nocardia seriolae NBRC 15557 | reverse complement strand
GTACTAGCCCGTCGCGAGATCCGAAGTGGTATTGGATGGCCGAGTTGTTTCGCTGCCCCGCGGCCGCGGCGATATCGCGCAGCGGCACCGCCGGCCCGCGCTCGGCGATCAGCTGTTCCGCCGCGAGGATGATGCGCTCCCGCGCGTCCGTCACTGCCACAGTCTGCACCATAGCGGTTCACCAGCGCGTACAGAACTTCTCCTTGACGATTAAGAACTATTGCTTAAAGCTGCTTGTGACTGTCGTCACCCGAGAAGGACTGAATTCGCGATGATCCTGGACACCTTCCGACTGGATGGCCGCGTGGCCGTCGTGACCGGCGCGGGCCGCGGCATCGGCACCGCCACCGCCCTCGCCCTCGCCGAAGCCGGTGCGGACGTGGCCATTTCGGCCCGCACCGCCGCCCAGCTCGACGAGGTAGCGGGCAAGATCCGCGCCCTGGGCCGGCGTGCCATCACCGTCCCCGCGGACCTGTCGGACCTCTCCGCCGTCACCGCCCTCGCCGAAACCGCCGCCGCCGAACTCGGCCGCCTCGACATCGTGGTCAACAATGTCGGCGGCACCATGCCCAACACCTTCCTCACCACGACCACCGAATTCCTCGAAGAGGCTTTCCGCTTCAACGTGTCCACCGCACACGCCCTGACCCAGGCGGCGGTCCCGCACATGCTGAAGAACGGCGGCGGCTCGGTCGTCAATATCTCCTCCCGGATGGGCATCACCCCCGGCCGCGGCTTCCTGGCCTACGGCACGGCCAAGGCCGCCCTCGCGCACTGGACCCGGCTGGCCGCCACCGACCTGTCCCCGCGCATCCGGGTGAACGCCATCGCGGTCGGCTCGGTGCTGACCTCGGCCCTGGAAGTCGTCGCGCAGCAGCCGGAGATCAAGAAGCAGATGGAGGACGCCACCCCGCTGCACCGCCTCGGCGAGCCCTGGGAGATCGCCGCCGCCATCGTCTACCTGAGCTCCCGCGCGGGCGGCTACGTCACCGGCAAGGTGCTCGAGGTCGACGGCGGCATCGACCACCCCAACCTCGACCTTCCCATCCCCGACCTGTAATCCACTGCCCCACAGGAGCTTTCCCATGAAGTATCGCGTAGTCCAGTGGAGCACCGGCAATGTCGGCCGCCGCACCCTGCGCTCCATCATCGCCCGCCCCGAACTCGAGCTGGTCGGCGTCTGGGTCTCCAGCCCCGCCAAAGCAGGCAAGGACGCCGGTGAACTGGCCGGTCTCGACCGCGAAATCGGCGTCACCGCAACCCAGGACGCCGAGGCGCTGCTGGCCCTGAAACCCGACTGCATCATCCACACCGCCATGGCCGACGACCGTCTGATGGAGGCGGTGGAGGACCTGAAAACCTTCCTCCGCGCGGGCATCAACGTCATCTCCAGCAGCCCCGTATTCCTCCAGTTCCCCTACGGCACCCTCCCCGACGAGGCCATCGCCCCGATCATCGAGGCCGCCGACGAGGGCGGAGTCTCCCTGTGGGTCAACGGCATCGACCCGGGTTGGGCCAACGACTGGCTACCCCTGCTCCTGTCCAGCGGCTCCGAGCGCATCGACAAGATCATCTGCTCGGAGATCATGGACTACTCCACCTACGACAACCCCAAGGTCCTCTTCGACATCATGGGCTTCGGCAAGCCCCTGGACGACCTCCCCCTCCTACTCCAGCCCGGCGTCCTCACCCTCGCCTGGGGCAGCGTCATCCGCCAGCTCGCCCACGCCCTCGACATCGAACTCGACTCCGTCACACAACATTTCGAACGCCTCCCCGCCACCGAAGAACTGAAGGTAGGCACCCACACCATCCCCGAGGGCACCGCCGCCGCCCTCCGCTTCCAGGTCCACGGCATCAGCAAGGCCCGCGAAATCCTCACCCTCGAACACACCACCCGCCTCCACCCCGCTCTAGCCCCCGACTGGCCCCAACCAGCCGGAAAGGGTTGCTACCGAGTAGAAATCAAGGGCGACCCCGCCTACCTCCTGGACCTCCAGCTCTACAGCAACGGCGACCACGCCGAAGCCGGCGTAGTAGGCACCGCCGCCCGCCTGGTCAGCGCCATCCCCGCCGTAGTCTCCGCCCGCCCCGGCCTCCTGACAGCCATGGACCTCCCCCTAACCACCGGCCGAGGCCTCATCTCCTGACCGTTCGCGGGTCTACGGCAGATCCGGCCACGCCGGCTCCGGGTTTCGCGGCGAGGTCCGAATCATCTCCTCCAGCGGAACCTCGATCCGCCCGGCCCGTGCCACCAGATTCGGAATGTCCCGAGCGGGGACGGTCGACCGCACCCCGCACACCGGGCACTCCAAATACTGCTCGACATTCCCGGCGAACAGCGGAACGAAGAACAGCGTGAACCTGGTAACGAACTTCCGCAGCGCATGCGGGCCAGTGCACCGGCACGACCCACAGAAGACCGTAAGAGTGGCGAGCGTATAAAGCTCTCGACGCCAGCCGAAGATGAGCAACGAAACCTCCAGGCCTCCAACAAGATCACCGAAAGCCTGGTCCGTCGCAACCGCCGACACGACTGGGCTTCGGACCCCAACGACAAAAGGTGAGGACCACAACGGTCCTCACCTTTATCCTTTGAGCCGCCTGGGGGAATCGAACCCCCGACCTTTTCATTACGAGTGAAGCGCTCTACCGACTGAGCTAAGGCGGCGTGCCTTCCGGCGGTGCGAGTCTATCGTCTTGCGCGCGAAACGCGAAAACGGGTGTTCGGGGTGATGTGTGACACGCCGGGGTCAGGCGGAGCGGGCCGCGATCAGGGCGGCGGCCATGGCTGCCAGGGCGAAGCGGGGTTTGACGTTGGTTTCGAGGGCCTCTCGGCAGTCGAGGACGGCCTGGATGGACAGGAGTAGGCCCTCGGGGCGGACGTCGGTGGCGAGTTCGCGGATTTGATCGGCCATGTCGGGGTGGGTGAGGACTACTCCGGCGGAGGAGTCGGCCTTCGCGGCGCCGAAGCGGACGGCGAGGGCGTCGCGGTACAGGCCCGCGACATCGATCAGGGCTCGGTCCAGGGCGTCGCGGCCGGTGCGGGTGGCGCGCGACTTCTGGCGTTTCTCCAGCTCTTTCAACGCGCCGGCGGAGCTGCGGGTGGCGGAGGCGGCACCTTTGCCCGTGCCGCCCGCGCCCAGGGCGATGGCCAGTTCCTCCCGTTCCTTCTCGTCCCGTTCGGCGCTGACCTGCTTGGCCTCGTCATCGGCCGACTTCACCAGTTCGTCGGCGGCCGCGTAGGCCGCTGCGGGGCGCGCGGTAGCCGTGACCAGGGCCAGTGCCCGCTTGCGGCGAGCCCGCGCCTGGTCATCGGTGGCCAGCCGTCGCGCGCGGCCGATATGCCCGCCGCTCACTCCGGCCGCCCATCCGGCGGTCCTCTCGTCCAGACCGTCCCGCTCCCGCAGCACACGCGCGATCGAGTCGACCGACGGCGTGGCCAAATGCACGTGCCGGCACCGGGATCGCAGTGTCACGGAGATGTCCTCGGGATCCACCGAGGGCGCGCAGAGCAGGAAGACGGTCCGCTCCGGCGGCTCTTCCACCACCTTAAGCAGCACATTGCCCGCCGCCTCGGTCAAGCGGTCGGCGTCCTCGACCACGACCACCTGCCAGCGCCCGGTGCTCGGCCGCCGCGACGCCACCTGCACGATCTCGCGCATTTCCTTGGTGCCGATGCTCAAACCCTCGGGCACCACGCGCCGCACATCGCCGTGTGTTCCGGCCACGGTGGTGGTGCACGCGTGGCAGCGCCCGCAGCCGGGCGTGCCCTCGTCGGTGCACTGCAGGGCGGCCGCGAAACACAGCGCCGCGACCGAGCGCCCCGAGCCGGGCGGCCCGGTGAACAACCACGAATGCGTCATGGCCGAGGACGATCCGGCTCCACCCCGCGCCGCGACCGCGGCAGCGGTGAGCTCGGACTCGACCGCACCCTGGCCGACCAGCCGATCGAAGACACCCGCCACGCCGACCACCTTAGCCGTCGCCCCCGACAGTCCGGCCGACGGTCAGTTGGCGCGCTGATATGTGGTGTTGGCCCCGTCCAAGGCTTCCCGAATGATGTCGGCGTGCCCGGAGTGATGCGCGATCTCCCGCAGAATGTGCAGCAGGATGTAGCGGACCCCCAGGTACTCGCGTTCGGGAGCCCACGGCGCGGTCGGCGTCGGCACCGAATCCTCGAGATTGGGTAGCTCGCGGATCAGCTTGGCGGTGTGCTCGGCCACCACCTCCCACTCGGCCAGCAGCCCCGCCACCGTCTGATCCGGATCCAGCCGGTACTCGGAATCCATTCGGGAGACATCGAATTCGGAGTCCGGGTCCCGCTCGACCAGGATTGTGGTCCAGTGCCTTTCGACATTCACCGCATGGCTCAATAGACCGCCGAGGGTGAGTTCACTGACCGTGGTGCGCTGGCGCGCCTGCGCGTCATCGATGCCGCGCAGGGTGATCCGGAACAGCTCGCGCTGGCTGTCGAGGATCTTGATCAGTTCTTCACGCTCATGATCGACGGTCATCGAATGTCCTTCCGCTGGTGCGTGTTCCGAGTTACACGCTACGGCAGGGCACCGACAGAAACACCGCGCAAAAAAGAAGCGCCCCCGCAGAAATCGGGGGCGCTTCCAGTGAGTTCGCTCAGGACTTGGCCGCGGCGGCGGTCTTCTTCGCGGCCGCCTTCTTGACCGGGGTCTTCTTCGCGGCCGCGGCCTTCTTGGTGGTCACGCCGTCGGCCGTCTTGGCCGCCGCCTGCTTCGCGGCCGCCTTCTTGACCACGGTCTTGGCGACCGCGGTCTTCTTCGCCGCCGCCTTCTTGGCAGTCTTCTTCGCGGCCTTCTTCACCGGCCCGCGCGCCCGCCGATCCGCCAGCAGTTCCGAGGCCCGCGCATCGGTGATGGACTCGACCTCGTCGCCCTTGCGCAGGCTGGCATTGGTCTCACCGTCGGTGACATACGGGCCGAACCGCCCGTCCTTGATCACCATCGGCTTCTCCGACACCGGGTCCACGCCCAGCTCGCGCAGCGGCGGCGCACTGGCCGACTGCCCGCCGCGCCGTTTGGGCTCGGCATAGATCTTGAGCGCCTCCTCGAGCGTCACCGAGAAGATCTGATCCTCACCGGTGAGCGAGCGGGAGTCCGTGCCCTTCTTCAGATACGGCCCGTACCGCCCGTTCTGCGCGGTGATCTCGTCGCCGGAGGCCGGATCCACACCCACCACGCGCGGCAGCGAGAGCAGTTTCAGCGCCTCGTCCAGCGTCACCGTCTCCACGCTCATGGACTTGAACAGCGACCCGGTGCGCGGCTTCGGCTTGTCGGCCGCCTTCTTCGCGGTCTTCTTCGCGCCGGTGTCGATGTCCTCCGCCGGCTCCGGCAGCACCTCGGTGACGTACGGCCCGAAACGCCCTTCCTTGGCGACGATTTCGTGCCCGGTCGCCGGATCGGTACCCAGCGAGCGACCCTCCTGCGGCGTCGCGAAAAGCTTCTCCGCGACCTCCGGCGTCAGCTCGTCCGGCGGCAGATCGTCGGGCAGGTTGGCCCGCTGCGATACCGGATTCCCGTCCGGGTCATCGGGATTGGCGATCATGCGCTCCAGGTACGGCCCGAACTTGCCGACCCGCACCACCACGTCGCGACCCTCGTCGTCGGCGAACAGCTTGATGGAGTTGACTTCTCGCGCGTCGATGCCGTCGAGCCGTTCGCCCACCATCTTTTTCAGGCCGCCCGAGCGCGCCACCGATCCCTGCGCACCGTGATCGCCGCCGAAATAGAAGGAGGACAACCAGTTTCCGCGCTGCTCGCGCCCACCGGCGATGGCGTCGAGATCATCCTCCATGGCCGCGGTGAAGTCGAAGTCCACCAGCCGCCCGAAGTGCTCCTCCAGCAGCCCGATCACCGCGAACGCCACCCACGACGGCACCAGCGCACTACCGCGCTTGTAGACGTACCCGCGGTCGAGAATGGTCTTGATGATCGAGGAGTAGGTGGACGGACGGCCGATGCCGAGGTCTTCCAGCGCCTTGATCAGCGAGGCTTCGGTGAAACGCGCGGGCGGATTGGTGGTGTGCCCGTCCGGCGCCAGCTCCACGGCCGTGACGCCCTGGCCCTCGGTCAGCGCGGGCAGCCGGGATTCGGCGTCGTCGGACTGACCGCCCGCCTCCTCGTCGACACTCTCCACGTACGCCTTGAGGAAGCCCGCGAAGGTAATGGTCCGGCCCGATGCCGAAAACACGCATTCCTCACCGCTATTCGCGACACCGGTAATGCGCACCGTCAGCGTGGTGCCCCGCGCGTCCTGCATCTGCGAGGCCACCGTGCGCTGCCAGATCAGCTCGTACAGACGGAATTCGTCATTGTCGATCTTGTTGTGCAGCTGCCCCGGCGTGGCGAAGACGTCACCCGAGGGGCGAATCGCCTCGTGCGCCTCCTGCGCGTTCTTGACCTTGCGGTTGTACTGCCGCGGTGTGGGACTCACGTATTCCGCGCCGTACAGCTGCGTGGCCTGTGCCCGCGCCGCATTGATCGCCGACTGCGACAGGGTCGTCGAGTCGGTACGCATATAGGTGATGTAACCGTTTTCGTACAGCCGCTGCGCCACCCGCATGGTGCGCTCGGAGGTGAAACGCAGCTTGCGCGCGGCCTCCTGCTGCAGCGTCGAAGTCATGAACGGCGCGTACGGCTTTCGCGTGTACGGCTTGGATTCCACCGAGGTGACCGTGAGATCCACCCCGTGCAGCGATTCCGCCAGCCGCTGCGCATAACCGGCATCGAGCACGACGACGCCCTGCGATTTCAGCTGCCCGTCGGATCCGAAATCACGACCGGTCGCCACGCGCGCACCCTCGACACTGACCAGCCGCGCACCGAAGACCCGCGGATTCCCGCCCTCTTCATTGCCGCCCGCATCCAGCTTGGCCGCGATATCCCAGTACTCCGCCGACCGGAACGCCATGCGCTCGCGCTCGCGCTGCACGATGACCCGCGTCGCCACCGACTGCACCCGGCCCGCCGACAACCTCGGCATGACCTTCTTCCACAGCACGGGCGAGACCTCGTAGCCGTAGAGCCGGTCCAGGATGCGCCGCGTCTCCTGCGCGTCGACCAGGTCCTGGTCCAGCTCCCGGGTGTCGGCAGCCGCGGCCCGAATGGCCGACTCGGTGATCTCGTGGAAGACCATGCGCCGCACCGGCACCTTGGGCTTGAGCGTCTCGAGCAGGTGCCAGGCGATGGCCTCGCCCTCGCGGTCGGGGTCGGTGGCGAGGTAGAGCTCGTCGGCGTCGGCCAGCAGGCTCTTCAGCTCGCTGACCTTCCCCTTCTTTTCGGGGCTGACCACATAGATGGGCTCGAAATCGTGATCGACGTCGACGCCGAGGCGCGCCCACTGCTGTCCCTTGTATTTGGCGGGCACATCCGCCGCGCCGCGCGGCAGGTCCCGAATGTGGCCGACCGAAGCCTCCACCACATAGCCGCGGCCCAGGTAGGGCGCGATCTTCTTGGCCTTCGTCGGCGACTCGACAATCACGAGACGACGCAGGGAACGGCCCTGGTCGGGCGCTGCCTGGGAGTTCGGCGCTGCACCGCGGTCTCGTGTTGCCACCGGCGAACACACCTTTCGTCTCGATCCACGTCGGCGCTGGTGTACGCACCATACGCGGCTGGGGCAAGCGGCTGCGATGTCCGATATCGCTGCCAGCGACGTTTATACCGTGTTCAATGCCCGCGGCTGGTGCGCGGCGACGATGTAGCCCCTGATCGTGATCGAGTGTAATGGGTCCAGATATGGGTCGTCCCCCACCGCCCTGGGGCGATGGGGGACGGAACCTGTGGGTTGGCTCGCTCCTTAGAGCGCGCGAACACCGGTGGCCTGCGGGCCCTTGGTGCCCTGGCCAACCTCGAACTCGACCTTCTGGTTCTCCTCGAGGGTGCGGAAGCCCGTTCCCTGGATCTCGGAGTAGTGGACGAAGACGTCAGCGGAGCCGTCCTCGGGCGCGATGAAGCCGAACCCCTTCTCCGCGTTGAACCACTTCACAGTTCCCTGTGCCATTCTGTTCCTTCTCTTTCCATACCGGAACGGTAGACAACGAGGTTCGTCCACCGGGTCCGTTCCGACCGCTGTACTCTGTTCCCCCTGCAGGAAAGCACGCAGTACACCGTTCGCAACATCGATCCTGCTGATGGTTTGGACTTTCGATCCGTTCCCTCGAACACAGAAGCTTGCGACCAGGAACCAGTGAACCATGTCCTCCGGCAATTCAACAGCCGAGTTACCCACAATTTGCAAAAAAAGTTGATCTTGCGAATGCGCAGGTGAGGGGCTTAATGCCCAAATCCGTACTTGAAGTTGGTTTGCTTCCGGATAACAGAGCGAGCATCTGGCAAACGGGGTGTGAGGCAGGCCGCTACTCTGTAGTGAAATGGCAGGTAGAGCGCCGGGTGCACACAGCTTTCACACCCCTTCGGCGTGTCGCGGCGACGCTTCGATGAATGATGGGGATCAGCCGCGACCGCGGGGAGACAACAGCGACATCAGCTACGGGAGATCGTTGCTGAATCGTGTCCTAAACGGGGCGGGTTCCGGCGACCCCCGCCTCACCCACGTCACCGAGTTGCCGCCGCGCGCGGCGCAGGTCACGAAATGGCCCGAATGGACATCTCCGGAAGTCATCGCCGCAGTTCAGGCGGCCGGAGTCGCGGAGCCCTGGAGCCATCAGATCCGGGCCGCGGAGCTGGCCGCGGCGGGACGGCACGTGGTCGTGTCGACCGGGACGGCGTCCGGGAAATCGCTGGCCTATCAGCTGCCCGTACTGACCGCGCTGCAGGCCGATCCCCGGGCCACCGCGCTGTATCTGTCCCCGACCAAGGCGCTCGGCGCCGATCAGCTGCGCATGGTCAACGAGCTGACCAGCGAAGATCCGTTGCGGAACGTGCATCCCGCGCCCTACGACGGTGACACGCCGGCGGAGATCCGGCAGTGGGTGCGGGCGCACGCGCGATGGGTTTTCACCAACCCGGACATGCTGCACGTCGGAATGCTGCGGTCGCATCAGCGATGGGCGCGGTTCTTCCGGCAGCTCAAATACGTCGTGGTCGATGAATGCCATATCTACCGCGGGGTTTTCGGGTCGCACGTGGCGCTGGTGCTGCGCCGGCTGCGGCGACTCGCCGCGCGGTACGGGGCGGATCCGGTGTTCGTGCTGTGCTCGGCGACCACCGCGGATCCGGCGGCCACGGCCGAAAAGCTGATCGGCGCACCGTGTGTCGCGGTCACCGAGGACGGGTCGCCGCAGGGGGCGCGGACCGTGGCGCTGTGGGAGCCGCCGCTGTTGGGCGCGGGCGTGACCGGGGAAAACGGTGCGGCCGTGCGGCGTTCGGCCGGGGCCGAGGCCGCCACGGTGATGGCGGACCTGGTGGCCGAGGGGGCGCGCACGCTGACCTTCGTGCGGTCGCGGCGCGGGGCCGAACTGGTGGCCATGGACACGCGGCGGCTGCTGGCGGACGTGGACGCCGAGCTCCCCGGGCGTGTCGCGGCCTATCGGGCCGGGTATCTGGCCGAGGACCGCCGGGCGCTGGAGGCGGCGCTGTCGGAGGGCTCGCTGCTGGGCGCGGCCACCACTAACGCCCTGGAACTGGGCGTGGACATCGCGGGACTGGATGCCGTTGTGGTGGCGGGATATCCGGGCACGGTGGCCTCCTTCTGGCAGCAGGCCGGGCGCGCCGGGCGGCGCACACAAGGATCGTTGGTGCTGCTCATCGCGCGGGACGACCCCCTGGACACCTACCTCGTGCACCATCCGGAGGCGCTGCTCGGGCGGCCGCTGGAGGCCAGCATCACCGACCCGCACAACCCGTACGTGCTCGGTCCGCACCTGCTGTGCGCGGCCCTGGAACAGCCGCTCAGCGATGCCGAGGTGCACGGTTTCCAGGCCTGGGAACTGCTGTCGGACCTGGCCGAACAGGGTTTGATCCGGCGGCGGGCGGGCGTGGCCCGGGACGGGACGGCGCGCTGGTTCGTGACCGCCGACGCGCACCCGCACGACGCGGTCGACGTGCGCGGCGGCATCGGCACCGCGGTCGCGGTGGTGGACGGCGAATCCGGGCGCATGCTGGGCACCACCGACGCCGGGCGTGCCCCGGCCACCTTGCATCCGGGCGCGGTGCACCTGCACCAGGGCGAGAGCTACGTGGTCGACGAGCTGGACCTGGAGGAGGGCGTCGCGCTGGTGCACGCCGACACGCCGGGATGGAGCACCAGCGCGCGGGCGGTGACCACGCTGGAGATCGAGGAGGTCGGCGTGGAGCGCCGATTCGGCTCGGTAACAACGGCTTTCGCGCAGGTGCTGGTGACCCGTCGGGTCACCGGCTACCTGCGCAGACTGCCCAGCGGCGAGGTGCTGGACCTGGTCGAGCTGGACCTGCCCGCGCAGACCCTGCCCACCCGGGCCGTGTACTACACCGTCACGCCAGAGCTGCTGGCCCGGGCCGGGATCGACGCCCGGCACGCCGCGGGCGCGCTGCACGCCGCCGAGCACGCGGCGATCGGGATGTTGCCGCTGGTGGCGACCTGCGATCGGTGGGATATCGGTGGCGTGTCGATGGCGGAACACGCCGATACCGGACTGCCCACGGTGTTCGTCTACGACGGGCATCCGGGCGGGGCGGGCTTCGCCGAGCGGGGGTTCTCCCGGCTGCGGCACTGGTTGCAGGCCACGCTGGGCGCGATTCGGTCCTGCGCCTGCGCGAGCGGGTGCCCGTCCTGCGTGCAGTCACCGAAGTGCGGGAACGGCAACAACCCGCTGGACAAGGCCGGGGCGGCACGCCTGCTGCGGGCGATCCTGGCCGAGCTCGGGGCAGGTGACGACGGCAACGCCGATCCGTGACGCGGTCGTCGCCGGGGCGATACCGGAGCGCCACCGACCAACCGGTCGGCGCTGTCAGCTGGTTGGTATCGGGCGGATTCCGGATGCCAGAAGGTGTCCGCGACACGCCGAGGGCTCGAGTCGATTAAAAAGGGATGTGATCCTGTTAACTGGAGGGTTGCTCCGTTCGATAATGTCGCCCCCGGATTTACCTGTGCATTCATTCCAATGAGTCTCGGGGAACGAATTGGAAAGTGATCGATACCCAATCTATTCGGCTATCCCATTCATCGAATTTCGACATTGATCGACCGCCGATGTGGCCCGCGCCATCACATTTCTAACCAACCGCTCGGTACGAGATATTGCCTCGCTACCTCTCTCCTTCCATCGGCCCGGCCCGAGCCGCCGCGCGGACATCCCACGCGCCCACCGGACCCAGCGATATCCGCGCCTCGACGGTCACCGTCACGTCCCAGCCCCGCACCTCGCAACCCACCAACCGCGCGCCCATTCGGCCCGCGATATCCCCCGCGCGCCCGCAACCGGCCACCGTGCCGCCGTCGAGCGCGCCCGCTGCGGCCAGCGCACCCAGGTCGGCGGCGGACTGCAACCGATGCCGACCGGCCACCGCCACCCCGATCTGCCCTATCAGGACCACCGCGGCGAACACACCGAGCAGTGCGAGGCAGGCCGTCACCGTCACGCCGCCCGCGTCAGCACCCATTGCCTCCCGGCCTGTCGTTCTCATCCGAATTCCCCGGGCTCCAGAGCCGCGACGGCAGCCGCGCGCAGGGTCACCGGCAGCAAGGTGGCCCGGGCGCTCACCTCCGCCACCACCAGTCCGCCCTCGGCGCGGAGATCGATTCGGGCTCCGGCGGGTGCGACCCGGCGCGCGGTGGACACCGCCGACGCCTCGTCGCCGCGCGCGGCCAGCCGAGCCGCCTCGCGGGCGGCGTCGACACAGCGCACCTGCGCCGACACCGCCAGCAGGGCCCCGACCCCGAGGACCAGCACCGCGACCAGCGCAGCCAGCGCAATGGCCGCCTCGACGGTCGCCATGCCCGCCTCGGCATGTCGACGTGGTGTGGCATACGTCACTTGACGGGAGTCTTCAGCGCCTTGTCGATGATCTTCGTCAGGGCGTTGACGATGCTGTCCCCGGTCACCACCGTGTACAGCACCGCCCCGAACGCCGCCGCCGCTATCGTCCCGATCGCGTACTCCGCGGTGCTCATGCCGTCCTCGGCGGTCACCACGCGCAGCAGCCGGGTGCGCAATCCCCAGAACGCGTTTCGGACAGTCGTTCCCACGCTCACTCCTTCCCTCGCCCCGGCGCGGCGGTTCCGCGCCGGTACATTCCTCAGCGGTCACAACAGGTTTCGCGGTCACAGCAGGCCGGATGGTCACAGCAGGCCGCCTTCCAGAACCCGACCGGCCAGGCCGATCACGACCGGGACGATCCCCAGGCACAGGAAGGCCGGTAGGAAGCACAGGCCGAGCGGACCGCCGATCAGGACACCGGCGCGTTCGGCCCGCGCGGCGGCGGCATCCTCGAGCTCGCCGCGGCGGCGTTCCGCCAATTCGGCCACCGCCGTGGCCAATCCGGTTCCGGAGCGCGCCGAACGGCGGGCCAGGCGGGCCAGTGCCGTCACCGCGTCGTCGGCGTGACCGGCGGTGGCTTGCACCCAGGCCGCAGCCGGATCAGCACCCAGCGCGAGCAGATCCGACGCCCGGTGCAGGACGGTGGCCAGCGGCTCGGGAGCCGATACCGCGACGGCGGCGGACGCTGCGGCAGTGGGCAATCCGGCACGCAGGCAGGCCGCGAGCAGATCCAGGGCGGAGGCGACGCCGAGCGGATCGGACGGGGCCGCCGCGGCGATCGGACGCGGATCGGCACCCGGCTCGTGCAGCCGCGCCAACCGGCGGACCACGGCGGCCCGGCCCGGCAGCATCAGCAGCGCGACGGCCAGCAGGGCGGCGATCGACGCGGTCATCGCAGCACCCGGTCCGTAATGGCGTCGGCCCACAGCAGACCGGCGCAGGTCAGGGCCGAACCCAGTAGCAGCAGGAGCGTGCCGGCAGGGGTCAGGAACAGGACGCGCAGCGGGGCGGCGCCCATCAGCTGACCGAGCCCGATGCCGAGCAGCGGAAGCAGGGCCAGCACCGTCGCGGTGGCGCGAGCACCCGCCAGCGCCGCGCGGGTGCGATCCCGGAAACGCTTGCGGCCGAGCAGATCCAGGCGCGCGGCCGTCAGCAGCTCGGCCAGGGCCAGACCGTGCCGCTCGGCCACCCGCCAGGCCGCGGCCACCCGCGCCAACTCCCCCGCCACCACCGTGCCCGGCCGCCGCAGGCCCGCGGCGCCCGAGCCGCCCAGGCGACTGCGGGCGGCGCTGACCGCGAAGGCCCGGGCCACCTCGCCCTCGGTCTCCTGGGCCGCCACCCGGGCCGCCGCGCTCGGATGCGCACCGATACGCAGCTCGCCGATCACCGCTTCCAGCCCCTCGAGCAGTTGCGCCGCCGCAGCGGCACGCCGCCGCTCCCGCAGCACCCGGCGACGCCGGAACACCAGCGTGGCGGCCAAAATCGATGCCGCCCCGGCCGGACCCGGACCGGCCAGGACCACGAGTGGCACCAAGAGCGACGGAGCCGATCGAATCACCCACCGGCCGAACGGCATTCGGGTTCTCTCGGTACGCCGGAACAGTCGTTCGCAACGACGGCGACCGGCGGGCGCGGGTGCCACCAGCATGGCGGACGCGACGCAGGCGAGCGCCGCCGCGATACCGGCCGACATCAGCCGACCTCACTGGCCGATGAATCCGAATCATCCTCCGCCCCAGCACACTCCGACGACTCATGCCGCGAACACGCGTTTCGCCACCCCATCCGGAGCCCCGGAAACCGTGATCCGCGCAGGCCGAATAGGCTGCAACACAACGAGTTACCACTGACGCAAGATGGCTGTGGCTGCGGAGAACCGCCTTCTTCATTCGAGGGAATCATCCGGAATCCTTCGGTCGAGGAGGTTGACGAGGGCCGGGGCGGCCGGGGCCGGACGGCCATCGGCAGTCCAGGCGGGCGTGATGTGGACGCGGCCGTCGACCGGGGCGACCATGCCGATTTCGCGTAGCGTGCGGCGGCCGTCGGGCTGACGGTGGACGTGCAGGACGACCTGGATCGCGGCCGCCAATTGGCTGTGCAGCGCGGCCGCCGGCATACCGCCCAGGGCCGCGAGAGCCTCGAGCCGGGCCGGGACCTCGCCGGGCGAGTTGGCGTGGACGGTGCCCGCGCCGCCGTCGTGGCCGGTGTTCAGGGCCGTCAACAGGTCCACGACCTCCGCACCTCGAACCTCGCCCACGACAATGCGATCGGGGCGCATGCGCAGCGCCTGGCGCACCAGGTCGCGGACGGTGATCTGTCCCGCGCCCTCCACATTCGCGGGGCGGGCGACCAGGCGGACCACGTGGGGGTGCGGCGGAGCCAGCTCGGCGGCGTCCTCCACGCAGACGATGCGTTCGGTCGACGCCACCTTGGCCAGCAGCCCGGACAGCAGGGTAGTTTTGCCCGCCCCGGTTCCGCCGACCACCAGGAAGGCCAGCCGGGCGCGAATAATGCGCTCCAGCAGGACCTTCGCGTCGGGCGGCACCGCACCGGCCGCGGCCAGCGCGTCCAGCCCCTGGGTGGCGGGCCGCAGCACGCGCAGCGACAGGCAGGTGCCACCGTGCGCGATGGGCGACAGCACCGCGTGCAGTCGCACGCCGAAGGAATCACCCAGCGCCGCCTCGGTTCCCGCCAGCCGCCCGTCCACCCACGGCTGCGCGTCGTCGAGCCGCGGCCCGCCCCCAGTGCCAGCCGCTGTGCGAGCCTGCGCACCGCCGCCTCGTCGGCGAACCGCACCGAGGTCCGGCGCAAGCCCCGCCCCCGGTCCACCCAGACCGAATCCGGCCCGGTGACCAGCACATCGGCCACCTCCGGATCGTGCAGCAGCGGCTCCAGCACCCCGGCCCCGGTCATCTCGGTCTGCAGCAATCGCAAGGCGCGCAACAGATCGGTATCCGCCAGCACCCCGCCCGCCTCGGCCCGGATGGCCGCCGCGACCAGCGCCGGATCCGGATCGGCCGCACCCTCCGCCAGCCGCTCCCGCACCCGCTCCAGCAGCTCCGCCGTCACCAGCTCACTCATCGCGAACCTCCGCACCGAAGACGAACCACCGGCATGCCCCGCCCGAGGCCACTCGGAAGTACCCGCGCCGCAACCGCTCCGATCGCGAACGCCGCACGTCCGGCCAGACACCGACGACAATCGCGGCACTCGTGATCGGCCCACGACGCCACCGGACCCGCGACGCCCTCATTTCCCCGCCCCGGCGGATTCCGGCCGCGCCGCGCCACCGCACGAGTCCCGTGAACCGGCACGGCGCCACCAGGAGGGACCCACGCGGCCGACCGACCGGTGCGGCGCCGGATACTCGGAAAACAGTGCCGTTAAACAGGTTTCGGCGGCGGTGCGCAGTGGGCCGCGGCGACGCACGGTCAGCCCACCCCGCTCCAGGCGTTCGGCCAGCCCGGGCTGGGAGGGCACGCCGGTCAGCAGCGGCAGCCTCAACATCTCGGCGATGTCGCCGGGCGAGCAGCCACTGGGGGCCGGACCGCGGACGACCACACGCACATTCGGGTTCCGGGCGCTGAGATAGGCGGCGGTGACCTGCGCGGCGGCTATCGAACGCAACCGCGCCTGCGTCACCAGCACCACCAGATCGGCCGAATCGAGCACCTGATCCGTATGCGGCCCGTGATCGCTGGACAGATCGGCGACCACCAGATCACCGGCGGCGCGCCCACCCTCGAGCACTGCGCGCACGGCCCCCGGCGCGAGTACCGCGGGGCGGCCCGTGACGCCCGGTACGACTGCGGGAAGCTCGTTTTCGAGCACGGCGGCCACCCGGCCGCGATCGATCCGGGGGTACGCCTCGGCTGCCGACCGCGCGCCGGACTCGTCGGCCGAGTCCCGCCGGCCTGCCGTGCGGGCGAGATCCGGATCCGGTACCGCCTCGCCGAGTCCCGCTGTGAGCGAAGGCATCCCATTCCAACCGTCGGCGCAGATGACCGCCGGGCCGACCGGACGCGGCAACGCACTCCCGAATTCGGTTGCGGAAGTTCCCCTTCCGCAGGAGAGAACGGCAAGACCCGAGGCGACCGGCAGGGCCGCATGCAGGGCGGGGGCGGAAACCCGCCCGTGTTCGATGGTGAGGTCGGTCCAGCGCAGACCCGGCGCCGACTCGAGGCCGAGAAGCAGGTCGAGACCGCCGCCGTACGGGGCGCAGTCGACCAGCAGGGTGTGGTCGCGGAAACGGCCCGCGGCGGTGAGGCCCACGGCCGCCGCGAGCACCGAGGCACCGGCCCCGGCGCCCGCTCCGGCCACCGCGAGCACCGCGCCGTCGCCGGGGCGGCGGCCGTCGTGAGCGGCGAATGCGGCGATCAGCGCGTCGGCGTCGGCGGGGAGGGACAGGACGTGTTCGGCGCCGACGCGAGTGGCGCTCTGCCAGTCGAGCAAACTCGGCTCGCCGTCGGTTACCAGGAGGATTCCGGCGCGACGCAGGTGTCCGGCGGATGTGCAGCTAAGCGCGGCGGCGGTATCGAGGATGATCGCGGACGCGGTGGCCCAGGCATGGCGGCCCGGGGGCGGCTCGCGCTCGTCGAGGGGGCGGTCCGCGGCGGCGGCAATGCGGCGGATCTCGTCGCGCAGCCGGGGATCGGCGACCAGCGACAGGGCGGGCGGGGTGGCGGCGTCGGAGTTCATGCTGGTCAGCGTCGCTCGATTGGAAGATCGGCGAAAGCGCCTCCACGGCGAGTGTGGATAACACGCGGCCTGTGCAGA
Source organism: Nocardia seriolae NBRC 15557 (assembly GCF_007990715.1). Lineage (GTDB taxonomy): Bacteria > Actinomycetota > Actinomycetes > Mycobacteriales > Mycobacteriaceae > Nocardia > Nocardia seriolae. The sequence goes on along the minus strand of NZ_BJWY01000077.1, from coordinate 18,615 downwards.
ACTCGGCTCGGCGGAACGGATTCGGAACTGTCCGGAAATAGAGGACGGCCCCAGCCGGGGGGGAGGAGGCTGGGGCCGTCGGGTTCAGCCCCGGGGGGGTCGGGCTGAACGCGCCTGGACCATGTCCAGGTAACTGCGATACTACACCCAAGCCCCGGCCGGATTGCAAGTCCGCCCGGCGAGTCTTTTTCCCGCCCCGACGGCCCGGCTTCCGACTGGCTAACCCGGACAATCCCCACCCCGGAAGTGATGGCCGCCACCCCGGTCGCCGCACCGCATGAAAAGCCCAGGTACCTCGCGAGACCAACCCCACCGCGACCGAGATGCCCGCGACGCGCCGCCGAACCATATCCTGGACGCGTGACAGCCGAACGCGGACGAGTCGCCGCCTTCTTCGATCTCGACAAGACGGTGATCGCCCGGTCGAGCGCCTTCGTGTTCTCGAAGCCGTTCCTGGACCAGGGCCTGCTCAGCCGCCGTGCCGTGCTGGAGAGCAGTTACGCGCACTTCCTGTTCCTGCTATCGGGCGCCGACCACGATCAGATGGAGCGCATGCGCGAGCACCTCACCAAGATGTGCGCGGGCTGGGATGTCGATCAGGTGCGCTCGATCGTCGCCGAGACGTTGCACGACATCGTGGATCCGCTCATCTACGCCGAGGCCGCGGATCTCATTGCGGACCACCGGATTCGGGGCCACGATGTGATAATCGTGTCGGCCTCGGGCGAGGAGATGGTCGCGCCGATCGCCGCGGCGCTGGGCGCTGATCACTTCGCCGCCACCCGCATGGTCATCGAAAACGGTAAGTACGCGGGCGAAGTCGAGTTCTACTGCTATGGCAAGGGCAAGGTCGAGGCGATCGAAAAGCTTGCCGCGCAATATGATTACGATCTCGCGCGCTGTTACGCCTACTCCGACTCGGTCACCGATCTGCCGATGCTCGAGGTGGTCGGCCACCCCACGGCGGTGAACCCGGACCGCGGACTGCGGCGGGAGGCCACCGCGCGCGGCTGGCCCGTGCTCACCTTCTCGAACCCGGTGTCGCTGTGGGCCCGGATCCCGGCCCCGACCACCACCACGGTGGCCGCCACGGCCGCGGTCAGCCTGGGGGCACTGGCCGCCGGGGCACTCACCTACCGACTGCTGCGCCGGCGGCGATAAGAGAGATAACAGAAACGCCCGGACGCAAAAACACCCGAACACGCCGAGTATTCGAATGTTTCCCCAGGTCTTGATGTGACGGCGGTCACGGGGTAACAATGGATGCACGGAAGGACGGAAGGCCAAGATCGGATCGGAAGAGAAGATTCGACCTCCCATCCCACCCTTCCCAGCACGGACACCAGGCACCCACGCGGAGCACGCCGCGACAAGGGCACGAATGGTTGTGGGCCTGCGTTATCCGGGATATCGACGGCGAGGGCCTCGCATAATCGCGGGGATGAACCACCGGATCCTGGAGAGCTCGCCGAGGCCGAAAACACACAACCCGAGAAGCACGCTTGGTAACCAGGTGGTCCGTGCTAGCGGGCGGTGAGGTCGCAATTCAGCGACAACGCCGCCCGCTCTGATGTGCGAGGACCCTTCGAGGAACCCTGGCGCACAACGGGTTTCCGTTTCAGGGGCCTTTACCCGGAGGCCGAATCCGCGATCGAGCGGGCCTCGCGCGCACCGTCCTCGAGCGCGCCGCAGGTGAATATCACCCAGCCGCCGACACCCTCGGCGGTGCCCATTCCGAACGCCGCCGCGGCGTCCAGATACGCCGGCCGGCGGCGCAGCCAGAAGACCTCCGGGACGCCCAGGCTGTGCGGGTCCAGGCCACTCGACACCGAAACCAGTCGCGAGGCGGCGCGGGCCACGATGCCGTCGGCGGTGCCGAAGGGGCGCAGGGACAGCAGTTCGCCGTGCACGACGGCCGCGATCACCGGGGCGGGAGCCTTTGTGGTGGTGATGGTTTGGGCCAGCAGATCCAGGCGTTCGGCGACACCGGGGACATTGCGGGGGCGACCCAGCTGCTGCTGGTCGTCGACCATGTCGGCGGCCGCCAGCAGGTGCAGGCGCGCGAGGGCCTGCAAAGGGGCGCGCTGCCAGACCCCGACCAGGTTGGTGAGGGCCTCGGCGTCGAGGGCCTGTCCGACGCGCAGCGAGCCCGCGAGGATCGGGTCCTCGACGCGACCGTCAGCGGGCAGGTCGATGGTGCCGCCCTCGATGGCCGCCGACGAGCGAGCCGCGCGGACGGCCGCCTCGGCGGCCGTGGTGGGCCAGCCGCGGCGGTTCGCCCGGTGGCGGTGCACCTCGGCGAGGGCGTCACGGGCCTTGTCGGCGGCATCGCGCACGCCGGGCAGGTCGACGAGGGGCTGCAGCGGGTCGGTCACGAGGTAGAAGGCTAGCCGCCGACCCGCCGGGTGAATCAGCCGACCAGCAGGTCACGGCCCGGGATGGCCTCCAGGAGTCGTCGGGTGTAGTCGGATCGCGGATTGTCGAAGACCTCGGTGGTGGAAGCCGCCTCGACGACCTTGCCCTGCTGCATGACCAGGACGTCGTCGGCGATCTGACGGACCACGGCCAGGTCGTGGGTGATGAACAGGTAGGTCAGGCCAAGCTCGGCCTGGAGCTCGTTGAGCAGCTGCAGGATCTGCGCCGGGACCAGCACGTCGAGGGCCGAGACGGCCTCGTCGCAGACCACCACCTCCGGGGACAGCGCCAGGGCGCGGGCGATGGCGACGCGCTGACGCTGACCACCGGAGAGCTCGTTGGGGTAGCGCCGCATGACCGTTGCCGGGAGCGAGACCTTGTCCAGCAGATCTCGGATAGCGGCCTCCCGTTCCTTTTGCGAAAAGATGCCGTGGGTGCGCAATGGCTCCTCGATGGTGCGGTAGATGGAGTACATCGGGTCCAGGGAGCCGTAGGGGTCCTGGAAGACCGGCTGTACGCGGCGTCGGAAGGCAAACGCGCCCTTGGCATCCAGGGTGGCCACATCGCGACCGTCGAAGGTGACATGGCCGGAGGTGGGTGGCAGCAGCCCCAGGACCATCTGGGCCACGGTCGATTTCCCGGAGCCCGATTCCCCGACGATGGCCTTGGTGGTCCCGCGGCACAGGGTGAACGAGACATCGTCCACGGCAACGAGTTCGGAGGATTTCCAGGGCGCATTGCCGCGGATGCGGAACCGCTTGGTGAGCCCCTCGACAACCATCACACTGTCCGGGGCGCTGGAGAATTCGGCATCGGTCTCGGTCAGCTGCCCGGCCACCTGGACGGCCTGCGCGCGCACTTCGGCGCGCTCGGCCACCGAGGACAGCCGCTGCGACGCCAGTGAGGGCGCGGAGTTCACCAGCTTCTTGGTGTACAGATGCTGTGGTTCCCGCAGAATCTGCAGTGCCGGACCGGATTCCACCACCCGGCCCCGATACATGACCACCAGATGCTCGGCCCGCTCGGCCGCGAGGCCCAGGTCGTGGGTGATGAGCAGGACCGCGGTGCCGAGTTCGGCGGTGAGCCCGTCGAGATGGTCGAGGATCTGACGCTGCACGGTGACGTCGAGGGCCGAGGTCGGCTCGTCGGCGATGAGCAGTTGGGGCCGGCACGAGAGGCCCATGGCGATCAGCGCGCGCTGGCGCATGCCGCCGGAGAACTCGTGCGGATACTGGTTGACACGGCGCTGCGCGTCGGGCATGCCCGCCTCGGTGAGCAGTTCGACGGCCCGCTGCCGCGCCGCCTTGCCCTTGGCGATGCCATTGGCCTCCAGGGTTTCCCGCATCTGGAAGCCGATCTTCCACACCGGATTCAGATTCGACGTGGGGTCCTGCGGCACGAATCCGATGCCCTTGCCGCGCACCTTGACGATCTCGTGCTTGGACGCCTTGGCCAGGTCCTTGCCGCCGAAAGCGATTGACCCGGAGGTGATCTGGCCGGTGCCGGGCAGCAGGTCGATGATGGCGTGCGCGGTCGTCGACTTGCCGGAACCGGATTCGCCGACAATGGCGACGGTCTGCCCCGGGTACACCGTCAGATTCACCCCGCGCACCGCCGGGATCCGCTTGCCCTCGGAGGTGAAACACACGTTCAGGTCGCGGACGTCGAGCAGTGGTTCGGTCATGTCCTCACCTCTTCCTGGCCTTGGGATCCAGGGCGTCGCGCACGGCGTCGCCGAGCATGATGAAGCTGAGCACCGTGAGCGCCAGGGCGGTCGCGGGATAGAACAGGATGGCAGAGGTGCGGATCTCCTTCTGGTCGGCCGCGATATCCGAACCCCACGAGACGATCTGGCGGGAGAGCCCGACGCCGAGGTAGGACAGCGTCGCCTCGGTGACGATGAAGACGCCCAGCGAGATGGTGCTGACCACGATCAGCGGGCCGGTCGAGTTGGGCAGCACGTGCCGGATCAGGGTCCGGAATCTGGAGACGCCCAATGCCTTTGCCGCCGTGACGTATTCGCTGTTGCGCGACTGGATCACCGCGCCGCGGGCGATGCGGGCGGCCTGCGGCCAGCTGAAGGAGGCCAGTGTCACCATGACCGTCCACACCGTGCGGGTGTGCAGCAGCTGCATGAGCACGATCGCGGCCAGGGTCAGGGGCAGCGCGTAGAAGATCTCCGCGATGCGCGACACCACCGCGTCCAGCAACCCGCCGTAGTACCCGGCGAACGCCCCGAGGGTGCCGCCGATCAGCACGAACAGCACGGTCGCGCCGAGCCCGGTCTGCACCGAGGCCCGCGCACCGTACACGGTCCTGGTGTAGATGTCGCAGCCCTGCTTGTCGAAGCCGAACGGATGGCCCGACGACGGCGGATGCATGCTGAAATCGCCACTGCAATAACGCGGATCCTGGCCGCTGAACAGCTGCGGCCAGATCGCGACCAGCAGGATGAACAGGATCAGCAGCGCCGCCACGATGAAGATCGGATTGCGCCGCAGCTGCTGCCAGGCCTCGCGCCATACGCTGGTCGGGGCGGCTGCCTCGTTCACCCGGTCGGTCGCGAGCACCTCCACCTCGTCCGGCGGCGCCACGAAATGCTCTTGCCCAGGCCGGATTTCAGGGGCTTCCCGGACATCGGTCTGCGGTTCAGGCATAGCGGATCCTCGGGTCGAGTGCGGCATAGAGCAGATCGACGATCAGATTGGTCAGCAGCAGGATCACGATGAGCACGGTCACGAAGGCCACCACCGTGGGCGGCTCGCCGCGCGTGATCGCCTGGTACAGCGTGCCGCCGACGCCGGGGATGTTGAAGATGCCCTCGGTGACGACCGCGCCGCCCATGAGGAAGCCCAGATCGGTGCCGACGAAGGTGATCACCGGGATCAGCGAGTTGCGCAGAATGTGCACCACGATGACCCGCCGCCGACTCAGGCCCTTGGCGGTCGCGGTGCGCACGTAGTCGGCGGTCATGTTCTCCGCCACCGCGTTTCGCGTCAGCCGCAGCACGTAGGCGAAGGACAGCGACCCGAGCACGAAGGCCGGCACCAGCAGATCGCCGAAGCTCGCCTTGGCGCCGACGGTGACCGGCGCGATGCCCCATTTGATGCCGAGCAGGTACTGGGCCAGGAAGCCGACCACGAAGATCGGCACGGCGATGATGACCAGGCTCAGCACCAGCATGGTCGAATCGAACAGCTTGCCCTTGCGCAATCCGGCGATCAGGCCGAAGACGACACCGAAGAAGAACTCGATGCAGACCGCCATGACGGCCAGCCGGAAGGTGATCGGGAAGGCCCGGGCCAGCTCCTCGCGCACCGGCCGCCCGGAGAACGAGGTGCCGAAATCAAGGGTGACAATGCCTTTCAGGTATTCGAGGTACTGGATGTAGAAGGGTTGGTCGAGGTGGTAGCGCGCCTTGAGCGTCGCCTCGACCGCGGGTGTCATCTGCCGGTCACCGGCCAGCGCCTGTACCGGGTCGCCCGGAATCAGGAACACCATCGCGTAAATGAGCAGCGTCGCTCCGAGGAAGACCGGAATCATCTGGAGCAACCGCCGCACGACATACCAAGCCATGGTTCACACTCCACTCCGAGAGGGGCCGTGCGGCGGCGCACATGGTCCGCCGCACGACCGGCGGCGGCTACTTCTCGATGTTCTCGAAGTCGAACAGACCCGACCAGGACACCTGGGCCTTCACCTTGTCCGAGCGCCCGGCCGCGACGTTGTAGTCGAAGATCGGGATATCGGCCATGTCCTTGAACAGCAGTTGCTGTGCCTGAGCGAGGATGTCGTAGGCGGCCTCGGGGGTGGGGGCGGCCTGGGCCCGGCCGAGCAGCTTGTCGAATTCCGGGTTGGCGTACTGGACGTTATTGGTACCGGATCCGGTGAGGTACTGCGAGGTCAGGAACTCGAACATGGACGGGTAGTCGCCCTGCCAGCCGTAGCGGAACGCCTTGCCGACGGTCTTGTTGGTGATCTCGTCACGAATGTTCTTGAACGTCGGGTACGGCACGCCGACCGAATCGATGCCCAGGGTGTTCTTGACGCTGTTGGCCACCGCCTCGACCCACGCCTGGTGGCCGCCGTCGGCGTTGTAGGCGATCTGGTAGGTGCCCGACCACGGCGAGATGGCATTCGCCTGGGCCCACAGCTTTTTCGCCTCGTCCGGGTTGAACTTCAGCACCTCGGAGCCGGGCAGGTCCTTGCGGAAGCCGGGCAGCGTGAACGCGGTGAAGTCCTGGCAGGGCACTCGGGTGCCGTGGAAGATGTTCTGCGCGATCTGCTCCCGGTTGATGGCCATGGAGATGGCCTTGCGGCGCAGCACGCCCTCCTCACCGGCGAAGTGCGCGACCGTCGGCTGGATGCCGATGTGCTGGCTGTAGGCGATGGGCTTGTGGATGGCCCGGTCGCCCAGGTCCTTCTCGTAGGTGGCGAGCGCGGTGTCCGGGATGATGTCGAGCGCATCCAGGTTGCCCTGCAGCAGATCCGCGTAGGCGGTGTCGTAGGACTGGTACATCACGAAGCGCAGGCCCTTGTTCTTGGCCGGGCGGCCGCCATGATAGTCCGGGTTGGGCAGCACTTCGATCTTCACGTTGTGCTGCCAGGTCGAGAACTTGTAGGGGCCGTTGCCGATCGGGTTCTGCCCGAAGTCCTTGGTGTTCTTGAAGAAGGCGTCCGGCATCGGATAGAACGGCGCGAAGCCGAGTTTCAGCTCGAAATCGATCGACGGGCTGGTCAGGTCGACGGTGAAGGTCTTGTCGTCGATGACCTTCAGCCCGGACATGGTCTGCGCCTTGGGCGGATTCGCCTCGACCTCGTCGTAGCCCGCGATGCCCTCGAAGGCCCAGTTCTGCAATTGGCCGTTGGTGGACAGGGCGCCGTAGTTCCAGGCGTCGACGAAGGACTTGGCGGTCACCGGCGTGCCGTCGGTGAACTTCCAGTCCTTGAGGGTGATCTTGTAGTGCTGCCGGTCGGTCGATTCGATGGACTGCGCGACCTCGTTGCGGGCCGTGCCGTTCACGTCGTAGTACTTGAGTCCGGCCCAGAGCCGGTCGGTGACGCGGCCGCCCATGTTCTCGTTGACGTCGGTGGGCACCAGGGGTCGTTGCGGCTCACCGCCATTGACCGTCACGAGGTCGGTGTTGTCGCCGCCGCTGGATGAACAGCCCGTCAATGCGAGCCCGGACGCCAGGACGGCGGCCGCCGCGAGTGCGGTAAACGTCTTGATTCTCAACGCTTCTCTCCCGGTTCGAGGAAGTGTGAAAGGGAAGGCCACAGCCGCCGGGGTCGCCAGTGGTTATGACCAATCGCCTTTGGGTGAATCGGACACTAACCATCTCGGTCGGTGTTGTCAGCGGATCGAAACCGGATTGTTCGGCTTGTTAGCAATCCGGCAACATCTGTCATTCGGAACGGGCACTCTACGTGACACAGTGCACAGCGGCGGGGAACCCGCGTTCATGATTCGGTCACACCGGCTCTGACAGGTTGACCTCGACCGCCCCACCGATCGAGACGGCTGAACACGACGCAGATCCCAGTCGGTTAGGGTCGAACGTGGCCGCCGTCACCCCGCGCGGCCTGCATGCGAGAGAAGAAGAGACGAGATGACCACGGAACCCTCTGCCGACCACCTGGACGTGTATCCGCCCAGCACTGAGTTCGCGGCCGCAGCCAATGGCGATGCCTCTCTCTACGACCGAGCCGCCGCCGATCGCGATGGGTTCTGGGCCGAACAGGCGAAGCGGCTGCACTGGCATCAGCCCTTCACCCAGGTCCTGGACTGGAGTGACGCGCCCTTCGCCAAGTGGTTCGCGGACGGCAAGCTGAATGTCGCCTACAACTGTGTGGACCGGCACGTGCTGGACGGGCGCGGCGAGCAGGTCGCCATCCATTGGGAGGGCGAGCCGGGCGATTCCCGCGCCATCACCTATGCCGAACTGCTGGCCGAGGTCTCGCGCGCCGCCAACTACCTGACCGGTCTGGGCCTGGTGGCCGGTGACCGCGTCGCCATCTACATGCCCATGGTCCCCGAGGCCATCGTGGCCATGCTCGCCTGCGCCCGCCTGGGCCTGACCCACTCCGTGGTGTTCGCGGGCTTCTCCCCCAGCGCCCTGCGCCAGCGCGTCGACGACGCCGAGACCAAGCTGGTCATCACCACCGACGGCCAGTGGCGACGCGGCACCGCTCAAGTACGCGGTCGACGAGGCGCTGGCCTTCGACGGACCGAGCACGGTCGAGCACGTCCTCGTGGTGCGCCGCACCGGCATCGACACCCCCATGACCGAGGGCCGCGACCTGTGGTGGGACGAGACCGTCTCCCTGGCCTCCCCCGAGCACGAGGCGCAGGCCTTCGACGCCGAGCACCCGCTGTTCATCCTCTACACCTCCGGCACTACCGGGAAACCCAAGGGCATCCTGCACACCACCGGCGGCTACCTGACCCAGGCCGCCTACACCCACCACTACGTGTTCGACCACCAGCCCGGTCAGGACGTGTACTGGTGCACCGCCGACATCGGCTGGGTGACCGGGCACAGCTACATCGTGTACGGCCCGCTGGCCAATGGAGCCACCGAAGTCGTCTACGAGGGCACCCCCAACTTCCCCGACGAACACCGCCACTGGCAGATCATCGAAAAGTACGGCGTCACCATCTATTACACGGCGCCGACGCTGGTCCGCACCTTCATGAAGTGGGGCCGCGAGATTCCGGAGGCGCACGACCTGTCGAGCCTGCGGCTGCTGGGTTCGGTCGGCGAGCCGATCAACCCCGAGGCCTGGCGCTGGTACCGGGATGTGGTGGGCGGCAACAAGACTCCCATCGTGGATACCTGGTGGCAGACCGAGACCGGCGCCATCATGATCTCGCCGTTGCCCGGCGTCACCGCGGCCAAGCCGGGCGCGGCCATGACCCCGCTGCCCGGCATCTCGTCGAAAGTCGTTGATGAGGACGGCAATCCGGTCGAGCTGGGCGAGACTGAGGCCAACGGATACCTGGTGCTCGACCAGCCCTGGCCGTCCATGCTGCGCGGCATCTGGGGCGACAACGAGCGCTACCGCGACACCTACTGGTCCCGCTACGCCGAGAAGGGCTGGTACTTCGCCGGCGACGGCGCCAAGCTCGACAAGGAGGGCGACCTGTGGGTGCTGGGTCGCGTCGATGACGTGATGAACGTGTCGGGCCACCGCATCTCGACCGCCGAGGTGGAGTCGGCGCTGGTCGGGCACTCGGGTGTGGCCGAGGCCGCCGTGGTCGGCGCGTCGGACGACACCACCGGTCAGGGCATCGTGGCGTTCGTGATCCTCACCGCCGAGGCCAAGGACACCGGGGTCGATCTGGTGGCCGAGCTCAAGGCCGAGGTCTCCCGTGAGATCTCCCCCATTGCCCGCCCGCGCGAGATCCACGTGGTGCCGGAGTTGCCGAAGACACGCTCGGGCAAGATCATGCGCCGCCTGCTGCGCGACGTGGCCGAGGGCCGCGAACTGGGCGATACCTCAACTCTGGTGGACCCCAACGTTTTCGAGGCCATCCGGGCCGGTAAGGCGTAAGCGGACAGACCATCGGCGAGGCCCCGTGACCACTGGTCGCGGGGCCTCGTCGCGTACCGGGTGGTCAAGAAGTTCCGGGCAAACCGTTAGAATTGCGCAAAAAGGCGTGCCGGGAAGTCTGGTCGGCATGCGGTTGTGCCGTCGGTCCCTGGAGTGGTGTCGCACGCCGCTTTCTCGCCGACCCGACCGAAAGGTGCACCGTGATCGTCCAGGTCCGTTCCGAGCTAGCGCGCTACCTGAGAACCGAAACCTTTGGCGGCGCACTGCTTCTCATCGCCGCGGCGAGCGCGCTCATCTGGGTCAACTCCCCGTGGGGAGCGAGCTACCAGACCATGGTCGACACCAAGCTCGCGATTCCCGCCCTGCACCTGGATCTCACGCTCGCCGAATGGACCCAGGACGGCCTGCTCGCCATCTTCTTCTTCGTGGCCGGGCTCGAGCTCAAACGCGAACTGGTGGTCGGCGAACTCGCCGACCGCAAACGCGCCACCCTGCCCATCGTGGCCGCCATCGGCGGCGTGGTGCTGCCCGCGCTCATCGCCACCGCCGTCGGCTGGGGCGCGCCGGGCATGGACCGCGGCTGGGCCATTCCGGTCGCCACCGATATCGCCTTCGCGCTGGCCGTGCTGGCCATGACCGGCTCGCGGATCCCGGCCGGCGCCCGGGTCTTCCTGCTCAGCCTGGCCGTGGTGGACGACCTGATCGCCATCATCCTGATCGCGGTGCTGTTCACCACCACGCTGAAGATGCTGTGGCTGCTGATCGCCGTGGCGTGCTTCGCCGGGTGGGCGCTGGCCCAGAAATTCCGGCTCGGCAGCCCGTTCATCTATGTGCCGCTGGGCCTGGTGTCCTGGTATGCCCTGCACGAGGCCGGAATTCACGCGACCCTGGCGGGTGTGGCCTGCGGCCTGCTGACCCGCGTCCGGCCCGACCAGGACGAGGACGAGCACTGCGTCCCCGCCGCCCGGCTCGAGCACTTCTTCCAGCCCATCTCCGCGGCCATCTGCGTGCCGCTGTTCGCGCTGTTCGCCTCGGGCGTACCCCTGGATTCGAACGTCCTCTCCAAGCTGTTCACCGACCGCCTCGCGCTGGCCGTCATCGCGGGCCTGCTGGTCGGCAAGACGGTCGGCATCTTCGGATCCAGTTGGCTCGCGGTGCGGTTGGGCATTGCCGAACGACCCGGTGATCTCGGTTATCGGGACATGTTCGCCCTGTCGGTACTGGGCGCGATCGGCTTCACCGTTAGCCTCTTGGTGGCAGAACTGGCACTGGAAGACGTCGGGGACGGCAGCGAGGCAGAACTCGCAAAAGCGGCGGTGTTGCTCACGTCTTTGGCGGCTTCCCTGGCGGGTTCGGCGCTACTGTTGCGTCGTGGCCGTGCTCACCAGGCACGACGTGACGAGCGAGCACTGCAAAGTCAAGAGTGACACCGGACAGTACTACCGGGACATGGAGAAGGGTCGAGCAATTGAGCTTCACACAGGGCGGTAACGGCTACGACGGGAACCGCACCCGCACCGTCACCTCGATTCCGTTGTCCGATGTCGACGCCCACCAGTCGGCCACCTTCGGCACCTTGGTCCGCGACGCGACCGAGCAGATGTCGACGCTGGTGCGGGCCGAGGTGGAGCTCGCCAAGGCCGAGGTGACCGGTGAGATCAAGAAGGGCCTGCAGGGCAGCGTCTACTTCATCCTGGCGCTGACCAGCCTGCTGTTCAGCTCCTTCTTCTTTTTCTTCTTCCTCGCCGAACTGCTCGACGTCTGGCTGTACCGCTGGGCCGCCTTCCTGGTGGTGTTCCTGCTGATGATCGCGGCGGTGGCGGCCTTCGCGCTACTCGGCTATCTGAAGGTGCGCAAGCTGCGCGCCCCGGAGAAGACCATCGAGTCGCTGAAGGAGGCGAAGACCCTGCTGCCCAGCGGTTTCGGCGTGGGTGACGAGCACACCATCGACGCCACGGTCGAACTCGGCAAGCCCCGGACCTAGACCTTCGATTACGCTCCTTCGGCGTGTCGTCGAATACGCATCCCGATCCGTCCACAGTCCGCTACGACGGACCGTGGGCCCATCGAGACGTGCACGCCAACGGCATTCGCTTCCACGTGGTGGAGGCGGTGCCCGGCGCAACGGCCTACACCGACCCGGATACGCCGCTGGTGGTGCTGCTGCACGGCTTCGGTGACTTCTGGTGGTCGTGGCGGCACCAGCTGACCGGGCTGGCGGCCCGCGGGTACCGCACGGTGGCGGTCGATCTGCGCGGCTACGGCGACAGCGACAAACCGCCGCGCGGCTACGACGGCTGGACCCTGGCCGGTGATGTGGCCGGGCTCATCCGCGCGCTCGGGCACACCGAGGCCACCCTGGTCGGCCACGCCGAGGGCGGGCTGGTCTGCTGGGCGACCGCGGTGCTGCACCCACGCGTGGTGCGTTCCATCGCGCTGATCAGCTCCCCGCATCCGGTGGCCCTCAAGCGCGCCGTGCTGCGCGACCGGGCCCAGCGCGCGGCCTGGCTGCCGGACTTCCTGCGCTGCCAGCTGCCCCGCCTGCCCGAACACCGTCTCACCCGCGAGGCCGGCATCGAGATCGAACTGCTGCTGCGCGAACGGGCCGGCGAAGCCTGGTCGGCCACCGCGGAATTCGCCGACACCGCACGGCGCATGCGCACCGCCATCCGGATTCCCGGCGCGGCACACTGTGCCCTGGAATACCAGCGCTGGGCCTTCCGCAGCCAATGGCGGCCCGACGGCCGGCGTTTCATGGCGGCCATGAGCGAACCGGTGCGGGTGCCGACGCTGGCGCTCTACGGCGACCAGGACCGGTACATCCTGGCGAGCACCATCCGCCGCGGCCAGCAGTTCTCCCCCGAGCGCCGGGTGGTGGCCATCCCGGACGCGGGTCACTATGCACACCAGGAGAATCCGGAGCCGGTGACGGCGGAGATCGCGAAACTCCTGGCCTGAGCACACGAAAGCGGCCCCCGGCGAATCCGATTCGCCGGGGGCCGCTTTGGTGTCGGCTCAGCTCAGCACGCAGCTGCCCGTTCCGACGGCGGTCGTCTTGCTCGCCGCCGCATCCAGTTCCGGCCGCACCTCGTCCAGCGTCAGCACGTACCCGGTGTCTTCATCGGTGACCGCCGCGCCGAACACCACGCCCAGGATCCGACCGTCGGTGTCCACCAGCGGCCCACCGGAGTTACCGGCCCGCACCTGTCCGCGAATCGTGTACACCTCACGCTTGACGTCGGCGTCGCGATAGATGTTCGGTCCCTTAAGATTCAGCGTCTCACGCACGCGGGCCGCGCTGGCGGTGTAGCGGCCGCCGCCCGGGTAGCCGAGCACGATCGAGCTCTCCCCCGAGGTCGCGTCGGCCGGGGCCAGCTCCAGCGGCTGCGTGTTCAGGCCCGGCACCGCAAGGATCGCCACGTCCTTGGACGAGTCGAACAGCACCACGGTCGCGGGCAGGGTGCCGCGCGCGGTGTCCACGCCGACGCTGTTGGTGCCCGCCACCACGTGCGCGTTGGTCATGACGCGCTCGGGCGCCACCACGAAGCCCGAACCCTCCAGCTGCCGTTGGCAACTGGGCGCGATGCCGCGGATGCGCAGCACACTGCTCTGCAGTTGCTGGGCCACCGGCAGTTGCAGCACGCCCGCGTCGGGCGGTTCCACCGCGGTGATCGGGACGTGCCCGAACGGGCCGATCACGTCCGGCAGCCCGGAGGTGTTGAGCAGGTTGGAGAAGTCGGTCGGCACCCGCCGCAGCCAGTCCGGCGCGACATGATCGACATTGCGCAGCACCTGCGAATTGCTCACCGCGGTCGCGATACCCGGCTGCGAGGAGTTGGTCAGCGGCAGCGCCAGCAGCCACGCCGTGGCCAGCACCGCCACCGCCTGCAGGCCCGCGCCCACCACGCTGTCCACGCTGCGGGTGAACGGATCGCGCATGCCGCCGCGGGCCGCGCGCCCGAGCACCATGCCCGCGACCTCGCCGACGATCACCAGCGCCACGATCAGCAGCACGCCGACCAGCACCCGGGTGCGGCCCTCGCTGAGGTGCTTGAGGATGTGCGGCGCGATGAGAATGCCGGCGACAGCGCCCAATATGACGCCCAGGAAGGCCAGCGCCGAGGCGACCGCACCCTGCCGCCACCCGGAGGTGGCGGCCAGCAATGCCAAAATGATGATGCCCAGGTCGAGCCAGCCAGAGGCGCTCATAATGTCATCCCTACCGCGGCCAGCGAGGCCTGCAGATCACGTACGTCGTGATGGTCCCATTCGGTTTCCCACCCCGACACCGCCAGCAGTCCGGCGAGCACGCCGGCGGTGAACCCCCACACCAGCATTCCGTCCACGGCGAACGCCGGGCCCATATAGCCCAGCGGATGCCGCACCACGAAACGGTTGGCCGGATCGATGAGCTCGGCGATCGGCACCCGCGTCACGCGCGCCGCCTCCGTCTCGCTCACCACACCGACCGCGCCCGGCGTGCGCCAATAGGCGACCACCGGCGTCACATCGAACCGCGAGGGCGGCACGAAGATCTTGGGCAGCACCGCGATCGGCTCCACGCTCGCGGGGTCCAGGCCGGTCTCCTCCTCGGCCTCCCGCAACGCGGTGCTGACCGGGCCCCGGTCCTGCGGCTCGACCCCGCCGCCCGGAAACGCCACCTGGCCGCTGTGCTGGCGCAGGGTGGCGGCGCGCTGGGTGAGCAGCACGTCGGCATCGGCCGGAAGCCCGCCGCGCGCACCGGAATCCGCGACCGACGAGCCGCCGAACAGCACCAGCACGGCCGCCTCCCGGGATCTGGCCGCGGCGGCGGCGAAGCGCCGCATGGCGGTGCGCCGCAGCACCGGGTTCACGCCCGTCGGGTCGGCCGGATCGTGCTCGGCGACCCCGCGCAGCCACTCGGGAATCCCGTTGGCGGACTCGTCCAGTCTCACGCTTTCACTCCCAATTCGGCGGCGACGGTAGCGGATATGTCGTCGACGCTGGTGAAAGGTCGTACCACGACTTTGGCCACGGTGCCGTCGGCGCGCAACAGCACCGAGATCGGCAGCACCGCGGGCGCGCCGACGGCGGTGCGTACCTTGGCATTCGGATCCTCGACCCCGGGCAGGTGAATGCCCAGATCGGTGAGCCGGGACAGCGCCTTCGCCGTCCCCCGATCACTGTGCACGGTCAGCACCGTGAGCGCGTTTCCGGCCTGCCGCGAGAACTCTTGCAGCAGCGGCAGTTCCTCGGCGCACGGGCCGCACCAGTACGCCCACAGGTTGAGCAGGGCGGGCTTGCCGGCCAGGGCCGCGACCAGGTCCACGGGCTTGCCGTCGGCCAGGCAGTTCAGGGTGATGCCGCGCAGGGGGGAATCACCCACCGGCGCACCGCTCGGCTGCGGGCAGGCGGCGAGGGCGGCCGCGGCCCGATCCGCCTCGGGGACAGCCGCTTCGGCGGGTGGCGCGAGGCTCGTCGAGCCGGTGGCGGTATTCGCGGAGTCGTGCCGGGTGAACTGCGGCCACAGCGCGACGGCGGCCGCCACGGCCACGATCACCGCGGCCAGCGCCCAGCGCCACCAGGTATTTCCCCGCGCCGTATCGGCACTCACAGCCCCACCAGTCCGAGCAGATGCTCGGTCTCCGGGCCCTTGACGAGTTTGGCGGCCTCGGTCGGATCGGTCGGCCCCTCCCCGAAGGACGGGCAGTCATTCGCCAGGAAGCAGGCCCCGCACGCCGGTTTGCGGGCGTGGCAGACACGGCGGCCGTGGAAGATCACCCGGTGCGAGAGCATGGTCCAGTCCCGGCGCTCGATGAGTTCGCCGATGGCGTGCTCGACCTTGACCGGATCCTCTTCGTCGGTCCAGTTCCAGCGCCGCACCAGCCGCCCGAAGTGGGTGTCGACCGTGATGCCCGGCACTCCGAAGGCATTGCCGAGGACCACATTCGCGGTCTTGCGCCCGATGCCCGGCAGGGTGACCAGCTCGTCCAGGGTGCCCGGCAGCTCGCCGTCGAAACGCTCGACCAGCTCCTGCCCCAGCCCGATCAGCGAACTCGCCTTGTTGCGGTAGAAGCCGGTGGGGCGGATGTACTCCTCCAGCTCGGCCCGGTTGGCCTCGGCGTAATCGCGTGCGCCGCGGTACTTCGCGAACAGCGCCGGGGTGGTCAGGTTGACGCGCACGTCGGTGCACTGCGCGGAAAGAATTGTGGCGACCGCCAATTCGAGGGGTGTAGTGAAATCCAGCTCACAGTGCGCGCCCGGGAACTCGACGGTCATATCCCGGTACATGCGCCGGGCGCGGCGCACCAGGCCGATTCGAGTCTCCTTGGCGCGCTTATCGGCTTTGCTGGGACGCGAAAAGCGTGGCGCATCCGAGTCATTCCGGCCCGACACCGAGCCATCCGCCGACTCGCCGTCGACACCTGCGAGCACGCCCGATTTATCCGGGTCTGCCCTGCTCACGGCCGCGTTGGATTCAGTGACACGCACGCGTCCACCTTACGGAACCACCCCTGTGCCACAACCGGGCTGAGTACCCGCCGTGTTCCATCTGAGACCTTCGGCGTGTTTACTGCTGCCTATGCAAGGACTCGCCGTGGTGCTGTTTCCGATAGCGCTGATGCTGTTCGCATTGGTGATGGAACGAGTCGAGAATCGGCTTCGCAAGCTCCTCGAACCCGATCCCGAAGTCCAGCAGTACCTCGATCGAGCCACGAACGCCGAGGTCAGCGATCTGACCAAGCTCGGGCTCCCGGCCGCCGCCGCGCGTCCGCGACGCGCCCGGCCCGCGGCCAAGGGAATGGACGTCGCGCAAGCGAGCTGAACCGCGCCCGTCTGCGAATGAGTGGTCCGGTGGCATTCGGCTCCGGACCACTTTTTACGATCTTCATGACGCCGGTCTCACGGCGTGTCGTAGATTCGTAGGGAAGCGTGTCGCGAAACCGTCGCTGAGTGTCGCGTACTGGGCCGCGCGTGTCCGAGAATCAGCTCGGCGCGTGGTGTCTATCACTACCCGGCGGTATTGCAAAGTAGACTGCACTGTCGGCCGAGTCGTTTCGGTCCAGGACAGAGCCATTTCCCATAAGGAGCACATTCGTGGACGAGGCCCTCGCCAGAGCAGGCATCTTCCAAGGCGTCGAGCCCACCGCGGTGGCGGCTCTCGCCAAACAGCTGCAGCCCGTTGACTTCCCGCGCGGCCACGTCATCTTCAACGAGGGTGAGCCCGGCGATCGGTTGTACATCATCACCTCCGGCAAGGTGAAGATCGGCCGCCGTTCGCCCGATGGTCGCGAGAACCTGCTGACGATCATGGGTCCGTCGGATATGTTCGGCGAGCTCTCGATCTTCGACCCGGGCCCGCGTACCTCGACGGCCACCACCGTCACCGAGGTCAGAGCGGTCACCATGGACCGGGACGCCCTCAAGGCGTGGATCGACCAGCGCCCGGAGATCGCCGAGCAGCTGCTGCGGGTCCTCGCCCGCCGCCTGCGCCGCACCAACAACAACCTGGCCGACCTGATCTTCACCGACGTCCCGGGTCGCGTCGCCAAGGCGCTGCTGCAGCTCGCGCAGCGTTTCGGCACCCAGGAAGCGGGCGCGCTGCGCGTGACCCACGACCTGACCCAGGAGGAGATCGCCCAGCTGGTCGGCGCCTCCCGCGAAACCGTGAACAAGGCGCTGGCCGACTTCGCGCACCGCGGCTGGCTGCGGCTCGAGGGCAAGAGCGTGCTGATCTCGGACTCCGAGCGACTGGCTCGCCGGGCCCGCTGAAGCGCCACAACAGCAACGGAAAGGACCGGGCATCACCCCCGTAGCGGTGATGCCCGGTCCTTCGCTGTTTGCTATCCCCGCGAACGCAGGTAGGCCAGCTGGGCCTTGACCGAGCTCTGGGCCGCGGGCCACAGCCGCTTGTCCACGTCCGCGTAGACCTCGGCGACGATCCGCAGCGATCCGGCCTTGGGCCCGAGCTTCTCGAGCGCCGCGCGGACCTGATTCAGTCGCTCCTCGCGATGCGCGATGTAGTAGCGGATGACCGGTTCGGCGTCGGCGTGGTCGGGGCCGTGGGCCGGGAGCAGGTGCCGGCCCGGCGCGACGGCCACCAGGCGATCCAGCGAGTCCAGATAGGCGGCTAGCGCGCCGTCCCAGGATTCCAGCACGGTCGTACCACTGCCGAGCACGGTGTCGCCCGTGAGCAGGGCCTGTTCGCCCTCCGGCCCGTCGATCAGGAAGCTGTGCGAGTCCTCGGTGTGGCCGGGAGTGGCCAGGACGGTGATGCGCAACCCCGCCGCCTCGATGACCTCACCGTCGAACAGCGCGGTGCCGTCGCCGCGCAGGAACTCGGAGGCCTTCGCGCGCACCGGGGTTCCGGTGGCCTGCACCAGATGGTCGATGCCACCGGTGTGGTCGTGGTGCTTGTGGGTGATGAGCGTGAGGGCGATGTTCCCGCCGGTCTCCCGGACCAGCGCCTCGGTGTGCTTGCGATCCTTCGGACCCGGGTCCACCAGAACGTATTCCGTGGCGCCGGGTGCGCGCAGCAGCCAGGTATTGGTGCCCTGCAACGTCATTCCGCTGGGATTGTCGGCCAGCACCACGGCGGCGGACGGAGTCACTTGCCGCAGTCGACCGTACGCGGGATGGGTGAGCGTCATCTTTACGTCCTAATAC
>NZ_BJWY01000076.1 GCF_007990715.1 Nocardia seriolae NBRC 15557 | reverse complement strand
GTACTAGCTCCGCAGAAGGCAGAGCCGCAGGGCCATCGACCTGCGGTTCTGCACCACCACGACGATCGTCTCCACGGCAGTCACCTCGTGTGAATCGCTGTGGCGGAGACGAATTCGGCGGGCCACCGCCCTGTGACATCGACGGCCATGAGCGCCGCCGCCAGCGGGCTGTGCGTCGCGCGCAGAATGCGATACAGCTCATCGGCGCGAGTCTGGGGATTGGTGTGGGGCGACGGTCCCCGCTCACCCGGATCGCCAGCAGTTTCCCGTCGACCCCCGTGATCTTCGCGCACGCCGACACCTTGGAGTCCCGCGACCGCAGCAGATACACGCTGCTGGCCGGATCCCCATACGGCGACAGCACCTCTCCCGGCTGAAGGGGGTGCTGCTTCCCGAGTAAGAGCAGATCCCGCCGCGATGCCGGACTCAATCGCTCCATGAAAGCGCGCTTCGGCCACGGCCAGCTATCCAGCCAGTCGGCCCGTGGTGTACTCATATCCCAACTCCGTGCCCTCGGAGAAGCCGCCCCCGCATCCTCCACGGTAGGCGCACACCCTCACGCGAGGATGAAATCCCACATCACGATCTGAGACAGTTCACCGCGAATCCTGTTGCCGCCCAGTAATCGAGTACGCCCACCGGTCACGCGGACTTCTTCTTCCGGCCCCGGACTACTGGCCGGGCATGGTGCCTGCTATCACCTCCGGGGGTTGTTCGAGACCCGTTGTCCTTTGGGGCGTCAGGCGAAGAAGTTGACTAGATGCTCTTCGAGTAGTTCGGGGTGGTTGAGGATTTCGTGGTCGGCGCCGGGGATCTCCAGGCGGCGTGCGGTCGGGATGGCGGTGGCCAGGGCTTGGGCGGCGGTTCGGATCCAGGGCCACGTTTTGTTGCCACGCATGCCGGTGACCATCGGCGCAGGTACGCCGACCTGTTCGGTGAGGAAGAGTTCGGCCGCAGCATCGGGGTCACCGGCGGCGAGGAGGTCGACGACACGGTCGAATCCGTCGGCAGAGCGGACGGTGGTCGGTACAGGGCTGAGCATGGGCTGATTCCATTGCGATGGTCGTGGTCGTGTGGTTCGAGTTCTCCTCGAACGGACCGCGACGATTTCGACAGCCGGATCGACGCGGGCACCGAATTGCGATGCGGCTCACATGGCGCGGCGGCGATGGCGAGGATGGGGCGGCGGGCAGGTCCTACAGTGGCGGGTATGACGAGCAACCCGTTCTTCGAACGCAGCACGCTGCCCTACGAGCTACCGCCGTTCACGGAGATCGGCGAGGAACACTATCTGCCGGCGTTCGAGCGGGGGATGGCGGAGCAACTGGCCGAGATCGCCGAGGTCACCGGGCTGGATGAGGGCCCGACCTTCGCGAATACCGTTGCGGCGCTGGAGCAGTCGGGTGCGGTGCTGACGCGGGTGTCGAATGTGTTCTTCAACCTCGTGTCCTCGGACACGAACGAACGCATTCAGGCGATCGAGGCGGAGGTCTCGCCGCGGCTGGCCGCGCACGCGGACGCCATCCATCTGGATCCGGCGCTGTTCGGCCGGATCGACGCGCTGCACGAGCGGCGGGCCGAACTCGGGTTGAATGCCGAACAGCTGCGGCTGCTGGAGCGATACCACCTGCGTTTCGTGCGCGCCGGTGCGCGGCTGGATGCGGCACAGCAGGCGCGGCTGCGTGAGCTCAATGCGGAACTCGCCACGGCATCAACGGAATTCGGTCAGAGCAATCTCGCGGCCATGAACGCGGCGACCCTGATCCTCGACAGCGAGGACGAACTCGCCGGACTCACTGCGGCCGCGGTGACCGCCGCGGCGGAGAACGCCGAGGCCCTGGGCCACCCCGGTAAATGGGCGCTGAGCCTGCAGAACGTCTCCAACCAACCGGTGCTCGCCGACCTGGCCGACCGCTCGGTGCGGGAACGCATGATGGCGGCGTCGTTGGGCCGCGGCTTCGGCGAAGACGGCGGCAATGCGGCTCTGGGAGCCCGCATGTCGGCATTGCGCGCCGAACGCGCGGAGTTGCTGGGCTACCCGGACCACGCCTCCTACGCCGTGGCCGATCAGACGGCGAAAACGGCTGCGGCGGTGGAGGATATGCTCGCACGGCTGGTCCCGCCCGCGCTGGCCAATGCCGAGCGGGAGGCGGACGAGCTCACCGCCGCCCTGCACGCCGCCGACCCCGGGGCCGAACTGCGTTCCTGGGATTGGCAGTTCTGGTCGGAAAAGCTTCGGGCCGAACAGTTCTCGGTGGACGGCGAGGCGCTGCGCCCGTTCTTCGAGCTGGAGCGGGTGCTGTGGGACGGCGTATTCCACGCGGCCGGACTGGTTTACGGGCTCACCTTCCGGGAACGCGCGGATCTGATCGGCTACCACCCGGAGGTCCGGGTGTTCGAGGTGTTCGACGCCGACGGCAGCGCGCTGGGCCTGTTCCTCGGCGACTACTTCAAGCGCCCGTCCAAACGCGGCGGGGCGTGGATGAATTCGCTGGTTCGGCAGTCGAAACTGCTGGGGCAGCAGCCCGTCGTGGTCAACAATCTCAATATCCCGAAACCGGCCGAGGGCGAACCGGCCCTGCTGAGCTGGGACAATGTCCGCACGCTCTTCCACGAGTTCGGCCACGCCCTGCACGGGCTGTTCTCGGACGTGGAGTACCCGTTCTTCTCCGGCACCGCGGTGCCGCGCGACTTCGTGGAATTCCCGTCGCAGGTGAACGAGATGTGGATGTCGCGGCCGGAAGTACTGGCCAACTACGCCCGCCACATCGACACCGGCGAGCCGATGCCCGTCGAACTGGTGGAGCGGATGTCCGCGGCCGAACGCTTCGGTGAGGGCTTCCGCACGGTCGAATACCTGGCCGCGGCACTGCTGGACTGGGCCTGGCATCGCCGCACCCGGGCCGACGCGGCGGCGGCCACCGATGCCGAGGCGTTCGAGGAAGCGGCCCTGCGCAAGGCGGGCGTCGCCCTCGCCGCCATCCCGCCGCGCTATCGCACCGGCTATTTCGCGCACATCTTCGCGGGCGGTTACGGCGCCGGGTACTACTCCTACATCTGGAGCGAGGTACTCGACGCCGATACCGTCCAGTGGTTCGACGAGGGTGAGCTCTCGGTCCGTGCCAAGGGCGAGCGGTTCCGCCGCGAACTGCTCTCGCGCGGAGGCTCGGTCGATCCCATGGAAGCCTTCGCCGCCTTCCGCGGCCGCGCGCCCGAGATCGAGCCGCTGTTGATTCGCCGGGGTCTGAATCGATAGCAGATTCGCTTGAGGCACAGCGGATTCCCGCCGGAGTACGGTAATTTACTCTGAAACCAGGTGGGAGGCCGGGGAATGGTGGGAATGGCGCGATCCGGGGGACGTCGGACGTTTCGCAGTGTGCTGAAGAGGTCCGTCACGGTGGTGGCGGCGGCCGTGCTGGTGTCGTCGCTCGGGGCGGCGCAGGCCACGGTCGGTACGGGGGCGGCCGCGGCCGCACCGTCGGGCGGGTACCAGGAACTGTGAGTGCCCTCGAGCATGGGGCCGATCAAGGTGCAGGTGCAGTGGGCCGCGCACGGCGGCGGTTATGCCCTGTACCTGCTCGACGGGTTACGTGCCCCCGGTGACCACAACCAGTGGACCTCCGACACCGACGCGCTGCGCCAATTCGCCGGAGACGACGTCACTTTGGTGTTCCCGGTCGGCGGGCACTCCAGCTTCTACACCGACTGGCTGCGGCCCAGCAGTACCAACGGACAGACCGTCACCTACCGCTGGGAGACCTTCCTCACCGAGGAGCTGCCCAACTTCCTTGCGGGCTATGGTGTTTCGCGCACCAATGTCGGCATCGTCGGTCCGTCCATGGGCGGCAATGCCGCGCTGACGCTGGCCGCCCACCATCGCGATCAGTTCCGGTTCGCCGGATCCTTCTCCGGCTACGTGAATCCCACGTTCTCGCTGTGGAACGAAGGCATGCGACTGGCCATGCGCGACGAGGGCAACTTCAACCTCGACGATATGTGGGGCCCGATCACCAGCCCGGCCTGGAGCCGCAATGACGCCAGCGTGCACGCCGAATTGCTGCGCGGGCTGCCCATGTACATCTGGAGCGGCAACGGTGTCCCCACGGCCGCGGATCTGCCGAACGCCGTGAACAACACCGTCAATGCCATGGCGCTGGAGGCGATGACCCAGACCGCGGCCCAGATCCTGCGAAACCGCTTCGCGGCCTTGGGAATCGGTGCGCGCGTCGACATCGGCCCCGGCACCCACACCTGTCACTACTGGCAGGAGGCGCTGCGCACCGCGCGGCCCATGATTCTCGACGCGCTCGGCGCGCACTGAAGCGATCGCTTCGGCGACACAAGGTCGAGCCCGGATGCCGTCGGCCCCGAGAATTCGGGGCGGCGCGTTCGGAGGAACTTCCGAAGTCGGCACGTTCATGATTTGGCGCGCCTGGTCCGAAACGTGGTGGCGGTGCTTGGTGGCTGGCCGTTCGCCTCGTACGCTGGCGGTATGCCACAGTCCTCTGTAGAGGCTCGACCGAAACCGGTAACTGCGTGGTTCGCCTACTGTTCCGCAGTGGTTGCTTTTGGATTGCTAGCGCTCACTTTGATTGCGGCCGCCACCGGGCATGAGGGGTTGGCGGCGGCGGGCGGAATCGCCTGTGCGCTTGTCGTGCTCGCTGGAATCGGCATCTTCGTGGCCGTCGCCGCTCGCGACCACGAACACCACGAAGCCGCGAGCGTGCGCCGGGCCTGATCGCGGCATTCGGTGTCGAGCGGCGCGGCCTCAGTCCGCGCTGCGGGCGGTGGCCGGGCGCAGTGAGCCCACCGCGCGCTGGTAGTCGAGGGCCAGATCCGCCGAGATCGGCGTGTGGGTGGTGGGGTGGAGGAAGTCCCGCAGGTTGGTGCCGGTGCAGGCGGAGTCGACATTGCGGGCGCCTCGGACCGCGGTGACGTCGCCGATGTGGACGGTGCGGAAGTCGATGGAGAAACGGGTGACGCCGGAGTTGTTGGGGAGCGACGAGTGTAATTGGTTGCCGGAGAACATCATCAGGCCGCCGGCTTCGGGGAGGACCGTCACGATGGGTTCCAGGTCGGCGGTGGGGTCGAGGATCTTGGGCTGGATCCGGGTGTCGGCGCCGATGTGGGTGGCGGCGTTGAAGCGGGAGGTGCGGTTCCACTCGTCGTAGTCGTAGCAGTCCGAGGAGTTGGCCACGGGGGCGTCGAAGTAGCGCGGGTGGAAGCCCATGGCGTTGTGCTCGGTCACCGGGAAGATGGGCAGCCACCAGTTGATCTGGTTGAAGGGGGCTGAGTACCAGGTGTCGCGGTGGGCGTGGAAGACGTAGGAGATGCCGGTGGTCAGGTAGCCGTCGGAGGTCGAGGTGCGCAGGCGGGGCACGTCGAAGTACGTATTCTCGTCGCAGCCATGGGATTTCATGAGCTCGGCCACCAGCTGCTTGGACCGTTCGTGGTGGATGAACCGCGGTTTGAGCGCCGCGAGGATCTCCACCATCCGATCCACCGGCAACTCGTACTGCGCGGTCTGCGGATCCAGTGATCCGAAGGCTTCGGCGATGAGCTCCCGGGCGAAATCCGTTAGGGCCGTCGACACTTCGTTAGCAGGGTAAACGAATACCGCTCCGCGGTAGAGGAGTTCGCGTCGCCGATCGTCGCTCAGCTGCGGCGCGGAGTACACAATTGTCATGACAAGTCCTGCAACTCAATGGAATCGGAGTGTGCCGGCACCAGCCACACGCCCCCCGTGGTTGCGGTTGACGCTACCGGTACCTCGCCGCCTCGTCGCGGGTTTCACCGAGTCGCAACCTACTCGCCCATCCCGTGACTGTCGACCAGCCCGTGGGCGGGAGGCGTTTGCCGGGGTTGCCCGCGGTGTGCTTCGAATCTCGGCGGTGCGCCCGCTCGAGCGGACGTCCGTCGGATCCGTTCGATTGCTTTTGGGTGGGGAATCCTGAAATGACCGTTGCTGGTGCTGTGGTGGCTCCTCCCGGCCCGCAGGCTGAACCTGTGCGGCGCGGCGGGGCCGGGCGATACGAATTCCTGGATGCGCTGCGCGGGCTGGCGGCGTACCCCTGGCGATGCTCGCCGTCGTTTCGATAGCGCCCGGGGCGGGATTGCCGCCCGCGTTGCTGCTGGGCTCCCAGGCGAACCTCGTCACCCGTTCGATCGTCGTCGTCGCCACGATCCTGGTCGCTGTGGTGTTCGCGCGCCTGGCCGCCGATCGGCGTTCGGCGCTCGCCGCGATTCTGCTCGCGGTCATTACCGTCCCGCTGGTGCTCAACCAGCCCGGGCAGTCGGTATTGACCTTCGGCTATTTCGCCACCATGTTCGTCGGCACGGTGCTCTACCGCATGACCGCGGGCGAGATCACCGCGCGGCGCGGCTGGGCGGTCTTCGGCTTCGCCGTGTGCGTGATCTTCGGGATCAGCCTGTTCATCAAGCCCTACCTGGAACCCGCGACCGGCGTCTGGGTGCACTGGATGAGGCAGCCCCTCACCATCCTCCCCGCCTACCTGCTGTTCGCCGCGGCACTATTGCTGCGCCGCTACTCCTTTCCGCGTCCACTGTTGTTCCTGGGCCGAATCAGCTTCTCCCTCTACCTGGTCCACGTCCTGGTACTGGACGCCCTGCCGCGCTGGACCACTTCCGTCGCCGGTGTCCCCGCCCCCTGGCTGACCCTGGGCAGCTGGCTGATCGTGGCGGTCGCCACCGCGGCCCTGACCTACCGCATCATCGAAAAGCCCTGCCACAACCTGGGTCACCGCCTGATCGCCAAGATAGATTCACCGTCCTGAAACACCACCGGGTGCCCGGTGGAAACAGGCGTTCTCGATGCTGTGCCCGAATTCCCGTGGGATATGAGGTACGAGTGTGAATTCGGGAGATACCGCGTGGGTGCTGGCCAGCGCCGCGCTGGTCATGTTGATGACGCCGGGGCTGGCGTTCTTCTACGGCGGCATGGTGGGCGGCAAGAGCGTGCTGAACATGCTGATGATGAACTTCATGTGTTTGGGCGTCGTGACGACGCTGTGGCTGTTGTACGGCTACAGCGAGGCGTTCGGCGACGACGCCTATCAAGGGCTGGTCGGCAAGATGTCGCACGTATTGCTGCGAATGACGCAGGGAACGGTGTCCGGCCCTGCGGGACACCAGATTCCGACCATGGCATTCGTGATGTTCCAGCTGATGTTCGCGGTCATTACGACCGCGCTGATCACCGGCGTGATCGCGGGCCGGACACGATTCTGGGCGTGGATGTTGTTCACGGTGTTGTGGACTTCCGTCGTGTATTTCCCGGTCGCGCATTGGGTTTTCAGCGCGAGCGGGTTCACGAATTCCGACGCCTCGGGCAATTCCTCGGATGTCGGCGGCTGGATTGTGAACCGGCTCAGGGCCTTCGACTTCGCGGGTGGCACGGCGGTGCACATCAACGCGGGAGCGGCGGCGCTGGCGGTGGCGCTGGTGATCGGCAAGCGGCACGGCTGGCCGCGCACCGTCTCGCGCCCGCACAATGTGCCGTTCACCCTGCTCGGCGCGGCGCTGCTGTGGTTCGGCTGGTACGGATTCAATGCCGGATCCGCCTTGACCGCAGGCGATCTCGCCGCCCTCGCGTTCACCAACACCACCATCGCCACCGGCACCGCCTCGATGGCGTGGATCATCGTCGAACAGTTGCGGGACGGGAAGCCGACCACCATCGGCGCGTCCTCCGGCGCGGTCGCCGGGCTGGTGGCCATCACACCCGCCTGCGGCTTCGTGGGAACCATCGGCGCGCTGTGCATCGGAATCGCGGCCGGGGTGTGCTGTGCGCTCGCGGTGAGCCTGAAATACGTCTTCGGCTATGACGATTCGCTGGACGTGGTCGGCGTGCACCTGGTCGGCGGGCTGGTCGGGACGCTGCTGATCGGACTGTTCGCCGATGCCTCGGTGAATCCGGCGGGCGGCAACGGCCTGCTCAACGGCGGCGGGGTCACCCAGTTGTCGCGGCAGGCCGTGGCGGCCCTCGCGGTCATGGGGTACTCCTTCGCGGCGACCCTGATCCTGGCGTGGATCATCCACAAACTCTTCGGTTTCCGCGTCGACGAGGAAGCGGAGCTGAACGGCATCGACGAGGCCGAGCACGCCGAATCCGCCTACGACGCCGCCGTCCCGGCCAGCCTGACCGCGACCCCTGTACAACCCCGCGTACCCACGGCCACCCAGCGTCGCCAGCCCGTCCCGCAGCCCCGCCCCACCCCCAGACCCCGCGACCAATACTGGTGACATACACCGCGCCGTGCATCGCCTCCGGCGAGGAACGTGCTCGAGGTGAAGTTCGCGTGACCATCGCCCACCGCGACCTCGCCCGCCTGCCGCACGGCCGTCCGGGGCGCGGTCGAATCCACCGCCGACGCCCTGCCGAACCTGCCGACGGTCCAAGCGAAACGGGCACCCCGATCTCCGACTGCGACTGCGGGCGTGACCGCGACGCATCCGGCTGCCTGCCACCGCTGCGCCGGGACGGACCGGATTCGGGCGGCCATGGCCGACGACGGACGGGACCGGGCGTCGCGTCGTGCCCGTGACCAGGCGTTGGGGCGTCGGCGGTGGGTTCGGCTGGTGCGGGTGTACGCGGGTGCGGGGTCGCCGATAAAGTGGTGGCGGATGAGTTGTTCTACCGCTGTTGCTGTGCCGAAGTCGCTGGGCCGCCGTTTCGGGTGGGTGATGTGGCTGGTTCCGGCGTTGTGTGTGGCCTTCGCCGCAATGTGCCTGATGGTGCCGGTGTGGCCGTTCAAGCAGATCACGGGTGGGTTCATTGACCTGCAGGTGTATCGGCTGGGCGTGCAGACGCTGTGGCACGGCGGGGACATGTACGGGCAGCTGCCGCAGACCACGATCGGGATCGGGCTGCCGTTCATCTATCCGCCGTTCTCCGCGCTGGTGCTCTCGCCGTTCGCCTTCCTACCGTGGAACGCGGCCCGCTTCGGGTTCTTCGTGTCCTCGGTGGCCGCACTGGCGATCGCGTTCTATCTGGTGGCGCGCCGGGTCTGGCCGGGAGAGGATCGGCGGCTGCTCGCGCTGTGGGTGACCGCCTGTGTCACGCCGCTGGGCCTGCTGCTGGAGCCGACCCACTCGACGCTGGACTTCGGGCAGGTGAATCTGCTGCTCATGGTGCTGGTGGTGGCCGACTGCCTGGCGGACAAGCCGAAGTGGCGGCGCGGCATGCTGGTCGGTGTCGCGGCCGCGGTGAAGCTGACGCCGGCGGCGTTCATCCTCTACTTCCTGATCCGGCGGGACTACAAGGCCGCGGCCACCGCGGCGGTGACCGGCGCGGTGATCACCGCGCTCACCTTCGCCGTACTGCCGCGCGCGTCGATGACCTATTGGTTCGGCGGGATGGGCAATGTGTCGGGGCTGAGCGGTTCGGCATTCCATACCAACCAGTCGATTCAAGCCGTGCTGTCGCGGTTCGAGATCCACAAGCCGCTGCTCACCGTCCTGTGGCTGCTGCTGAGCGCCGCCCTGCTGGCGCTGGTGGTGCCCGCCATGCGCCGCGCGGCGGACTTCCCGCCGCTGGCGCTGGCGATCAATGCCGTGTTCACGCTGCTGGTGTCCCCGATTTCCTGGTCCCACCACTGGATCTGGATCGCCCCCGCGCTGCTGGGGATGATCGGTTACGCGACCCGGCTGCCCTGGCGGCGGGCCGTCGGCTGGTATCTGGTCACCGCGATCACCATCGCGGTCTTCGTGTACGGCCCGCAGAACTGGCTCCCCGACGGCGAGCACCGCGAATCCCACTGGACGCCATGGCAGCACGTCATCGGCAACACCTACGTCTGGTTCAGCGTGCTGCTGGTGGCGCTGTTCCTCTACAGCACCCGGCGGGTGCGCCGGGAGCAGCCCGTTCTGGTGAGCTGAGCGAATCGCGCCGCCACGCCTTCGTGGCGACGACCCTCAGCTCCGAACAGCGTGTGGCGTAGGCCCGCTCACCGATGTCACCGTCCTCGGGCCGAGGACCGCGGCGACGCAGAGCGTCGCGATGACGAAGCAGGCGATCGTATACCAGAGGTTGCCGACGGGGTCGCCGTTGCGGGTCAGGCCGTGGGTGGCGGCGAGGAAATCGGGCAGGGCGGCGGCCCACAGGATTGCCATGACGAGCAGGTAGAGGGCGCTGTAGCCGCGGACGAAATCGTTCGTGTAGCCGGGTTCGGCGGCTCGGCGCAGCCGTGACCATTGCCGGTACAGCAGGGGGACGGCGACCACCGTCACCGCGACCAGTTCGAGCGCGTAGATGGTGCCGCGAACCGTCGTGCTGCCCATGCCGAGAACGGTGGCGGGCAGGGGCAGGATGAAGGTGCCCAGCGAGGCCAGCAGGCCGATCACGACGGTGCGCCAGGTCAATTCGAGGCCGGGGATGCGCTCGCCACGGTCGGCGCGGCGACCGACGAAGCGATAGACGCAGTAGGCCAGCGACATCGGCCACAGGGCGGCGAAGACCACCACGCTCGGCAGCGGAACGGAGTCGAACATGGGCTGGTTCAGGGGATTCGACGTGGACCACTCCCACCAGCGCAGCTGCGGGCCGAGCTGGTCGAAGATCTCGTAGAAGGCGTGGTGGACGAAGCCGACGCAGGTGGCGCCGGCCAGCGCCCCGTAGCGGCCGAAAACCCCCAGCATGCGCACGATTTCGTAGGCGATGGTGGCCATGAACGGGTAGATCGCCACGATGTAGAGCGGCAGCCGGCCCCAGAGGAAGTCCACCGTGAAGACGTTGTGGGCGAACATGGTGTCCACCTGCCCCGAAATGCCGAACGCGGCAGGGAAATACAACGGCGGCTCGATGATGAACAGGTAGGCGGTCGCGCCGAACCAGAGCGCCAGTTTGGTGGGATCGCCACGGCGCAGCCGGACGACGGCCAGTACCAGCGCCAGGATCGAACCCACGATGACCGTGGTCTCGAGCACCGGAAGCGTCCAGTTCTCCAGTGCGAGCGGGTTTCTCACCTCGATGATCCCGCCCTTGCTCTCACATGAGAAGCTGAGCGATCGGGCGAGCTGATCGAAGGTGGGTGCGCAGTGCTCGGCCGCAGCGCGGATCGTCGAGGCCATCAGTTCGCCTCCGCTCCGGTCGACTCGGCGGTGTACCAGCGGGTGACGTCGTAGCCGTCGCGGTAGCGCTGGAACCACACGTCGGCCAGCGCCGGTGTGTTCTCCTGTGCCGGATTGTGTTTCGGCAACTGGCTGCGGATGACCCCGCGCAGCGCGGTGAGCTGCTCGCTCAGCGGCAGGTCGTCGAATGCGCGCGGCATCGGCCCGTTGTCGGGCAGTGCGAAGCGCGGCAGCCGCTCGCCCAGGAGCTTGCGGTAGCGGTAGGTCGCCGACATCGCCATCGCGTCGATCTGCCGATCCTCCAGGGGCACATGCTTATTGAACCCCTCGTTGGCGATCCGGATCATCCGCAGCACGTGCCGGAAGATCGACGGGGCCACCCGCATGCGGTAGAGATCGCTGCCGACGATCGAATCGAAGACGATGAGCGCCGAACTGCGGTGCTCCACCTCCTCGACGAAATGCCAGATGAACAGGGAGGCGACCCGGTCGTCACCGGGCCGGAAGAGCGCCGCCTCATTGTCGAGCATGAGCTTGAACACCGAGGTGAAGGTGGCCTCCAGGTCGGCGGTGTAGGCGAGCCGGTACTTCAGCGGGGTCTCGGCGGTGAGCTTGTCGAATTCGCCGATCACCTCGTCGAGGGTCTCCTGCAGTCCCGGGTAGCTGCGGATCAGCCCGCGCACGTGCTGGCGGTGGGCGGTGGAGTGCTGGCCCTCCTGCCGCATGAAGGCGTCGGCCTCCGAGGCGACGTCCGGGTCGGTGATCAGCGGTTTGGCCTGCATGATCATCTTCACGATCATCTTCTCGAAGCCGATGGCCAGGAACGAGACCGCATTGGCCATGCTCGAGAAGCCCGGGTTCTCGGGATTCCAGAGGAACGGCACCTCGTGTTCCTCGAACGCGAAAGTCAGCTTCCGCACGATCAATTCCGTCATTTAGGCGATACCTCGTCTTCCGGACGCGAGTGGTCCGGTGAACATACAAACATACAAAGATGCGTTCAAGTGTATGATTTGAAACGCCTGCTCAGCGGGTCTGCCATTCCGGGCGAACCGGTCGTGCGTGTTACGGTCGGGCCGTGGCACGAAGGCGCGGGTGGGGCGGCAGTCCGCCGGAGAACGATGAGGAAGCGACCCGTCGAATCGTCGCCGCCGCAGTCGAATTGATCGGGCGCACCGGCGCGGAGATCAGCATTGCCGATGTGGCGGAGTCGCTCGGGGTCATCCGGCAGACCGTCTACCGGTATTTCCCCAGTGCCGACGCGCTCATGCGGGCCTCGGCCATCGCCTCGGTGGACGGCTTCCTGGACCGGCTGGCCGCGCAGGTGCGCGGGCTCACCGATCCGGTCGAGGCCATGACCGAGGGCGTCGTGTTCACCCTCGCCGAGGTGCCACGCACCCCGCACCTGGGCCTGTTGCTCGCGGCCACCTATCCCAAGGCCGACCCGACCGGGATCACCTCCGCGGAGGCGCAGGCCTTCGGCATCACCATGATCGAGCGCTTCGACGTGGATTGGCGCGGCTACGGCTACGATGACGAATCCCTGCGCGAGCTGGTCGAATTCCTACTGCGCACCATGCAGTCGCTGTTCATCTCGCCGGGCAATCCGCCGCGCGGCGAGGACGAGCTGCGGCGCTACCTGCGCCGCTGGATGGGGTCGGCCATCATCGCCCAGGCGAGCATCGTGACCGGCACCTCGCGCGGCGGGGCGTGACCATGTCGCGCCGTCTCCCGGACTGGTATTCGATTGACGGTTCGCGTTACGGTGCAACGCTTTTCGTGCTTGCAGTGAGTGCGGTGCCGACCGGGGCGCCGGTGTTCACCACGGTCGATCCCTGACCGGGGGGCCGGCCCGGGTGGTGGCTCGCGGCCGCGGCGCTGTTCGTCTCGATCGGGGCGTGGACCCATCGGTGGGCGCCGGACTTCGCGTCGGTCGGCGTCTTCGTGCTGCCCAAGCCCTGGCATACCGAGCCGATTCTGGAGAACGCGCACGTCGTGGTGTTCGCCTTCGCCGTGCTGTACGCCGTGTCGGTGATCCGGGACTCGAACCGCCGACCGGATCACACCGCACCGCGTATTAGGATGCTGGACGGTAGCTGTACGTAGATTTCGAGGGTTGGAGAGGTGCGCGTGTCTTCGGACGAGCTGAAACTTCCCTTACCCTCGCTCGCGGATTACGTCCACTTCCATCGCAAGCGGCTCGGGCTCACTCGGGAGGCATTGGGCCACCGCGCCTTCCTCTCGGCGCGCACCATTCAGAAACTCGAGCGCGGCGAGCAGACCGGATTGAGCCAGCCGACCCAGCAGGCGCTGGGCCGCGCACTCGGACTCACCAGCCCGGCCGAATTCAAGCACCTCGACGATCTGACCCGGGTCCATATTCCGCGACCCTGGTCGCCCGAGGTGGTGCGCACCGAGGTCACCGCCGCCGAGCAGGCCATGCTCGACGACCTCATGCCGAGTCCGGCCGCCTACTGCAATTGGAGCTGGGATGTCATCGCCGCCAATGACGCCTACGAGAAGTTGTTCCCCGGACGGGTCGCGGCAGGCAATGTCATGCTCTGGCTGTTCGGCCCGATGGGGCGCAAGGTCATGGCGTCCTGGGCGGATGAGATTCCGAACGATGTCGCGAGGATGCGCGGCATCATGACGCACTTCGGGAATCCGGAGCCCGGCATCCAGGTGCTGCGCGCACTGCAGGACGATCCCGACTTCGCCCGGCTGTGGCTGACCCGCAGCGTCGGCTTTGATCGCGGTGTCGAAGAGCCGCAGCATGTCCACACCGAGGCGGGCCCGGTCAGTGTGAGCATGCAGTTGCAGTCCTTCCCCGCCGGGCGGGAATTCCTGCATCTATGCGTCGCCGCGGTCCGCCCTTATCGCGGTCCGTCCCTGCGGACAGACCCTATTTAGGGTCTGTCGTGCGGCTTGTCGATTGCGACCCACTTCCGCTTTACTCAGTGGCGGCCGCAGCGAGGCAAGGGAGTGTCCGCTGCGGATCGCGAATGTGTAGGTATTCCTTCGTAATTCGGTGCACGCGAGCCCCACAAGGGCCTATTTCGCGTGCGCTCACGGCGACCCCGCACAGATTTGCTCCGGCGATGCCGTGGAGGGGACGGCATCGCCGGGACATCCGTCCAGTCTTCGGCAACGAATAGAGGATCAGCACACCTGTCGGGTCCACAACGAACCGACCAGTGAGTCATGGATGTTCCGAGTCCTGGTTGTTCATTGTCACGAAGGAGGAAGGCGCATGATCCCGCATTTCATCGGTGACCTCATCAGTTTCGTGAACGACTTCGTCGCGAGGCTGATCATCCCGTAAGCCCGGGCCCCCGGGGCGGTTCGCCGCCTCG
This sequence comes from Nocardia seriolae NBRC 15557, assembly GCF_007990715.1. Taxonomy (GTDB): domain Bacteria; phylum Actinomycetota; class Actinomycetes; order Mycobacteriales; family Mycobacteriaceae; genus Nocardia; species Nocardia seriolae. The sequence goes on along the minus strand of NZ_BJWY01000076.1, from coordinate 21,653 downwards.
GGGGCCAGGTCGATAGCTCGGCTATCGAGTGTTACCGTGCCCCCTGAGGAGGGCACACATGGCTCTGAAAGATGTTGTGGCACAGTTTGCGAACGCCGCCAACGCCGGAATCGTCGCACTGACCAAGCTTCCGGTGATCGGCCCGTTGATGGGACGCGGGTTCGTGGTCATCACCTATACCGGCCGCCGGTCGGGCAAGACCTTCAGCACGCCGGTCAACTACGTGCGCCGCGGTGACGAGATCGTCATCGGCGTCGGCATGCCCGACAAGAAGAGCTGGTGGCGCAACTTCCAGGGTGAGGGCGGCCCGATCTCCCTGCATCTGAACGGAGTCGACCGGACCGGCCACGCGGTGACCAAGCGCGACAACGGCCGCGTCACCGTGCGGGTCACCCTCGACACCACCTCCTGAGGCGCATCCGTCCCGCGTCAATACAGTGGGCCGCATGGACATCTGCGTGTTTCTGTCGGCCGCCGACCTCGACGAGCGCTACACCCGGCCCGCCCGTGAGTTCGCGGAGTTGCTCGGGAAGGGCGGGCACGCGCTGGTGTGGGGCGGATCCGATGTGGGGCTGATGAAGGTCGTCGCGGATGGTGTCCAGGACAGTGGCGGGCGGCTGGTGGGCGTCTCGGTGGAGTTCCTGCGCGGCAAGGCGCGAGTGAACGCGGACGAGATGATCATCGCCGCCGACCTGGCCGAGCGGAAGGCCAAGCTGCTCGGCCTCGCCGACGCGGTCGTGATCATGGTCGGCGGCACCGGGACCATCGATGAGGCCACCGAGATCCTGGAGATGAAAAAGCATGGCATGCACCGCAAACCGGTCGTCCTGCTGAACACCGCCGGGTTCTACGACGGCCTGCTCGCCCAGTTCGAGCGCATGGAGTCGGAAGGATTCCTGCCGCTGCCGCTGGCCGACCTGGTCCATTTCGCCGACGATCCCGCACAGGTCATCGCCTATCTCGAAGAAGTGGTCCACAACGGCTGACCGACCGGCACTACGCATTGCCACGTCGCGGCGGCCGTGCCAGCCTGGATGTCAGGTGCGGCAGCCGGGACGCGCGGCCCGTGCGTCGCCGGTGTTCGAGGAGGCAGCCGTGAGGGACCGGGCAGGGGTGACGGAGCGGTCGTCGCTGCGCGTCACCGTGGATTTCAGGGACTCGGCACATCGTTCACTGGGAGTCGGCTGGTCGGTGGAGGCGGTCCCGAACTCGGGCGATGCGGCGCGGAAGTTCGAGTCAGCACGAATCTTCCTGGTGGCGCTCGGGTCCCGGCCGTGCCGCACCTATCTCGGGCTCGTCGATTGGCAGGACCGGACCTCGATCCAACTGCCCGAGTCGGTGCCCGCTGGGGCCTACGCCATCGATGTCGATGCATATGGCAGCGCCAGCTGGGGTGACGGCCGCCTGGATGCCCGTGGGCGGAGCGCTTCGTTCACGGTCGATCTCGATGCGCCCGAGTAGGTCGGCCACGTGCAGTAGCCGCCCCGCGTGCCAGGGGATCCAGCGCGGATCCGTGAGTCTTCCCGGATTCGTTGTGTACGTGAGCAATTCGTTGCCAACCAGACTCCAGGGTGAATCACCATGGGTGCCAACGGAGGCCCGGCGAGGCATTCGGGGAGACCGGTCGAACGGCAGCCGATATGCTGCACGGCGAACCGCCGCGCCGGGAACAGGGGAGCGGGGGAGGATTCGAGGGGAGCGGCCGGGTGCGGCCGGGCAACGGAAGGGCAAAACAGGATATGCGGGGAGGATGGGCCAAGCGGGGCCTGGTGGGAGCCGCGGTGGCCGCGATGCTGCCGTTCGGGGTGGTAGCCGGTCCGGCTGCGGCGGATACGAATCCGAATGCCTTCGATTTCTATGTCGATTCGAGCATGGGGTCGGTGAAGACGCGCATCGTGCGCGCGGCGGACGGGAATACCGATCGGGTGGTGTATCTGCTCGACGGTGAACGCGCGCAGAACGATTACAACGGCTGGGAGATCCACACCGCCATTCCGGCGGCGCTGGCCAAGTTCAATATCAATGTGGTGATGCCGGTCGGCGGCGAGTCCAGCTTCTACCAGGACTGGGATGGCCCCAGCAGCTTCGGCGGCAGCAATCCGGACGCCAATCTGTTCCCGAGCCGCGATTCCGGCTCGGCGATCGCGGGCTGGGACGAGACCTCCGGCAAGTCCTACACCTACCAGTGGGAAACCTTCCTCACCCAGAACCTGCGCGACGCGCTGCGAGATCGCCTGGGCTTCAGCGACTCCCGCAACGGCATCTTCGGCCTGTCCAGCGGCGGCAGCGCGGCCCTGCTCTTCGCCGCCTACCACCCCGACCAGTTCAACTACGCCGGTTCGCTCTCCGGCTACCTCTACATGTCCGCCCCCGGCATGCGCGACGCTCTCCGCCTCGCCCTGCTGGCCGCCGGCGGCTACAACATCGACTCCATGGCCGCCGCCGGCAGCCCCAAATGGCAGCGCATGGACCCCTACGGCTTCGTGGGCAACCTGGTCGCGAACAACACCCGCCTCTACATCTCGGCGGGCAGCGCCGTCCCCGCCCAACAGGACCTCTCCTCCACCGACGCCGTCATCCAGGGCATGCCCCTCGAGGGCATAGCCCTCGCCAACACCAAGGCCTTCCAGTCCAAACTCCAGGGCCTGAACTACGACAACGTCACCTACGACCTCCCCACCATCGGCGTCCACAACTGGGGCAACTGGGAACAGGCAGCCAACCGCATGCTCCCCGACATCGCCCAGCACATCGGCAAGCCCCTGCCCCCGGGCGCCCAACCCGCCCCACCCGCCGACGGCCCCGGCGGCGCCCAGCCCCCGAACGGCGAACAGCCCGCAGGCGCCCCGGCCCCCGGCCCGGGTCCCCAGAACTGACCACTGCCCAACCAAGAGATCCGCCGCCGCCCGGCATTCCGGGACGGCGGCGGATCCTTTTGTCGACTGTGGGGTGGGTCAGTGGGTTCCGCTCGGGTCGGGGGTGGCGTTGATGGGGGTGTCTTCGGTCCAGCCCCAGCGGGTTTCGACTCGGACGGCGAGTTGGGGTGTGGGGGCGTCGATGTAGGGGGTGAGGCGTTGGAGTTCGCCCCAGTCTCGGGTCCAGTCGTGGTTGAGGTAGGTGGGGAGGGTTTGGGATTTGAGGAGGAGGGTGGTCCAGCCGATTGGGCCGCCGCCTGAGGAGCCCTGCCAGGTTTCGGAGACCTGGGAGTTCAGTTTGTCGGGGAGGATGCGCCAAATCGGTTGCTGGGCTATGCCGTCGCGGTGGTCCAGGGGGTGTTGGCAGGGGAAGGCGAGGCCCACGTGGAAGTCGGTCAGGACCGGATCGGTGTGGCCCACTACCGAATCGAGGGTGGCGAGGTGGGGGAGGCGGGGTGGAGTTACGGCGATCCATTGCTTGCCGGTGGGGTCGTCGGAGGTGGCTACCAGGCGGATTGCGTTGGTTCGGTTGGGGATTCGGTCGAGGGGGATGGGGAGGTTGCGCCAGCCGGGGGCGCCGCCGACGGCCGGTGGGGTCAGGGTGCCGAGGGGGCTGGTGGTGCCGTCGTCGGCGCGGTGGGCGAATTCGACGCGGAGGTCGGCGCCTTCGATTTCGTGGCCCTGATCTTGGCCCGCGATGCGTCCGGCCACCGTCAGGATCACGATGTGGTAGGTGGGATCCTGTTGTGCGGCAGCCAGATCCATTCGATACCACTGGGTGGTGAGGTGGGCGGGCTGGGGTTGGGTGGTGGTGTAGTTGCCCAGGATGGGGGTGCGTTTGGGGTCCAGGCCGTAGGGGAGGGCGATGGTGCTGCCGTTGATTCCCGGGTCGGCCTTGGGTTTGTCGGTGGGGCCGCCGCCCGGTGGGGGCGTGGGTTTTTGGGTTCCGCCGCCACTGCCGCCGCCGGGGACCGCGCCTTCGGGGGCCAGGTCGCCGACGCCATTGGGGGTGAAGCCGGTGTTGTCGGCGGACAGGCCGTCGGCGGGGGTGCCGGTGTAGGGCTGTAGGAGGGAGTCCTCGGGCGTGGTTTCCACCAGGACGTCGTCGGCCAGGGCGCAGGGGTGGCCTTGCAGGGCAAGGAGATTCGAGAGGGCCACCGAATAGGCCGGGTATTGCGACCAGGCTGCGGCGGTCATGGTGCCCACTTCGAAGAGCACCAGGACGGCGGCGGCCAGGGTCAGTGGGCGGATGGCGATGCGGTCGAAAGGCTTGGCCGCGGAGCTGGTTTCGCGGTACGGCTCGCGGTAGTACTGCCGGGCGGCGACGAGCAGGCACAGCACGCCCAGGGCGAAGATCAGCGCGGCGATGCTGGTTCCGCCGAGGAGCGGGGCGCGGTCGGGCCAGCGGACGCCGTAGCCGGAGACGTACCACCAGCCGTTGGAGCCGGTGAAGCAGAAGGCCACCAGGAACAGGACGGCGGCGGCGAACAGGGAGCGCAGGTAGTGGACGCGAATGCCGTTGCCGCCCACCGCGACCGCGGTCACCGCCGCCAGTGCGGCCGCCAGCCCGGCATAGACGCCGAAATGGTGGGTCCACTTGGTGGGGGTGAACGCCATCAGCAGCAACGACATCGCGGCAATGCCGAGAACCCGGGCGACCGGGCCGCGCGAGGTGTCCGGGATGCGGCCACCCTTGCGCAACACCACCGCGAAACACACGCCCAGGCACAGCAGCATGGCGAGCACACCGAACCGCCGCGACAACGAGCCGTCGGGAGTCAGCGACAGCAGCGAGATCCAGCGGGTCGGCTCATCCGGCCAGGAGAGATTGGGACCGACCAGCTTCCGCACCCGGGTGGCCTCCAGCACCGAGGCAATGGTCTGGTCCGCGAAGACGACCGTCAGCACGAGCGTGCCCGCCGTCAGCACCGGCGCGATCCGTGCCAGGTAGGCGAGTGGGCGGGCCGACTCGGCTCGGACCTGGCTGACCAGGATCGCCAGGACTCGGCGGGAACCGGCGAAAAGTGCTGCCAGGCAGATCAGTCCGGAGGGGCCTGCGGCCAGGGAGAAGGCTGCGATGAGGACAGCTACGGCGGCGGGGAGGAGGCGGCGGGTGGCGATGGCGCGTTCGATGGAGCACCAGGTCAGGAGGGCGCCCAGGGCGATGAAGGGTTCGGGGCGCAGGCCGTTGTTGTAGGGGAGCCACAGGGCGAGAAAGACCAGGGCGGCGGTCCAGCGCGCTCCGGATCCGGTGCGGACACGGGAACCCAAGCGGGGGAGCACTTCCCGGCTGATCACCCACCAGCACAGGAGTCCGGCCAGCAGTGCGGGGGTGCGCATCCACACGCTGGCGTCGGAGACGCGCGTCATCTGGGCCAGTAGTTCGTAGGGCCAGCCGAAGGGCGCTTCCGCGACGCCGTACCAGCGGTAGTAATTGGCCGTGTAGCCAGCGTATTCGGACACTCGGGCCATGGTGAGGATGTAGCCGTCATCGGAGGTGTTGGCCCCGATCACGTGCCAGACGCCGAGCACGACCAGCACGACCGCGTCGGTGCTGGTGATCCGCCACCACCGCGGGGGCAGGAAACGACGCCTGCGGCGGCCGTCGGCGGCATCGATGAAATACAGGCAGATCAGCGCGATGAGCGTGCACAGCGCCGCACTCGCCATGGCGGCGAGCTTCAATGGGCTCGGACTCGACGAGAACCGCGCATCGATGTCGGCGTGCAGCCGGGCATCACTGAGCCGCGTCCGATCGAGATCGGTATACACGCCGACGATCTGCGGCCGCACATCCTCGTCGAGCGTGATCCGCAGGGGCGTACCGTCCGGCCGCTTCAGCCCCGTCAGCTCGGCGGAGGTGGTGGCGGCGGTCGAATGGATAACCAGCGCACCGCAACCCGCCTGCTGCACGACATTCGGCGTCACCCCGGACCCCGAACCGGGCCCGATCGCCGTGCCGCCCCCGAGATCTGCGCTGCTGGCGGGCGGCACTGGAGCGTCGGCCGGAAGAGTGCCGCCGAGGGGCGGCGTCGCGCCTGGGGGAGGAGTCGCGCCTGGGGGAGGAGTCGCGCCTGGGGGAGGAGTCGCGCCTGGGGGAAGAGTCGCCCCCGGAGGGGGAGTCGCACCGGGAGGAGGAGTTGCGCCTGGTGGCGGCGTCGCGCCTGCGGGGGGAGTCGCGCCTGCTGGAGGGGTCGCGCTATTCGGTGGTGTCGCGCCGGCGGGCTGGTTCGCGGCGGGGGTTGCGGTGGGCGTCGGCGTGGCGGTGGGTGTTGGCGTCACGCCCTGCGGTGAGGTGATTGCCGGGTCGGAAGCTGTTCCTACACCGGTCATTTCGAAGACCGAGGCGGTGAGCAGCGGGATGCTGCGCAATGTGACCGACAGGGTGCGGCCGGTGCCCGGCTTGTCTTCGATTCGTGCGATCAGACCTTTGGCGTCGGCTCCGGGGGCCTGCGCTGGGACGGTGGAGAGGACGGTTCCGGCCGACATGTCCCGCAGGACCGCGCACGGGACGCTGATGTGGAGGGTCAGCGGGACGTAATCCACCAGCGGTGCGGTCAGTTGAACCGACTGCGGTTGCGGCCAATCGATGCTCGCCCGGTCCTGCCGGACCGGCAGTAGCGGTGTGAGGACCGCCAAGACAACACCGAGCACCCCCGCGATGAGGGCGATCAGTCGAATTCGGAAATCTCCCCCAGAAACTGAACGCACGAACGCCGATGCTAGCCACATCCTCCGTGAAACTCATTGCCGAATAACCGGGGCGGTCCGTATCCGGCCGCTACCCGCGGGCATCCCCGAGGGTTGAAGTGTACGAAACTGTTTCGTACACTTTGAGCCGGAGGTGTTCCGAAATGCCAAGTATCAGAGCGTGTCTGCTGATCCACGCCATGCGGCTGCTGCGCGTGCGCCGCGCCCTCGACGGCCCCGAGCGAATCCGGCGAACGATCGCCGCGGACCGGCGAAAGGGCCCGGCCCCGCTACCGCCGCAGCTCCGGGAGCGACTGTGCGTGGGGGAGGAGGTGTACGACGGCCGCAAGGTCCACACCCTCGCCCCGCGCGCCGGGCAGCCCACCCGTCAGCTGCTCTACTTGCACGGCGGCGGCTGGGCCCGCCCGATCGCCGACCCGCACTGGGAACTGATCGCGAAACTGGTTGACCTGCTCGACTGTTCGATCACGGTCCCGATGTACCCCCTTTCCCCCGAGCGCACCGCCCGCGACACCCACGCCTGGTTGCTGTCCCTCTACGCCGACCGCGCATCCGCCCCGGACCTGACCCTCATGGGCGATTCCTCCGGCGGCAATCTGGCGCTGTCCCTGGCCATGCGGGCCCGAGATCACGGCCTCCCGAAACCATCTCGCCTGGTTCTGCTCTCACCGGCCCTCGACGCGACCGTCACCGATCCGGCCATCGACGCGCTCGACCGCCTCGACCCGATCGTCCCCGCCCGCGGACTGCGGACCCTGACCCGCATGTTCGCGGGCGGAATCGACCTGCGCGACCCCTTGGTCAGCCCGCTGTTCGGGACCCTGGACGGCCTACCGCCTATCGCCCTGTTCACCGGAACTCGCGAGATCCTCAATGCCGACGCACACCGCCTCCGGACCAAGGCCGCCGCCGATGGCTGCCCCCTGAACTGGCACGAATACCCGGCATGCCGCACGTCTGGCCCCTGTTCCCGATCCCCGAAGCCCAGCGCGCTGGGTGAGATCGCCGCCTTCGTCACCGGCGTCCCCGCTCCGAGCCGGGGTGTTTGAAGTGTACGAAACGGATTCGTACCCTTCGCTCATGGTTCGAGGACAAGAGCGAGTCGACGCGATTCTGGCGGCCACCCTGGATCTGGTCGCCGAGAGCGGCTATCCGGCCCTGACCACGGATGCCGTGGCCGCGCGCGCCGGTGCCAGCAAGGCCACCATCTATCGCCGCTGGCGCAATAAGGCCGAACTGCTCCGGACGGCCCTGGATGCCTACGACGCCCAGCACCTGGCGGCCATGCCCGACACCGGAACCCTGCGCGGTGACCTGGTGGCCGTGCTGGAGTCGCTGCGCGCCAAGTCTTCCGAGCGCTTCACTGCCATGGTCGGCGGCCTGATGGTGGCCATGCGACACGACCCGCAATTGGCTGCCGCCCTGCGCGAACACCTGGACAACGAGGAACTGTCGCCGTTCCACGACGCGCTGGACCGCGCCATCGCCCGCGGTGACCTGCCCGCCGACACCGACACCGAACTCATCCACGACGTGGCCGAGGCCATGATCATGCGCCGAGCACAGCTCGGCGCACCCTTCGACGACGCCTTCATCACCCGCCTCGTCGACCATGTCCTGCTCGTCCTGCTCGATCGCAGAGGAACCACACCGTGACCGTATTGATCGTCGGTGCCGGACCGACCGGCCTGACCCTGGCCTGTGACCTGGCCCGCCGGAATGTGCCGTGCCGCATCGTCGACAAGGCCGCCGGGGTCTTCCCGGGCTCCCGCGCCAAGGGATTGCAACCGCGCACCCTCGAGGTCTTCGACGACCTGGGCGTGATCGACGCCGTGCTGGCCGGTGGCGAACCGTTCCCGAAATTCCGCCTCTACCGAGGATCCGAGGTGGTGTGGGAGCGCAGCGTCGCCGAAATGCTCGGAGCCCCTTGGCCTTCCGCCTCTCCGGTGGTGCCCTATCCCGACACCTGGCTGATTCCGCAATGGCGGACCGAGGAGATCCTGCGCGCCCGCCTGATCGAGCTCGGTGGACGGGTCGAGTGGAACACCGAAATCATCGGCGTCACACAGGATTCCACCGGAGTCACCGCGCACACCGCGGACGGCGACCTGCGGGCCGACTACCTCGTCGCCGCGGACGGCGGTCACAGCACCGTCCGCAAGGCCCTCGGTGTCGGCTTCGAGGGCGACACCTTCGAAACCGAGCGCACCCTGATCGGCGACGTCCGCGCCGACGGCCTCGACGGCCGGTTCTGCCACATCCTCACCGGCAACGGCAATGTGGGCGAACGCTTCTCGCTGTGGAACTTGCCCGGCAGCCCCCACTACCAGTTCGTCGCGTCGATGCCCGCCGACCAGGTGCCGGACCCGACCCTCGACGCGGTGCGCCGACTGTGCCGGGAACGGTCCGGCCGCACCGGCATTCACCTGCACGACCTGCGCTGGATCTCGCTGTACCGGGTCAGCGCGCGCATGGTCGACCGCTACCGGGTGGGCCGGGTCCTGCTGGCGGGCGATGCCGCGCACGTGCATTCCTCGGCGGGCGGCCAGGGCCTCAACACCGGCGTGCAGGACGCCTACAACCTGGGCTGGAAACTCGCCGCCGTCACCGCGGGCGCGGACCCGGATCTGCTGGAAACCTATGCCGCCGAACGCATGCCGGTCGCGGCGGACGTTCTCGGTCTGAGCACGCTGCTGCACCGCCGGGACTTCCACGGCGGCAGCGCACCCGCCATCCATCAGCTCGACATCACCTATCGCGGCGGGCCGCTGACCGTCGACGACCGCGCCCGGCCGGGCGGCCTGCGAGCGGGCGACCGTGCACCGGATGGCCACTCCCCATCGGGTACAAGGCTTTTCGATACCTTCCGGGGACCGCACCACATCCTGCTGGCCTTCGATGCTCCCATTCCGCAGCTGGATATTCCCGTGCTCCCGATGTCGGTATGCGAGGGCTACGACGTGGCTCCGGGAACCTATGTCCTGGTCCGGCCGGACGGCTACGTGGGTGCCATCGGCGAGTCGGCGCAGGTTATCGGAAACTACCTCGACCGCAGCCGATCTCAGCCCACGACCGACCTCATCCAATCGATGACGACGGCCTGATGGTCCCGTGTATTCGGGGCGAGGTTGATGGCATGCCCGCTGCCGGGCAGCACATAGGCCCGCAGCCGGGCGGCGGGCGAAAAATACCGGCTCTCCGAAGCCTGCAGCGTGGCACTGTCGGCGCAGATCCTGAACCCGGATCCGCACGACAGCCGGTCACGGCCGCCGTCGACGAGCAGGACCGGCATATCCAGCAGGCTGGACTGGCCGGGCAGCGTGGTCAGCAGGCCGTCGGGGTACTCGCTGAGCGAGAAGGTCTCCTTGGTCGCCTCGTCGAGGGCGACCACCTGGGGATCGGGGTCCACGCCGTAGAAATTGGCGGCGCGGGTCCCGGGCCGGGCCACCAGATATCCGGAATCGATACCGAGCCCGGCGAATTCGGGCTCATCGACGGCCGAATGATAGGTCGCGATGACACCGAGCATGTCGGGGATGCTCAGCGTGTGCGAGTACCCGGTCAAGATGACGCCGTCGACATCGTGATGGTTGATGGCCTCCAACATCGAGGTGCTGGAGGTCAGCGAATGTCCCTCGGTGACGACCTCGGTGAACGGCGCGTGCCCCGCCAGCCCGCCGCGCAGGGCTTGCACGATGACGTGCAGCGCGTCCGCGGTGCCGGTGGCCGTCAGCGTCAGACTGGGCGGTCGGCTACTTGCGCCGTTGCCGAGCCGGTCCGCCACCAGCGTCGCGTACCCGGCCTTGTTCATGGCCCGCCGAAAGTTGTACGTGTCCTGCTGATACGGAAAATCCCAATAGACATGGTTGTAGTTGGACCCCGACATCAGCACCATGACCGCATCGGTCGGCCCGTCCGGCAGGCACAGAGTCCCCGCGATGGTGCCCTGTGCCACCGGAAAACTCACATCCTGGCAGCGATCGGACACCGGCAGATCCGCGTGGGCGAGGCCCGGAGTGAAGCACAGCAGGATCGTGGCCGCGCCGACGGCCAGCGTCCGGAACATAGTGCGCACGTTATGAAACCCCTCGGCTGAAGTCGGCTTCCGGTCCGGCCATTCTCTGGCGAATGACGATACCCCACACCATGCTCCGTGAGCTGCGCATTCGCCCTTTCGGAGGTTGCCGCGCTACCGGATTCGACCCTCGATCGACTCAGGTGATTCGATGCGGCCGACCGGTCGGGGTGGGTGGGCGGCCGCCGATGGTGGCGGTGAGGGCGGCCGCGGTGGCGCGGACCGGGGCGGCGATTTCGGGCCAGATTTGTCCGCATTCGGCGGATTCGTCGGGGGCCTGCGAACTCTCGCCGGATCCGTCGGGGCAGTGGTGGCGCAGGGTCAGGCCGATCGCGGCGATCGGGCGGCCGCCGTGGTCGAAGACCGCGGCCGCCACCGTGGCGAAACCGGCTGTGACATAGCCGTCTTCGACGGCCCAGCCGCGCTCCCGCTCGGTCTTCAACAGCCGCCGCAGCCCGCGCAGATCGCGCGGCCCGCGTGCGGTGCGCATGGGGAAGGCGGCCGGACCCGGGAACAGGGCGCGCACGTGTGCCGGGTCGAGCCGGGCGAGCATGGCGCGGCCGGTGGCGGTGAGCTGTGCGGGCAGTCGCACGCCCACATCGGTGACCAGGGTCTGCGGCCGCGCGGGCCGCTGCTCTATGAGGTACAGAGATTCGCGGCCGTGCAGGATGCCCAGGTGCCCGGTCCCGCCGACGGTGTCGACCAAACCGCGCAACAGCGGCGCGGCCACCCTTTCGAGCGGATCGTGCCGCAGATACGCCGAGCCGAGTTCGAAGGCGGCCAGGCCCAGCCCGTACTTGCGCTCGGCGTCCAGATACGTCACGTATCCGGCCTTCCGCAGCTCGTTGAGCAGCTGGTAGGTCGAGGATCTGGGCAGTCCGAGCTCGCGGGCGATGAGCGCGGCGGGCACCGGGTGCGGACGCTGGGCCAACAGGTCCAGCACCCGGAGTCCGCGCCGCAGCGCGGGAATGTCACCGCCCATACTGTCTGAAATACCAGACGAAACCCGGTCGTGGGTGCTCGATCCGAAGGCTCGGAGGCGCTGGAATGGTGCCCATGACGCGAATCGGAACCGACCGGGTGCCGGTGGGAGCGGGCCCCTTGAGCCCGGCGGCGGTGGTGGCCGTGGCCCGCCACGGGGCCCGGATCGAACCGGCCCCGGACGCGCTGGCCGAGCTGGCCAGGGTACGGCGGCACATCGACCAGCTCGCCCACAGCGACCGACCGGTATACGGGGTGTCCACCGGCTTCGGCGCGCTCGCCCTGCGCCACATTCCGCCGGATCGGCGAACCGACCTGCAGCGCTCCCTGATTCGCTCGCACGCCGCCGGTGCGGGCGAGCCGGTCGAGCCCGAGGTGGTCCGGGCCATGATGCTGCTGCGCCTGCGTACCCTGCTGTCCGGGCACACCGGCGTGCGACCCGAGACCGCGCGGGCCCTGGCCGGGCTGCTGGACAGCGGCCTGATTCCGGTGGTGCCGGAATACGGTTCACTGGGCTGCTCGGGCGACCTCGCGCCGCTGGCCGCGGTGGCGCTGGCGCTCATGGGCGAGGGCTCGGTGCTCGGTCCCGACGGGCCGCGGCCCATCGCCCCGGCGCTGGCCGAGCACGGACTGACCCCGATCGTGCTGGCGGAGAAGGAGGGTCTGGCCCTCACCAACGGCACCGACGGCATGCTGGGCATGCTTGTGCTGGCCATCGAGGATCTGCGCCGCCTGTTCGATCTGGCCGATCTCACCGCCGCCATGAGCGTGGAGGCGCAATTGGGCACCGACCGGGTGTTCGCGGCGGACCTGCAAACCCTGCGGCCGCATCCCGGGCAGGCGCTGGCGGCGGCGCGCATGCGGGCGGCGCTGGCCGGGTCGGAGATCGTGGCCAGCCATCGCGGCGCGGACTGCCCGCGGGTACAGGACGCGTATTCGCTGCGCTGCGCGCCGCAGGTGCACGGTGCGGCCCGGGACACCCTGGCGCATGCCGAGACCGTCGCCGAGCGCGAATTGGCTTCGGCCATCGACAATCCCGTGGTGCTCGCGGACGGCCGGGTGGAGTCCAACGGCAACTTCCACGGCGCGCCGGTCGGCTACGTGCTGGACTTCCTCGCCATCGCGGTCGCGGATGTGGCGAGCATCGCCGAGCGGCGCACCGATCGCATGCTGGATGTGCACCGCTCGCACGGGCTGCCCGCGTTCCTGGCCGCCGATCCGGGCGTCGACTCCGGGTACATGATCGCCCAGTACACCCAGGCCGGGGTGGTGTCGGAGCTGAAGCGACTGGCGGTACCGGCCTCGGTGGATTCGATTCCCTCCAGTGCCATGCAGGAGGACCACGTGTCCATGGGCTGGGCGGCCGCCCGCAAGCTGCGCCGCGCGGTGGCCGGGCTGACGACCGTGCTGGCCATCGAATTGCTCACCGCGGCACGAGCATTGGATTTCCGGGAGCCGCTGCGGCCCGCTCCGGTGACGGGTGCGCTGCGGGATCTGGTGCGGGCGCGGGTGCCCGGGCCGGGACCGGATCGGCATCTGGCACCGGATATCGCCGCCGTCACCGATCTGGTGCGGTCGGGAGCGGCGGATCACCTTCTCGCATTGGGGGTTTCATCATGACCAGAACCGTTCGCGCCGCCCGCGGCACCGGACTCACCGCACGCAGCTGGCAGACCGAGGCGGCCTGGCGCATGCTGCACAACAATCTGGACCCCGAGGTCGCCGAGCGGCCGGAGGACCTGGTCGTCTACGGCGGCACCGGCAAGGCGGCCCGCGACTGGCCCAGCTTCGACGCGATTGCCCGCACCCTGCTCGACCTGCGCGAGGACGAGACCCTGCTGGTGCAGTCCGGGCGCCCGGTCGGCGTGCTGCGCACCCACGAGTGGGCGCCGCGGGTGCTGCTCGCCAATTCGAATCTCGTTCCGGACTGGGCGAATTGGCCGGAGTTCCGGCGGCTGGAGGCGGCCGGGCTCACCATGTACGGGCAGATGACCGCCGGGTCGTGGATCTACATCGGTACGCAGGGGATTCTGCAGGGGACCTACGAGACCTTCGCGGCGGTGGCGGCCAAGCGATTCGGCGGAACCCTGACCGGAACGCTCACGCTCACAGCGGGTCTCGGCGGCATGGGCGGTGCGCAGCCGCTGGCGGTGACCATGAACGGCGGGGTGGCGCTGTGCGTCGAATGCAATCCGCGGCACGCGCAACGCCGGGTCGAGACCCGGTATCTGGACGAGATCGCCGACGATATCGACGATGCGCTGCGGCGTGTGCTGGCCGCCAAGGCCGAGCGGCGGCCGCTGTCGGTGGGGTTGATCGGCAATGCCGCCGAGGTGCTGCCGGAGCTGCTGCGACGCGAGGTCGAGGTCGACATCGTCACCGATCAGACCTCGGCGCACGACCCGCTCACCTACCTGCCGATCGGGATCGCGCTCGAGGACTGGGACGACTACGCGAGCCGGAAGCCCGACGAATTCACCCGCCGTGCACGGGATTCCATGGCGCTGCACGTCGGAGCCATGGTCGGTTTCATGGATCGCGGCGCCGAGGTGTTCGACTACGGGAACTCCCTGCGTGGCGAGGCCAAGCTCGCCGGGTACGACCGCGCCTTCGACTTTCCCGGCTTCGTTCCCGCCTACATCCGCCCGCTGTTCTGCGAGGGCAAGGGCCCCTTCCGCTGGGTCGCGCTCTCCGGTGATCCGGCCGATATCGCCGCCACCGACCGCGCCATCCTCGACCTGTTCCCCGAACACGAATCCCTCGCCCGCTGGATCCGGCTGGCGGGCGAGCGCGTCGCCTTCCAGGGGCTGCCCGCGCGCATCTGCTGGCTGGGCTACGGGGAACGGCAGGCGGCCGGGGCGCGTTTCAACGAGATGGTCGCGCGCGGTGAGGTTTCCGCGCCCATCGTGATCGGCCGCGACCACCTGGACTGCGGATCGGTGGCGTCGCCCTACCGCGAAACCGAGTCCATGGCCGACGGCTCCGACGCCATCGCCGACTGGCCGCTGCTCAACGCCCTGGTCAATACCGCCTCCGGAGCCAGCTGGGTGTCCATCCACCACGGCGGCGGCGTGGGCATGGGACGGTCCATTCACGCGGGCCAGGTCACCGTCGCCGACGGCAGTGCCCTGGCCGCCCAGAAGATCGACCGGGTGCTCACCAATGATCCGGGCATGGGCGTGCTGCGCCACGTGGACGCGGGTTACCCGGAGGCCGAGGCGGTCGCCCGCGCGCAAGGGGTTCGGATTCCGATGTGGGAAGGGTGAAGCCGGTGTCTGCCAATGGCCTGCTGAAGGAGATCGAGGACGTCGGCGCGGACCGGGGCCGGGGCGGGTATTCGCGGCATGTGTTCACCGATGCCGACAGCGAACTGCGGGAATGGTTTTCGGCGGCCGCCCGAGCCCGGGGCCTGGACGTGCACGTGGATCGGAACGCCAATGTGTGGGCCTGGCTCGGGCGGCCCGGGGCGAACGCGGTGGTGACGGGGAGCCACCTGGATTCGGTGCCCGGCGGTGGTGCCTACGACGGGCCGCTGGGGGTGGTGAGCGCCCTGGCGGCCTTCGATCTGCTGCGGGCACAGGGGTTCTCGCCGCGGCGGCCCCTGGCGATCGTGGTGTTCGCCGAGGAGGAGGGCGGGCGCTTCGGGGTGCCGTGCCTCGGCTCTCGGCTGCTGACCGGAACCCTCGCGCCGGAGCGGGCGCTGGCGCTGCGGGACGGCAATGGCGACACCTTCGCCGACAGTGCCCGCGCCGCCGGATATGCGCCGGAGAACTTCGGACGTGATGCCGAAATGATGGGCCGGATAGGCGCCTTCATCGAGTTGCATGTAGAACAGGGTCAGGGACTTGTGCGCCTGGACGCGCCGCTGGCCGTCGGCAGCGGAATCATTCCGCACGGTCGATGGCGGTTCACATTCACGGGTCAGGGCAATCACGCCGGGACGACCCTCATGGGTGATCGCCGGGATCCGATGCTGCCCGCGGCTGCCCTGGTGACAGCGGTGCGGCAGGTGGCGCGTGCGGTGCCGGACGCGCGCGCCACCGTGGGGCGGCTGGTGCCCACGCCGGGCGGGACCAATGGGATCGCCTCGCGGGTCGACGTCTGGGTGGACGCGCGACTGGCCGGGCCCGGCGACGTGCACGAGCTGGTCGCCGAGATCACCGAACGGGCCGGGGCGGCAGCCGAAGTCGAAGGATGCGCGGTGCAGGTCCGGGAGGAGTCCTACGAGGGCGCCGCGGATTTCGACACCGGCCTGCGGGATCGGCTCACCGCGCTGCTCGGCGGCGCGCCGGTGCTGCCGACCGGTGCGGGGCACGATGCCGCGGTGCTGGCCCGGTTCGTGCCGACGGCCATGCTGTACGTGCGCAATCCGAGCGGGATCAGCCACGCGCCCGAGGAATTCGCCGAGCCCGCCGATATCGACCACGGCACCGCGGAATTGGCCCGGGTGCTGCGGAGCCTCGCCGGATGACCACCTACTGGTGCGCGCGGGCCTGGCTCCCCGGCGGGGTGGCCGAGGGGGTACGCATCGATGTCGCCGAGGGGGTCGTCACGGCGGTGTCGGAGGGCGAGAAGCCGTGCGGAACAACGCTTCCGGGTCTGGTCGTGCCCGGCTTCGCCAATGCGCACTCGCACGCGTTCCATCGCGCTCTGCGCGGGCGCACCCATGCCGATCGCGGCAGCTTCTGGACCTGGCGCGAGCGCATGTACGCGGTGGCGCGGCGGCTGGAGCCGGACTCCTACTACCGGCTCGCGCGGGCGGTGTACGCGGAGATGGTGCTCGCCGGGTACACGAGTGTCGCGGAATTCCACTACCTGCACCATCCCGGGCACGGACAGCGCTACGCCGACCCCAACGAGTTCTCCCACGCGCTGGTCGCGGCGGCGGCCGACGCCGGGATCCGGCTGACGCTGCTCGATGTGTGTTATCTGGCAGGCGGTTTCGGGCGACCCACCACCGGGGTGCAGCAGCGCTTCGACGACGGGGATGCCGACGCCTGGGCGCGGCGGATCGAATCCTTCGATCCGGCAGGAGATCTGGTCGTCACCGGTGCGGCCATCCACTCCGTGCGGGCGGTGCCGGCCGAGCAGTTGCCCGCGGTGGTGCACGGTGCGGCCGGTCGGCCGCTGCACGTGCACCTGTCCGAGCAGCCGCGCGAGAACGAGGAGTGCCTCGCCGTCCACGGTTGCACGCCCACCCAATTGCTCTCGGCGGCAGGAGCTCTCACCCCTCGCACGACGGCGGTGCACGCCACCCACCTCACGCCCGGCGATATCGCCGAGCTCTCCGGCTGCTGGGCCTGCCTGTGTCCGAGTACCGAAGCCGACCTCGGCGACGGGATCGGCCTCGCCCGCGCCCTCGCCGATGCCGGGGCGCGTCTGGCCCTGGGCAGCGACGGCCAGTCGATCATCGACCCGTGGTTCGAGGCGCGGGCGCTGGAATTCCACGAACGGCTCGCCAGCGGGCAGCGCGGGCGCTTCGACGCTCATGAATTGCTTTCCGCGGCAACGGCTCATGCCGCGTCCGGGTGGTCGAATCAGGGTGCCATCGCGCCCGGGCGCGGCGCGGATCTGGTCTGCGTCGACACCTGCTCACCGCGCACCGCCGGGGTCGAAGGACCCGGAATCCTCTTCGCGGCAACCTCATCCGATGTCACCGACGTGATGATCGCGGGGCGGTGGGTGGTCCGCGACCGCGTGCACCGCACCGTCACCGATGTCCCCGCCGCTCTACAGACCGAGATCGGAGCGCTATGGCAGTGAACCCGGCCGCCACGGTCATCACCGGAATCTCCGAACTCACCACCAATACCGACGAATTCGGTGTCGTGCACGACGCTGCCCTCGTCCTGGAGGGCGAGCGGGTGAGCTGGATCGGCCCGTCCCGCTCCGCCCCGGACGCCGACCACCGGGTGGATGTCGGCGGCCGCGCCGTGCTCCCCGGCGGGGTCGACAGCCACACCCACCTGGTCTTCGCCGGTGACCGCACCGAGGAATTCGCCGCCCGCATGAGCGGAATCCCATACTCCGCCGGAGGCATTCGTATCACCGTCGAAGCCACCCGCGCGGCCGACGACGCCGCCCTCGCTATCAACCTCCGCCGCCTGCGCGCCGAGGCGCTGCGCCAGGGCGCCACCTACCTGGAGACCAAGACCGGCTACGGCCTCACCGTCGCCGACGAGAAACGCTGCGCCGCCCTCGCGGCCGAGGTGGTGGACGAGGTCACCTTCCTGGGCGCGCACATCGTTCCACCCGACTTCACCGCAGACAGTTACCTGGACCTGGTCTGCGGCCCCATGCTCGACGCGGTTTCCGAGCACGCCCGCTGGATCGATGTCTTCTGTGAGACAGGCGCTTTCGACGCCGCTCAATCCGCGCGAGTTCTCGAGGCGGGCAAATCCCGAGGGCTCGGCCTGCGAGTCCACGGCAACCAGCTCGCCCCCGGCCCCGGCGTGCGACTGGCAATCGATCACGGTGCGGCCAGCGTCGACCACTGCACCTACCTCACAGACGCCGACGTCGAAGCCCTCGCCGCCTCCACCACGGTCGCCACGCTCCTGCCCGCCTGCGACCTCTCCACCCGCCAGCCCCTGGCCCCCGCGCGCCGCCTCCTCGACGCGGGCGCGCGAATAGCCCTGGCCACCAATGCCAATCCCGGCAGCTCCTACACCACGTCCATGCCCTACTGCGTCACCACCGCGGTCCTGCAAATGGGCCTCACCATCCCCGAGGCCATCCACGCCGCGACCGCCGGTGCGGCCCTGGCCCTTTCCCACGACCTCACCGCCCCGGGCGCGGTGGGCGTCCTGCGCCCGGCCGCCACCGCGGACCTCCACATCCTCGACGCCCCCTCCGCCACCCACCTCGCCTACCGCCCGGGTGTGCCTTTGACGTGGGCGGTCTGGCAGCGGGGCACGCGGGTGCAGCCCTGACTCCGAGCCGATCCGCTCAACCGAGCTGCGGGCAGAAGTACTTCAGCGTGATTTCCGCGATCGCCCGTTGCGCCGGATCGGTGATGGCAGCGAGATCGGTCTTCCGGGTCCTGGCGGTCTCCGCGCCGCCGATGCGCCAGGTGGTGCAGGTGGTCAACGGGTCCATGAAGAGCACACCCGAGATCGTTCGAATTCGTTCGACGGTGTCCGCGGGATAGACCGCCGGCAGGTAATCGCACACGCCGCGCACGTAGTCGGCGAGAGCGTGCTTCGGCTGGGGACCCCAGGGCCACTGATCATCCGGATAGGTCATGGAATCGAGCAGGTCGGCGGACTGCGCCCAGCTGCCGCCGAGCTGGCGGATTCCGGCGCGCATCAGCGCGAGCATCTCGTTCGGGCCCATATCGGCGATGTTCTCGTCGACGCAGTGCGAAGCGGCCGCCGTCGTACTCGTCTGCTGGGCAACGGGGGAGGACGTGTCGCTCGCCCGAGCGCCCGTGCCGGTCGTGTCCGCCCTACAGCCGGCGATCGTGCAGGTGATCAGTGCCGCACAGAGCATCAGGCTCGCGCGTGTGGCCGGCGGTCCGGCAATGACTTTCATCTGGTGTCCGCCTCTCGGACGTATCGCGATACTGCGTCCCTATCGCCCGCCGGGATACGGGCGTGACGGGCGATACGGAGTGTCGGAGCCGCGTGTCGAAACGGTCTCGTTCCCTCCATCGGGGGAGGCCGAATTCGGCCTGGCGGGCGACGTGGGCGGGTACGGAAATCCGTAGCGTCGAGGGCCCCGGACAGGGCCGATCATGGTGTCCGGCAACGTCATCGGTCGAGGAGGGCCTGTGCTAGCCGCGCTCGTGCCTGCCGTGCGGACACCGGATGTGCGGCGGAAGATCCTGTTCACGCTGGGGCTGATCGCGCTGTACCGCCTCGGTGCGGCGCTGCCTTCGCCCGGCGTCGACTACAAGTCCGTGCGCAGCTGTATCCGGCTCGTCTCCGGCGGTGAATCGGCGGGGATCTACCAGCTGATCGATCTGTTCTCCGGCGGGGCCATGCTGCAACTGTCGGTGTTCGCGATCGGCATCGTGCCGTTCATCACCGCGAGCATCATCACCCAGCTGCTGACCGTCGTGATTCCGCGGTTCGAGGAACTGCGCAAGGAGGGGCAGACCGGGCAGATCAGGATCACGCAGTACACCCGCTATGTCGCGATCGCGCTGGCGATCCTGCAAGCGACGACCCTGGTCGCGCTGGCCTCTCGCAAAGAGCTGTTGCGGGGCTGCCCGCACGACATCCTGGACGACACCTCGATTTTCGGGATGATCATCATCGTGCTGGTCATGACCGCGGGCGCGGCCCTGGTCATGTGGTTCGGCGAACTGATCACCGAACGCGGCATCGGCAACGGCATATCGCTGCTGATCTTCGCCGGCATCGCGGCTCGAATCCCGAGCCAGGGCAGGTCGATTCTGGACAGTCGCGGCATCCTGACGCTGAGCGCGGTCTGTGGCGCGATCGTGCTGGTCATCGTGGGTGTCATCTTCGTCGAGCAGGGCCAGCGCCGGATTCCGGTGCAGTACGCCAAGCGCGTGGTCGGCCGCAAGATGTACGGCGGGTCCTCGACGTATCTGCCGTTGAAGGTGAATCAGGCCGGTGTCATCCCGGTCATCTTCGCCTCGTCGCTGCTGTATCTGCCGAACCTGTTGGCGCAGTTGACCCAGAAGTCCTCGGGCAATCCGGCCAAGTGGCAGGAGTTGATCCAGAAGTATCTGGTCAATCCGAGCAATCCGGTCTACGTGTCGATCTACTTCGCGTTGATCGTGTTCTTCACCTACTTCTATGTCGCGATCACCTTCGATCCGGAGGAGCGCGCGGACGAGATGAAGAAGTTCGGCGGCTTCATTCCGGGGTATCGCCCGGGCAAGCCGACCGCGGATTACCTGAACCACGTCCTGAGCCGGATCACGCTGCCGGGCTCGGTCTACCTCGGTGT
Source organism: Nocardia seriolae NBRC 15557 (assembly GCF_007990715.1). Lineage (GTDB taxonomy): Bacteria > Actinomycetota > Actinomycetes > Mycobacteriales > Mycobacteriaceae > Nocardia > Nocardia seriolae. The sequence continues at coordinate 1,049 of NZ_BJWY01000076.1, read as the reverse complement.
CGTCGCCGTGCTGCCGAATCTGCTGCTGCGCACCGGCGGTACGGCGCAGAGTCTCGCCTTCGGCGGCACCTCGGTGCTGATCGTGGTGAGCGTGGGCCTGGACACCGTCAAGCAGATGGAGAGTCAGTTGATGAGCCGGAACTACACGGGATTCCTACGCTGAAGCAGACTGGGCACATGGCCACGACCAATCCGACCCACCCGCTGCTGCTGCGGCTGGTGTCCACGCTGGTGCTGGCGATCAGCGCCACCGTGCTGTCTCCCGGCAGCGCGGACGCCGCCCCGATCGCCGGTCGCGGCGCCATCCTGGGTCTCGAACCCGGTCCGGCGGGTGCGTCGGCCGAAGTCGCCGCTGTGCAACGGGATTCGACGATCTCCGTACTGCTGGGCAATGACCAGATCCTGTTCCGCTCCGGCCTGCGGGCGGTCCTCGAGACCCAGCCGGACCTGCACTGCGTCGCGGAGGTCGGCGACGGGGCCGCCGCCATCCGGGAAATGCGGCGGCTGCGACCCGATATCGCCATCCTCGATCTCGAACTGCCCGGACTCGCCGACCCGGCCGCCGTCGAGGCGGTCGCCGAACTCGGCGGCGCCAGCCGGATTCTCACCCTCGCCGACCGGGACACCGACGAAAACCTCTATCGCGCACTACGTCTCGGTGCCAGCGGGTTCCTGACCAATACCGCGCCGACCCGGGATCTGGTCGCCGCCATCCGGACCGCGGCACACGGCGACGCGCTGATCGATCCGCGCTCGACCCGCCGTTTGCTCACGCGCCTGACCCACGGTGTCGAACCATTCACCGGTGCACCGGAACTCGCGGCCCTGACTCCACGCGAACATCAGGTGCTGATCCTGATTGCGCAGGCGCGCACCAACCCCGAGATCGCCGCGGCCCTCGGTGTCGGCGAGCAGACCATCAAAACCCACGTCTCCAATGTGCTCGCGAAACTCGGTGTCCGCGACCGGGTCCAGGCCGTCGTGTACGCCCACACCCATCGGCTACCGGGACTCTACGAACAACCGGCGGTGGTGGACCTCTAGTGTCG
>NZ_BJWY01000075.1 GCF_007990715.1 Nocardia seriolae NBRC 15557 | reverse complement strand
AGGGAAGCAGCCCGCGCTGCAATACCTCGACGACGACGCGGCGCGGGTGCACTGCGAACGCGGGCTCAGCGCCTGGCGGTGGGCGGGCTCGGACACTGATCGGCCCGCCGAGGTGGTGCTGGCCTGCGCGGGCGACGTGCCCACCCAGGAAACCCTGGCCGCGGCGATGCTGCTGCGGGAACTGGTGCCGGACTTGGCGGTTCGCGTGGTGAACGTGGTGGATCTGGCCCGGCTGTTCCCGCCCGACCGCCACCCGCACGGGATCGGCGACGACGAGTATCGCGACATCTTCACCGACGCCCCGGTGATCTTCGCCTTCCACGGCTACCCCTGGCTGATCCACCGCATCGCCTACCGCCGCCCCGGCCACGACGCCATGCACGTGCACGGCTTCACCGACAACGGCACCACCACAACGCCTTTCAGCATGTGCGCGATGAACGGCATCGACCGCTTCACCCTGGCGGCCGCGGCCCTGACCGAGGTCCCGCGGGTGCGCGATCGGCTCGAGCGGTTCACCGCGGACCTCACCGCGCGCCGCGAGGCCGCCGAGGCGTACGCCCGCCGCTACGGTATCGATACGCCCGAGATCATCGACTGGCGTTGGGGCGGTGGGGATTCGAGGTAACGCCGCCGCCGGACAGGAAGGCGTCGAGGTCGGGAGCCGTCCCTGGAGGCAGCAGCCGGGCCACATCCGCACGCAACGCGGCGATTTCGGTATCGCGGGCGGCACGGGCGTGGGGCGCGAAGGCCACCGCTCCCAGCGGCCCGCGCAGTGCCCTGCCCCAGTACGCCGCCGCGAAAGCGGTCGGTGTCCTGGTGAACAGGAAGACCAGCCCCGCTGGCACGGTCTCGATGCCGCGATCGCCCAGCCCGCGAAATCCGGCGCGCACGGCGCGCACCAGCGCCGCCAGGGCCGGACGGTCGTGAGCGAGTGCCGAGGCGTCGTAACCGGCGCGTTCGAGCGCCGCGCACATCGCGACGATGCACACCGCGTGGGTGGCCAGCCAGTCGTCCATGCGGCCGGTGGTGGCGACCGCGAATCCGGCCCGGCGCAGCATTTCCGCGATCGCGGGTTCGTGCCCGCCGCGCTGTTCCAGGGTCGTGGGCTGCTGCCGGATCTCGAGGTATTCGACGCCGCCGTCGTCCGCCAGGTATCCGCCCACACCGGGAAGACCGGCGATCAGCCGTTCCGGTCCGATCCGCGCACGCAACTCGTCCAGACCGAGTGGGTGGTTGCAGAGCGTGACGACCTCGCCGCAGTCGATCGAGTCCAGTTGCGCCAGTGCGGAATCGAGCTGATCGCGCCGCACCGCCACCAGCACGGCGTGGTAGCGGCCGCGCGCGGTGTCCACCACCGAGACCGGCACCCGCTGCGACCGTCCGCGCGAACGCAGCGTGATGGGTTGCCGGGCGAGTGCGCGCAGTGTCGACCCGCGCGCCAGCAACTCCACATCGGTCCCCGCCGCCGCGAGCCGGGCGGCGTACACCCGCCCGATCACCCCCGCCCCCAGCACCAGCACCCGCGTCACCCCGCCCACCGAGTTCTGCACACCTCATCCCAGCATCCGGCCGCGGCGCCCGCCAGAGTCCATGGACCCGCCTTCGCCGCCGGTGTTCTCGTCCCGGGACGCCATCGCCGCGCGATGACGCCGACGCGCGGTACGGTGCATCGATGAGTGGATACGGTGCACTGACGGGTGGCACCGTGGATCGGTGGCTGCCGGGACTGACCCAGTTCCGGGGTTACCGCCGGGAGTGGCTGCGGCTGGATGCCGTGGCCGGCGTGACCGTAGCCGCGTATCTGATTCCGCAGGTCATGGCGTATGCGACGGTGGCCGGTCTGCCGCCGATCGTGGGTCTGTGGGCCGCGCTCGCGCCGTTGGCGGTCTATGTCGTGGTGGGCACCTCGCGGCGGCTGTCGGTCGGCCCGGAGTCGACGACGGCACTGATGACGGCGGTGGCCCTGGCGCCCTTGGCATCCGGTGACCCGGCCCGGTACGCCGCGCTGGCGGCGGCCCTGGCGCTGCTGGTGGGGGTGGGCGGGGTGGTGGGCGCGGTGGCCCGGCTGGGGCTGCTGGCCGATCTGCTGTCGAAACCGGTGCTGGTCGGCTATCTGGCCGGGACCGCGGGCATCATGATCGTCGGTCAGCTGGGGCACGTGACCCGGGTCCCGGTGGCGGGCGAGAGCATTCCCCACCAGCTGCGCTCGTTCGCGGACCAGATCGACGAACTGCATTGGCCGACGGTCATATTGGCCGCCGGCACGCTGGCGGTGCTGCTGCTGTCGGCATGGAAGGCGCCGCGGGTCCCGGGTCCCTTACTCGCGGTGCTGGGGGCGACCGCGGTCGCGGCGGTGTTCTCCCTGCGCGAGCACGGCATTCGCGTGGTGGGCGAGATTCCCTCGGGGCTGCCGGTCCCCGGCCTGCCGCACGTGGCCGCATCGGATCTGACAGGATTGCTGTTGCCCGCGCTCGGCATCGCCCTGGTCGGATTCTCCGACAATGTGCTGACCGCGCGCGCCTTCGCGGCACGGCACGGCGACACCGTCGACGCCAACCGCGAACTGCTGGCGCTGGGCGTGACCAATCTGACCGCCGGTGTCTCCCAGGGCTTCCCGGTCAGCTGCAGTGGCAGCCGCACCACGATCGCCGACGCCGCGGGCGCGCGCACGCAGGGGTACGCGGTGGCCGCGCTGGCGACGATACTGCTCGCGCTGTTCTGGGCGCGGCCGGTACTGGCCGCCTTCCCGTCCGCGGCGCTGGGCACGCTGGTGGTGTATGCCGCGCTGCGGCTGATCGACCTTCGCGAATTCGCCCGGCTGGCGCGATTCCGCCGCAGCGAGCTGGTACTGGCGTTGAGTACCGCGGTGGCCGTGCTCGCGGTCGGCGTGCTCTACGGCATTCTGCTCGCGGTCGGGCTGTCGATCCTGGATCTGCTGCGCCGGGTGGCCCACGCGCACGACGCGATCCTGGGCTTCGTGCCGGGCCTGGCCGGCATGCACGACGTGGACGACTATCCGGAGGCGAAACCCGTTCCCGGGCTGGTGATCTACCGCTACGACGCGCCCCTGTGCTTCGCCAATGCCGAGGACTTCCGGCACCGGGCGCTGACCGCCGTGGAGGCCTTCGCCTCGGCTAACGCACCGGTGCGCTGGTTCGTGCTCAATACCGAGGCCAATGTGGAGGTCGATCTGACCGCCCTGGACGCGGTCGAGCAGCTGCGCTCGGAATTGGCGTCGCGCGGCATCGTTTTCGCGATGGCCCGGGTCAAACACGACCTGCTGGCGGCGTTGCGCGCGGCCGGACTGGCCGACCGGATCGGCGCCGACCGGCTGTTCCCGACGCTGCCGACCGCGGTGGCGGCCTACCGGGCCGAGATCGGCGACCTCTGACCGAGGAATCGGTGACCTTCGGCCGTCACCGCGCGCCCGGTCGACCCGACATGCTGGAAACGGCAGTACCCACAATCGAAGATCAGGTATCGGTCATGACCGAATTGCGGCCGCTGGATGCGGGATTCATCGAACTCGAGGACTCGGACCGGCATGTGAGCCTCGGAATAGCGGCGGTGGCGATCCTTTCCGGGACGCCTCCAGCCCACACGGAGTTCGTTGCGGCGCTCGCCGACAGAGTCGCGGCAAATGACCGATTGCGCCAGCGCATGCGGCGCGCGCCGCTGGACCTGACCGCTCCGGTCTGGGAGGACGATCCGAATTTCGACCTGGCCCACCATATTCGGTGGTGTGCGCTGCCCGCCCCGGCCGACGAACCGGCCCTGCGCGAATTCGTTGCCACCGCGCTGATCGAGCGCCTGGACCGCGACCATCCGCTGTGGGAGTGCGTGGTCGTCGACCACCTCGCGGGTGAACGCTGGGCCATGATCCTCAAGGTGCACCACAGTCTCGCCGACGGCATCTCCGGGGTGACGCTGTTCGAAAGCCTCTGCGACGACTGGGCTTCACACGAACCCGCCGAACCGGACTCCGGGACCGCGGATCGACGCGGCAGGTTCGACTGGGCCGTGACCGCGTTGCGGCTCCCGGTCGATGTGCCCCGCTATGCGGTCGGCATGGTGCGCAGCCTGGCCCCGCTGGCGGCCGCCCTGGTCTCCGCCCCGGCGGCGTCCTCGCTCAACGGCCCGATCGGGCGGCAGCGGCGGTACGCGATCGCGCGGGCTTCCCTGACCGAGATCCGCGAGATCGGCCGGGAATTCGACGCGACGGTCAACGACGTGGTGCTGGCCGCCGTGACCGCGGCCTACCGGACGGTCCTGCTGAGCCGCGGCGAGGATCCCACCGGCAATTCGGTGCGCATCCTGGTACCGGTGTCGGTGCGCACCGCCGATGCCAAAGCCATTGTCGACAACCGTGTTTCGGCGGTCATGTCACTGCTGCCGTTGCATCTGGAGGACCCCGTCGAGCGCCTGACCACCATTCACCGGCGCATGGTCCGGCACAAGTCGAGCGGAGCCGCGCAGGCCGAGAAGTCGCTGATCGCCCTCGCCGGGCGGGTGCCGTTCGCACCGGTGGCCTGGTCGCTGCGATTGTGGTCGCGGCTGCCGCAGCGCGGGGTGACGGCCGTGGCGACGAATATCCCCGGTCCGCGCCGGGCGCTGCGCATGCTGGGCCGGGACGTGCTGGAGTTGTTGCCCGCCGTCCCCATCGCGATGCGCCTGCGCACCGGCATCGCCATCCTCAGCTACGGCGATCAGCTGGCCTTCGGCATCACCGGCGATTACGACACCACCGCCGATCTCGAGGTTCTCGCCGACGGCATCCAGGACGCCATCGCGGACCTGCTCGCCACGGTGCGAGCAGGATCCCAGCGCCGGGCCGAGTCCGGGCTCTCGGCCGAAGAGCCTCGGCGCCCCACCGATTCCCAACGCCGCACCGATTCTCAGAGCCCGGTCGGGTAGGTTCTCCGGCGTCGTGCCCGCGGCCCAGGTGCTGTCGGGCACCAGAAGTTGCAGGGCGGTGGTCCGGTCGATGTGGATGAGGGCGTCGTAGCGATCGGCGGCACGGGTGTGGAAGTAGTGGCTCTGCCGCTCGGTGCCCGGCTGGTAGATGACGCCGATGGCACGTTCCAGGCGGGGCATGCGCAGAATATCGGCGGCCTCGCCGGGACGATCGGTACGCAGGTACAGCGCGGGCATTCCGATGTCGTGCAGCAGTTCCTCGATGCTGCTGGGCAGCGGCGAGCGCACCGACTTGCGTCGGGCGCCGCCGTCCCAGCGGTCGGCCGCGGTGACGGTGCCGGTCGCGGTGGTGAATCCGATGTTGCGGCAGAGCTTTCCGTGGCGTTCGCGCACCTACTGCCCCATCGAGAGCTGCCCGTCGGCGGCCATCTCGGTGGCCCGGGCATCGCCGACGTGGGAGTTGCGCGCCCACACCACGATCCGGGCCGGGATCCCGGGCCGGGACAGCTGCGCGGCGAGGGCGTCGAGGGCGTCGGCCATGTGCTCGTCGCGCAGATTCCACGAATCCACCCGGGGACCGAACATGGCCCGGTAGTACGCCTCGGCGTCGCGCACCGACCAGGCGTTGCGCAGCGCGTCGAAATACGCGTCGCCGTCATCGGTCTCGACGAGTTCGGCGGCCCCGCGTTGCAGCTCGACCAGCTGCCGCACCACCTCGGCCTGGCAGGACTCCCCGCCGCCGAACGCGGCGGCGAAGCCGTAGGCCTGCCCGTCCTCCTCCGAGGCCCGATCGAAACAGGCGTAGCGGCGGGTCGCGCGGTGCGCGGCGGCCGGATCGACCCGTTCCAGGTACTCGATCACGCGGCGTATCGATCGGTGCATCGAATACAGGTCCAGGCCGTAGAAGCCGGCGCAGTCGAGCCCGTCGTGGCGGCGCCGATCATTGTGCAGCCGCAGCCATTCGACGAATTCGCGCACCACCGTATTGCGCCACATCCAGCCCGGGAAGCGCTCGAATCCGCTGAGCGCGTGCGTCGGCGAGTGGTCGGTGCCGAGGCCGCGTACGTAGCGGTCGACGCGGTAGGCGTCGGGCCAGTCGGCTTCGCAGGCCACACCGGCGAAGCCGCGTTCGCTGATCAGCCAGCCGGTGATGGCGGCGCGGGCGGCGTAGAACTCGGCGGTGCCGTGCGAACTCTCACCGATGAGCACGAAGCGCGCGTCCCCGATCAGCTCGTCGAGCGCGTGTTCGGGCGGGACGCCCGCCGGCGCCTCGAGCGCGGCGGCGCGCAGCACCGCGACCGGGTCGGCGGCGCGCGGCGCGGCGCCGATCGTCGGGGTGGCGAGCAGCGTGCGCACTTCCTCGTCGCCGACCTGGCTGAAGTTCCAGAACGAGTCGCCGACCGCGCGCAACGGGGAAGGCATGGTGGCGCAGACCATTTCGTCGACCGGCCCGCCGAACTCCCGGCAGGTGGACTCCGGCGCGGCCGGGACCGCGACCACGATGCGTTCCGGACAGCTTCAGCGTTCCCGTGCACGGCGGCGCCACGACAGAGGACTGTGCCCCGGCATCGCGGGGACCAACGGCCCTCCGGCCCCGGTCCGGTGACGTCGAAAGGCCGCTGGTCGTGGGACTTTGGCTTCTGTCGAGGTCCGCGGGTCAGGGCGCACGATCGGCGGTAGTCGCGCCGAGCGGCGTACACACGGATGGAGCAGCACAATGGCCACGACGCACCAGGCGCCAGGCAGCGGCGTGCCGGTCGCATACACGGGGAGCGATCTGCGCGAACTGTGGTTCACCAGGGTGACGGTGGGGGCGTTCCTCGGCTTTCTCGCACCCGCGATCGGCGGTGCGCTGACCGCGCACGCGGGGACGGCGACCCTGGTCGCGGTGATGATCGTGGCCGGTGCGATCGAGGGCAGTGTGCTCGGCCTGTTCCAGGCCCGGGTGCTCCGGACCGTGTTGTCCCGCTTGCGAATCCGGGATTGGGTGATCGCCACGGCCGCGGGCGCGGTGCTGGCCTGGTCGATAGGCGTGCTGCCGATGGCCTTCGGTGACGGCTTCGGTGACTGGCCCGTGTGGGTGCGGGTCCCGGTGATCGTCGTCGGTTCGGTGGTACTGGTGTTTTCCCTCGGCGGCGCGCAGTGGGTGGTGCTGCGCCACTTCACCGATCGGGCGCCGCTGTGGATCCTGGCGAACGCCGCGGCCTGGGGCGCGGGGCTCACCGCCTTCACGCTGGTGTCCACTCCGTTGTGGCAGCCGGGTCAGGCCCCATGGCTGGTCGCCGCCATCGGCGCGCTGGCGGGCGGGGTGATGGCGGCGGTGATGGCATGGGTGACCGGTGTCTTCCTGTCCCGGATCCTGACCGGAACGCACCTGCTCCCGCGGCAGGAAATCGGCCGATTCTGAAGCAAGACAGTGCATTCGACCCCGATACTTCGTTCTACGATCCGATGAGGAGACCGTTATGAACCCCGAGCCCATCGCCGCCGCCCGGCCGGTCCGGCTACGCGGAGATCTCGACGAACCGCTCTCACGCTGGCTGTGGCTGGTGAAGTGGATTCTCGCGATACCCCACTACGTTGTGCTGTTCTTCCTGTACATCGCGTTCTGGGTGGTCACCGTGGTGGCATGGTTCGCCATCCTGTTCACCGAGCGCTATCCACGATCGCTGTTCGACTTCAATGTCGGAGTCATGCGCTGGTCGTGGCGCGTGCAGTTCTACACCTACGCCGCCCTGGGCACCGACCGGTATCCGCCGTTCAGCCTGGCACCGGCCGCGGACTACCCGGCCGATCTGGAAGTCGACTACCCGGAACGGCTTTCGCGCGGTCTGGCGCTGGTGAAATGGTTGCTGCTGGCCATCCCGCACTATCTGATCCTGGGCGCGATGTTCAGCGGCGGCCTGGTGCTCGGCGTCGGCAACGACGACAACAACGGCTCCACCACGATCCCGCTGATCGGTGTGCTGGTGTTGATCGCCGGGGTGGCCCTGCTGTTCACCGGCCGCTACCCGAGCGGTCTGTTCGGCTTCGCCCTCGGCATCAACCGCTGGTTCTACCGGGTCTTCGCCTACGCCGCCCTGCTGACCGACGCCTACCCGCCCTTCCGCCTCGACCAGGGCCCGCGCGAACCCGTCGAGGAGGTTCGGGCGTGACCGCGAATCCGGCTCGGGCACGCGAACACTGGGCACTCGCGGCCACTGCCGCCGCGGTCGCGGTGATACTGGTCGCGGCGGCGCTGGTCGCCGCCTTCGTCCCCTACGACTAGCCGTCCCGGTCACCGAGCATCCCGCGCCCGCGGTGTCGCGGCAGCGGCCGACATCCGCCCTCCGAACGGGTGACTTTCGGCCGTCCCGCCGACTGCCGCGGGCGCGGGATGCTGTGACCGGAAAGCGGATCGGCACGGACGGAGGTCAGGGCATGACGGAGATCGCGAACACGAGCGCCATCGTCACCGGCGGTGCGCGGGGGATCGGTGCGGCGGTGGTGACGGAACTGGTGAAATCGGGTTTCGGCGTGGTCATCGCCGATCTGCGTGTGGACGAGGGCACCAAGCTCGCGGAATCCCTGGCACCGCACGCTCGCTTCCATCACCTCGACGTCACCGACGAGGAAGAGTGGCGGGAGGTGCTGGAGCGGACCGAATGCGAGTTCGGCCCGCTGGGCGTACTGGTGAACAATGCCGCGATCCTGGACTTCGGCACCATCGAATCGGAATCACCGGCCCTGTTCCGGCACGTCCTGGACGTCAACCTCTACGGGCCCTGGCTCGGCATCCGGCTGGCCGCCCCGCGGCTGCGGGCCGCCTGCGGGGGCACGATCGTGAATATCTCCTCGACCGCGGGCCTGATGGGTTACGCGGGCATCAGCGGATACGTGGCCAGCAAGTGGGGCCTGCGCGGACTGACCAAGGCCGCGGCGCTGGAACTGGGTGCCTCGGATATCCGGGTGTGCTCGGTACACCCGGGACCCATCCACACCCCCATGACCGCGGGCATGGACGAGGCGATCACCGCGACCCAGCCGCTGCCGCGATTCGGCGAACCTGGCGAGGTCGCCGCCATGGTGCGCTTCCTGGTGACCGAGGCGACCTATTCGACGGGTGCGGAATTCGTGCTCGACGGCGGCGCGACCGCGGGCCGCGCCCCGGATCCCACCGCGACGCGGTAACCGGCCCAGAATGGAGGCGGGAACACCGGTTCGGAGGTGAGGGCCATGGGTGTCATCGAGGCGCACGCGGTGAGCAAGCGGTATCGCGGCACGCTCGCGCTGGATCGGCTGGAGCTCGATATCGCGCCCGGGGAGGTCTACGGGTTCCTGGGCCCCAACGGCGCGGGCAAGACCACCACCATCCGGCTGCTGCTGGGGCTGCACCGCCCCAGTTCGGGGGTGGTGCGCGTCGCGGGCCGCGACGCCTGGGCCGATCCCGTTGCCGCGCACCGGCATTGCGCCTATGTCGCCTCCGAGGCGATCCTGTGGCCCGCGCTCACCGGCGCGGAGACCTTCGCGTATCTGGAACAGCTGCGCGGCGGCTGCGATCGGGCCTACCGCGAGGTGCTGATCGAGCGGTTCGATTTCGACCCCGACAAGAAGGTGCGCGCGCTGTCGAAGGGCAACCGGCAGAAGGTGCAGCTGATCGCGGCCTTCGCCACCCGGGCCGAGATCCTCATCCTCGACGAGCCGACCTCGGGGCTGGATCCGTTGATGGAGGCCGCCTTTCGCGAGACGGTCGGCGAGGCGCGCGCACGCGGGCAGACGGTGTTCCTGTCCTCGCACGTGCTCAGCGAGGTGGAGGCGCTGTGCGATCGCATCGGGATCCTGCGGGCGGGGCGGCTCATCGACGAGGGGACGCTCGAGCAGTTGCGGCATCTGTCGGCGCGCACCGTCGAGGTGAACTTCGCCGAGTCCGGCGTCGAGCTCGCCGGGCTGCGCGACCTGCCGGGCGTCGAGATCGCCGAATTCGCCGATCATCATGCGGTGCTGGAGGTTCGGGGCGCGATGGGTCCGCTGCTGGCGGCGTTGACCCGGCTGCCGGTGACCACCATCGACAGCCGCGAGCCCAGCCTGGAGGAGGTCTTCCTGGTGCACTATCACGACGGTGGCGCGGCACGGGCCGGGCGGTCGGCGGACCACGCGGTGCCCCGGGACGGCACCGTGGCTCCTGATGACAGGGCGCCTCCGGCTGGCACGGTTCGTCCGAGAACGCCGCGATGACCAGCACGCCGTGGCACGGCCTGCGCGTCATGGTGTGGGCGAGGTTGCGCGCCAATCGGATTTCGCTGGCGGCGATGACGATCCTCATGGCCGTGTTCTGCGCGGCGTCGTTGCAGACCTATGTGGTGGCCTTCCCGTCGCGGGCGACCCGTGCCGCATTGCTGGCGCCGCTGGTGAACAACGGCGCGTTGCGCGCGCTCTACGGCTACCCGTTCGATATCGGCGATCCGACCGGCTGGGTGGCCTGGCGCACCATGACCTTCGCCGGACTCATCATGGCGGTGTGGGCGGCGGTGATCACCACGGGCGCGCTGCGCGGCGAGGAGGACGAGGGGCGCGGGGATCTGGTGCTGTCCGGTGCGCAGCCGCGCCGCCGCTGGTTCGCCGCCGCGGTGACCGCGACCGTGGTGCAGGCCGGGGTGATCGGTGGCGTCGCGGCGCTCACGCTGGCGGCCATCGGTGTGCCACAACATCTTTTGACAATCGCCAACGCGGGTGAGCTCGGACTGCAACTGCTCACGCCCGCCCTGTTGTTCGCGGCGGTCGCCGCGCTGGCCGCCCAGCTGACGGGGACCGTCCGCGGCGCGCGGCTGCTGGCGTCGGCGGTCGTGCTCATGGCGTTCGTGGTGCGTGCTCCCGCCGATATCGGGGACGGCATCCCGTGGCTGCGCTGGGTGACACCGCTGGGCTGGTTCGAGGAACTGCGGCCCCCGGGTGCGCCGTCGCCACCGGCGCTGGCCGCGATCGTAACGGGAACCGCTGTGCTGCTGACGATTTCGGTAGTGCTGCTACGCACCCGGGACATCGGACGAGGACTGCTCGAGCTGCGCCAGACCCGCACACCGCGCCTGCTGCTACTGGGTTCGCCCGCGCGGGCCGCCCTGCGCGACGAGGCGCCGCAACTGGCCTTCTGGTTCGCCGGTACCGCGCTCTACGCGCTGCTCATGGGCAGCCTGGTGCGGACCATGCTCGAATTCCTCTCGCGCACACCGCTCTACACCCAGTTCTTCGGACGAAAGCTCGCCGTCGACAGCTTCGTGGCCATGCTGTTCTCCCTGATCCAGTTGCTCGCGGCGCTGCTGGCGGTGACGGTGATCGTGGCCGCCCGCGGCGAAGAGGCCACCGGCCGGCTCGAACTCGTGCTGGCGATGCCCCGCTCGCGTATCGCGTGGCTGTCCGGGCGCGCCGGGCTGGCCCTGGGTTCGGCGGCGGCGCTGATATTCCTTGCGGCGGTATGCATCTACTCCGGTGCGGCGCTCACCGGGGAGCGTCTCGACCTGGGCGGTCTGGTCGCGGCGGCCGCCAACAGCCTGCCGCTGATCGTGCTCGCGATTGCCGCCGCCGCGCTGGCCCTGGCCGTGGTCCCACGTGCCGTCGCCTTCGTCCACGCGCTCGTGGTCGCGGCCTACCTGTGGGACACGCTGGGCACCGCGTTGAAGCTGCCCGAATCGACGCTGAAACTCTCGCCGTTCCATGTGCTGGCCCGAATCCCCATGCAGCCCTTCGCCCCGATCTCGGCCGGGGTTCTCACCGTGCTGGCGGCGGCGCTGTTCGGGCTGGCGCTGTTGCTGTTCCGCCGCCGCGATCTGGCCTCGGCCTGATCGCGGCGGCGGACGGGTTCAGGACCGCGTGTTGGTGGGGTGCGCGGGCAGGCCGAGCGCGGAGCGGTTGCAGGCCAGGGTGAGGTCGGTGGCGGTGACCAGCCCCACCAGGCGGCCGATGGCGTCGACCACGACCACCGCATCGAGGCCGGGGCGCAAGACGATTCGGGCGACGACGTCGCTGAGCCGGTCACCGGTGCCGGCGACGGCGGCGGGCTCGAGCGGGCGGGCCAGCTCGGCCACCCGCAGGTCGGCGCGGGCCGCGGTGCGGGGCCTGAGCAGATCCGCCCAGGCCAGTACCGCGTAGGGGCGGCCGTGGGCATCGACGACGGGGAAGACGCGGTGGCGGGTGTAGACGAGCTCCGAGCGCAGCACCTGGTCCACGGTCCAGCCGCCGTCCACCGCTTTCGGATCGGGCGTCATGATCTCGCCGATCGTGAGGTCGCCCAGGCGGTGTTGCAGGCCCGCGAGCATCAGCTCGCTGTTGGCGGCCGAATACAGGAACCACCCGAGCAGCATCAGCCACAGCCCGCCGAAGTCGCCGGACACGATGACCTCGGCGACACCCAGACCGCCCAGCGCCATACCCATGTAGCGGCCGACCCGGGCGGCGGTGGTCTCGGCGCGCAGCCGGTCGCCGGTGCGCCGCCACAGCACCGCGCGCACCACCCGGCCGCCGTCGAGCGGCGCGCCGGGCAGCATATTGAACACCGCCAGTACGACATTCACGGTGGCCAGCCAGATCAGGGTGGCGGTGATCGGGCCGCCAGGCGACAGCACCGAGGACACCGTTGCGGCCAGGAAGGCGACGCCGCCCAGCGCCAGGCTGGTGACCGGTCCGGCCACCGCGACCCGCAGATCGGTGCGGGCGTCGCGTGGTTCGTCGGCCAGCTCGGAGGCCCCGCCCAGCAGCCACAGCACGATGCGTTCGACGTGAACCCCGTTGCGGGCGGCCACGATCGAATGCGCCAGCTCGTGTGCGAGCAGGCACGCGGTCAGGGTGAGCGCGCCCAGGACCGCCGCCACCCAGACGATCGTGGTGCTCGCCGTGCCCCGCAGGTAGGAGGCGAGTATCCAGGTGAACAGTCCCACGGTGACCCCGGCCGACCAGTGCGCGCCGACGCGGATACCGGCGATACGGCCGAGCGGTACGGTGGATCGAATCTGCATGACGTCCTCGCTGGTGCGGTGCTCGCGCGCGCGGAGCGCGCCGGGTGCCAACGGATCGGTGGTACCGGTTCGAGCCTGCGCCCGGGACGGTCGCGGGGGCAGAGGACTGGTTCCACAGCACCGGCGACGGAGGTCCCCGCGGCGATGGTCCTTCCGCCCTGCCCACCGCCACCGCTGTGATAGCCAGAACTTTGCTGGCGTGCCGTCGGGTGCGGGTGTTGGATGGGGCGGTGGCTGCCGATACCAATCCGCCGGGCGAGTACCCGCCGCGCGTCGTCCCGAGTCGCTCCCTTGTCCTGAAGGTCAATCCGGGTGGATGGCGCTGGGCGGCGGGGCTGCGCACGGCATTCGCGTTCGCCCTGCCCGCAGGCTTGCTGGTGGTGAGCGGCCGGGCGGAGTGGGCGTTGTTCGTGTGTTTCGGCGCGTTCGCGGTGATGTACGGGGAGGGGCGGGCGTATCGGGCGCGGTGGCGGGTGATCTCGCTGGCGGGTGCGGCGCTGCTGGCGTCTGTCGGGATCGGGATCGTGGTGGGCCGGGGCATACCCGATCTGGGCGCGCCGGATTGGCTGGTGGAGATCGCGGTGCTGCCGGCGATCGCGATGGTGGGGGTGTATGTGATCAACGCGGCGCGGCTGGGCCCGCCGGGGGTGATGTTCTTCCTGGTGGCGGCTTCGGGCGCGCTGGCGGCGGTGCGATCGGGGGTCGGGGCGCGCGGCATCGTGGTGGCCACGGTGCTGGGCGTCGCCGGAGCGCTGGTGGTGTCGATGGCGGGTCGGCTGGTGCGGCCCGATCGGCCCGAGCGGGACGCGGTGGCGCGGGCGGTGCGCGCGGCCGACGGGTATGTGGCGGCGCGGGAGCGGGGGACCGCGACCGCCACGCAACGCCATACCGCGGCCGAGGCCCTGTGGACCGGCTGGGCGACGGTCTACGACGCCGGATTGTCCGATCGCGCAGGCGATTCCGGCCCGGTGCCGGAATTGCTGGCGGCCCACCGGCGGTGGGCGGCGGTGGCCGGGCCCGCGGACGACGAGGAGGATCCGCAGGCGATTCCCTTGGCGCACCCGACCCTTCGGTACCGGCTGCGCCGCTCGCTGAGCTGGGATTCACACGCGGTCGCGGCCACCGTGCGGGCCGGTTGTGCCGGTGTGATCGCCGGCGCGGCCAGTGGTCTGCTGGGTTCCACGCGCCCGCACTGGGCGATACTCACCGCGTTGATCATCCTGCAGGCCGGCCCGGACCGGGTGCACGGCCAGGTGCGCGCGGTGCACCGGCTGATCGGCACGGTAGTCGGGCTGGGTGTGTTCGCCGCGCTGTACCAGTTGTCGCCCACCGGTTTTGCGCTGGTCGTCGTGTTGGCCGCGCTGCAGTTCGGGGTGGAGTTGTTCATCGTGCGCAACTATGCGCTCGCCGCGATCTTCTTCACCCCGGTGGCGCTGTTCGCGGGCGGGGCCGGGGCGGGCGGTCAGGCGGTCGGTCCGGTCATGCGCGACAGGCTGATCGAAACCGCCATCGGCGTCGTGGTCGCGGTCCTGGTCATGCGATGGCTGCTGCCGCACGCGCATCGCCGCACCCTGCGCTGGACCGATCGCCGGGTGCGTGCGAGCGCGACCGCCCTGCTCGATCGGCTGCGCGGCACACCGTTGGACGCCCCGGCGTCGATGGCCCTGCGACGGGACCTGCAATTCGACCTGATCGGCGCGATGCGCGGCGGTATCGAATCCGCCCACAACGAGCCGGTCTGGACGCAGGGCATCTGGTCCCGGCACGCGAGCCTGACCCACACCGGGTACGACCTGCTCGCCGCCTGCCGCACGACTCCCACCGGCGGCACCCTCCCCGGCATCGACGACTGGGCGCGGTCCTTCGAACCCTGAAACCGCGCCCTCGAACGGGATTCGCCGGTCTCACTCGAAGATGTGAGCGCGCAGTCCCGCCGCGGGGGCGTAGCCGTGGCGGCGGGCCAGGCGGGTGGCGAGAGGGAGCAGGATGCGGCGCTGGACGACGCGGGGGATGGCCGCGGCGTAGGTGACCGAGCCCGGCGCGCCCAGCATCGACAGCAGGTGCAGGAAGCGGAGTTCCTGCTGGGAGTTGGTGTTTCCGTCGCGCAGGGCCTGGCCGTGGGTGCGGCCGAAGGACAGCATCCATACCGGTCCGGGCGAGTAGAGGGTGCGCACGACAATCGGGTGATCGGTGTCGTTGTAGGGGTCGATGTGGGCGACACCCGGCGGAATCATCAGCGTGTCGTCCGTGGTCAGGGTGGCGGAGCGGAGGCTGCGACGGCAGCGGGCCCGGTCGCCGTCGAGCAGGAAGCAGTGCTGGGTGATGCCGGTGTGGGTGTGCGCCGGACCTTTTCCCGTGTGCGGGGGCAGGATTCGCGTGATGCCCAGGTACTGGTGCCCGTCGGCGAAGAACCAGGGGTGGATTTCGAGCCGCGCCCCGTTCGGGCCGGAGTAGATCTCGAAGACCGGCAGATCGCGGCGCAGCTCGTAGCTAGGCATGAGGTTCCGGGCGCGGATCGATGTCGGGCTCGGGGACCTCGACGCGGCGGGAATGGCGGATCGTCTTGTGCGGGAATCTGTCCCGGACGTGAGCCGCGGCGGGGGAGTCCGGCGCGACGTAGACGTACTCCGGTTTGCGCAGCAGCGGCTGCACGATATCGCGGGCGTGCGTGTCCGGGTCGGCGAGGTAGCGGCCCAGGACGTCCTCGCCGGCGGGGCAGACCGCGACGCAGTAACCCGCGCGGAATTGCGGTTGGAAGGACAGACTCTGCCAGACGGACAGGGTTTCGCCGGGGGTGACGCGGCGGCGGTAGTCGGCGGCGTCCTTGCTGTCGACGACCTCCTCGACCCAGCCCGCGAAATTGGACAGCTCGTGATGGTTGTTGTGCGTGAAGCAGGCGTCGAAGTCGAAGGCCCCGTCGGCGTGGATGGCTCCGACGGGGCAGGTGGTGACGCACAGTCCGCAGTCGATGCACGGATTGGTGGCGGTCGGCCGGGAGTAGCGGGAGATGGGACGGTCCAGCAGGATGGTGCCCAGCACGATGAAGGTGCCGAACCTCGGGTGAATGACGTTGCGGTGCAGGCCCATCTGCCCCAGCCCGGCGGCCACGGCGACCAGCTTGTGCGAGACGACCCAGCTGCGGTTGGGGTAGCGGTGGATCTCGGCGGGGAATCCGCCGGCCGGCTACAGGGCGCGCACCCCGTGGCGCTGCAATTCGAGGCAGAGGTGACGGGCCGCCTCGTGCGCCAACTCCTGCGTGGTGGCGACATCGCGGTTGGCGGCGCTGACCGATCTGCTCTGCAGGTTGTCGCGGCTGGTGCGCAGGCAGAACCCGATCAGGGAACGAGTGCCGGGCAGCGCCTCGAGGACGTAGTCGCGTTCCCCCTCCAGGCCGGGCGTGGACAGCTCGACGAATCCGACATCGTCGATTCCGGCGGCCAGGCACCGCTCGCGCAGCCAGTCGGCGTCGAGAGGCGCGGGCTCGCTGTCGGATTCACCTCCGACTCGCGCGCGGGCGGCCGCGACCGACGGGTGCGGATGCTCGCGGGTGCCGCGTTCGACCGGGACGTGCAGCCGATTCCACCGCAGCTCATCGCCGTTCATTTCGCCTCCGGGGCCGCGTCGATACCGTCGGGCGGCATGATCCCGGTGTCCACACAGCGGACCGTCTTCTTCTTATAGCGTTTGCGCACATGCTTTTCCGCGTTCGACCCGGGGCTCACGTACACGTTCTCCGGCTTCCGCTGCAACGGCCGCAGCACCAGTTGCAGATGTCCCTTGCGGTCGTCGAGATACGGCCCGATCACGTCCTCCCCGGCCGAGCATACCGCGACGCAGTAGCCGGAACGATACTGCCGCCGCGACTGCGAGACGGTCTCGCGCGGGGTCATCCGTTGCCCGTAGTCCTCGGCGTCGGCGCTGTCGGCCATGGTTTCGACCCAGTCGGCGAAATTGTTCACGAACTGGTTGTAGGTGTGGGTGTAGCAGCTGTTGAAATCGAAGCTGCCGTCATTGTGGATGGCCCCGACCGGGCAGGCGGCCACGCACAGATAGCAGCCCAGGCACGGATTCCAGTCCAGAGGCACCGAGTAGGGCGCGATCTCGGCATCGGTGAGCACCGTCCCGAGGCCGATGAAACTGCCGAACCTGGGATGGATCACGCACCGGTGGATGCCCAGGTGCCCCAGCCCCGCCGCCACGGCCACCGGCTTGTGCGAGACCGTCCACCCGCGACTGGGCAGCCGATGCGCCTCCACCGGAAACGTCACCGACGGATACAGGGCCCGAAACCCACGGTCCTGCAACGCGATACCGATCCGATGCCCGATCCGGTCGAGCACCGGGATGGCGGTGTCGATCTCGGTGTTCACCAGGCTCGCCGCCCGGCTGGTGAAGTTCTCCCGCGACAGCCGCACGCACACCGCGATCAGCGACCGCGTGCCGGGCAGCGCCTCGCGCACATACTCGACCTCGCCCTCGAGCCCGGGCGTCGCCAGCGCGACGAATCCGGCATCGTCGGCTCCGGCGTCCAAACAGATCCGCCGCAGCTCCTCCGCATCCAGTACTTCGGTCATGTCTACCTCCCGCAGATATAGACCGCGCCCGGCCGCGAAACTCATCGGTGGGCGAGCGAGTTCGGGGGCGGTATTCGCGTGCCCGGCGGTGTGCGATTCGGCATGTTAGAGTCACGGGCCGCCAAAGTCCTTGCGGCGAACTGTTCTTCGGGAGGGGGCCCGGCGTGAAGGTGGCCATCAGCCGCGACAGGTGTATTGCCGCCGGTCATTGCGCCGTGCGTGCCGATCGAGTCTTCGACCAGGGCGATGACGATGGCATTGTCGTTCTGCTCGACGAGAATCCGGGGCCGGAGCAGGCGCAGGCCGTGCGCTCGGCCGCCGAATTCTGCCCAGCGCAAGCAATACAGATCGAGGATTGATGTCTGAGTCACCCGCCGAGCCGACCTTCTATCCTGGACGCCGTTCGGCCACCTGCCCGTTCCGCCCGGCCGCCGAGATCGCCGAACTCGCTGCCGCGGGACCGATTTCGACCGTGCGGACCTGGGAAGGCAAGCGGCCCTGGCTGATCACCGGCTACCACGAGGCACGGGAGCTGTTCGCCGATGCGCGGGTCAGCGCCGACAATCACCACCCGTCCTACCCGCACATCCACGAGGGCATGAAGGCGATCGCGGAGATGAGCCCGCGCACCATGTTCAATACCGACGGCGCCGAGCACGCCCGCTACCGGCGCATGCTGGCCAAGCCGTTCACGCCCAAGCGGCTCGAGGCCATGCGGCCCAATATCCAGAAGCACATCGACGAGACCATCGATGCCATGCTGGCCGCGGGCGATTCGGCCGATCTGGTGACCGCGCTGTCGCTGCCGGTGCCGTCGCTGATGATCTGCGAGCTGCTCGGTGTGCCGTACGAGGATCACGCGTTCTTCCAGGAGGCCACCGAGCTCGGTTTCGGCGGACAGGCCACCGCCGAGGAACAGCAGCAGTCGACGCTGGACGTGCTCGGCTTCCTGAACAAACTGGTCGAGGCCAAGACCGCGGACCCCGCCGAGGATCTGCTCTCCGATATCGCCGAACTGGTGAATTCCGGTGAGCTGCAGGTGTGGGAGGCGGCGCTGCAGGCGGTCGGCATCCTGGTCGCCGGGCACGAGACCACCGCGAACATGATCTCGCTGGCGGTCATCGCGCTGCTGGATCAGCCCGAACAGCTCGCGCTCATCCGCGACACCGACGACCCGGCGGTGCTGGCCAACGCGGTCGACGAGCTGATCCGCTACATGACCATCGTGGACACCGGGCTGCGCCGGGTGGCCGCCGAGGACATCGAGGTGGCCGGGACCACCATCCACGCGGGCGACCCGATCGTGTTCGACCTGGCCTCGGCGAACTTCGACGCGAAGGTCTTCACCGACCCCGAGACCCTGGACCTGACCCGCGAGAACGCCGGAGCGCACCTGTCGTTCGGCTCGGGCCGCCACCAGTGCATCGGGTTGCAGCTGGCGCGCATCGAGCTCGGCATGGTGTTGCAGACGCTGTTCCGGCGGATTCCGGAGCTGCGGCTGGGCAAGCCGGTCGAGGAGATCGAATTCAAGTGGGATGCCATGGTTTACGGCGTGGTGTCACTGCCCGTCGAGTGGTGAACAGGTCAGGGCAGGGCGTGTAGCCACAGTCTGCTGCGGTCATCGTCGGTGGTGGCCAGCAGCAGCCCGCTCGGCAGGGCGACCATGCGGGCCGCGGCGGTGCCGACCGGCAGCGGAATCGATTGCCAGTCGGTGCAATTCGCGGTGACGGACTGCAATCGCACGGTGTGGTCGAGCACCGCCAGGCCCAGTACCCGGGTGGCGGTCGGCACCACTTGCAGGGTGTCGACCGCGGCGGCGGCCGGGCCGCTGACGGGTTCGGCGTCGGGGGAGGGCCAGCACAGCAGGTGCTGTTCCGCGCCGATGGATTGACCGAACACCGTGCAGCCGACCGCCCCGCACCCGATCTGGGCCGCCACCGCGTTACTGCCCGCCAATTCGTGACGCTGCCACGCGATGCCGTCGGACGAGGTCCACTCCAGCGGCCGGAGCACATTGTCACGCAGGGTTTCTCCGACGATGACGAAGCCCGCCGGTCCCGTGGTCACCGCGGCCGCGCCGGTCTGCTCACCCGGGGCCGAGGACAGCGCCGGATCCTCGGCGTGCCGCTCCCAGTCCGCGCCGTTGCCGGAAGTCCAGAACGCCGCACCGTAGCGCCCCTGTGGTCCGTCCCAATCCCCGATCAGCAGATCGGTGCCGCCCAGCGCCGCCGCGGCGGACACCGCGATGGCGTGCGGCCCACCGAACATCTCCATGGCCTGCGGGTATTCCGTGAGCCCGCGCCCATCGCCGCTCCAGATGGTCATGCGCGGATTGCTGTGTGCCCCACCGAAGGCCCGGCCCAGCACCACGGTCCGGTCCCCGGTTCCGGCCGAAATCAGTTCGGCCAGTTTGGCATAGGGGCTCTCGCCACGGACGGGGAGAGGTTGCCAGCGGGTGCCGTCAGCGGAGGCCCAGGCGGCGGGCGTGCGGGCGTCGCCGTGTGGAATCGAGCCCAGCGCCAGCACACCGTCGGCGGTGCGGACGAACTCCAGCACCCGGGCGTCACGCTGCGGCGGTGACAACTCCCGCCAGGGGGAATCCGTTGTCCGAGCGGCACATCCGGTCGCCAGCACGAGCAGTGCCACCACAACGATCGCCCACCTCATTCCGACACTGTGCCAGAACGGACCGACCGCGGCGGGCACAACCGACACCCCACCGACCCCGACGCGGCAGGTGCAACGTCTTGCGCCGAGTTCGCCAAAGGGTAGCCGTCTGTCGACTCTGGGATTTCCCTCAATGCCTCCCTGATGCTGCGAATCGCAGGGAACCGGTCGCCGCGCCGAGGCAAATCCGAAAACAAGACCATTCGGTATGTAAATATCCGAGTTCGTGACGATCCGGGCAATTCGGATATGTATGCGGGCGGTGCCGACCCTGTTGGCGACGGCGCTGGTGGCGTTGACGCCCGGGTACGCGGAGGCCGATCCGGTGTTGGATCTGATAGCGCCGCAACATGATCCGGCCGCGATCCTGCCGACGCCGCGGACCGATCCGTTCTATACGCCCCAGCCCGGCTTCGAGGCCCGGCCCCCGGGTGCGCTGCTGGCCGCACGCGTGGGTGGGGGCTTGTTTCCGACCGCGCGGTCACTCGAGCTGCTGGTGCGGTCCACCGATTCCCACGATCACCCCGTACCGGTGGTGGCCACGCTGCTGCTGCCGCACGCCGCCTGGACCGGGCCGGGGCCCAGGCCCTTGGTGTCGTACAACATTCCGATCTCCTCGGTGGGGCATGGCTGTGCGCCCTCGGCCGAGCTCAAGCGCGGGGTATCGGCGGATCTGATGGCGATCCAGCTGTTGCTGGCCAAGAACTACGCGGTGGTGGTTCCCGATCATCAGGGCCCGCGCCAGGCGTACGCGGCCGGGCTGATGGGTGGTCACGCCGTGCTCGATTCCATTCGGGCGGTGACCCGGACGCCCATGCCGGGACTCGGACCGCAGACGCCGGTGGTGCTGACCGGGTACTCCGGAGGTGCGATCGCGACCGGCTGGGCCGCGCAGCTCGCACCGGCCTATGCGCCCGAGATCCGGTTGGCGGGGGCGATGATCGGGGGCGGGCCCTTCGACTACGAGCTGTTGCTGCCGCGCATGGACGGGGTCAACTTCGCGTCGGGGGTGCTGCTGGCGGCGGCGCTGGGGCTGGCGCGCGAGTATCCGGAGCTGCTCGGGCTGCTCAATGACAATGGGTGGCGGGTGGCGAAGCTGTTCCGCGACATCTGCATTTCGCAGGAGACCGCGCTCGGGGTGATCGCGCCGCTGCGGGTCGATCAGCTCTCCGATGTGCCGGATCCGGCGAAACTGCCCATGGTGCAACAGATTCTGGCGGCGAACCGGCCCGGTGCGGTCGCCCCGGCGACACCGGTGTTCCTGTTCCACGGCGTCAACGAGATCTGGATTCCCTATGCGGGCGCGCGGCACCTGTTCGACGAGTGGTGCGCCCGCGGCGCGCGGGTGCGGTTGGCCCCGTTTCCGGGCGAGCATTTCCTGGTGGGCGCGTTGTCGATTCCCTTGCTGACCGGCTGGATCGAGGAGCTGCTGGCCGGGCGGCTGGTCCCGGCCGGATGCACCAGCCCGCGGCGCTGACCCGTCACCGCGATTCGGCTGTCGAAACCGTCGGCGTGTCGCGATCGGTTGTCGGTCCGGACGACCGACAGTGCTATCGGCAACTTGTCAGCGACCCACCGGAGGTACCTATACCGTGATAACCGCCGTGATTCGTCGCGGCGCGGGCAGTTCCCGCGTATGCCGTCTGATCGCGCTCGGTGCCCTGCCCGCGCTGCTGGTGCTCGCCGCCACGCCCGCGGGCGCGTCGCCGCTCTACCCCACACCGGATCCCGATCCCTTCTACCAGGCCCCGCCGAATTTCGCGGCCGCCGTCCCCGGCGAGGTCCTGGCGGTGCGGCCGATGCCGCCGCTGGTCACCTTCCCGGGTGTGTCGGTGTCGCTGGTGAAGTTCCGGTCCACCAATTCCGCCGGGAATCCGATCGCCGCCACCACCACCGTGCTGCGCCCCGCCAATGCCGCGCCCGGTGCGCCACTGCTGTCCTATCAGCACATCATCAATGGCCTCGGCACCAAATGCGCTGTCTCCCATGTGCTCTACACCCAGGACCCGAATCTGGCGGTCCGGGAGGCGCCGGTGCTCAACGGGCTGCTGCTGCGCGGCTGGTCGATCGCGCTGCCCGATCATCTGGGCCCGACCATCGCCTATGGCGCGGCCCGGCTGGGCGGGCTGATCACCCTCGACGGGATTCGCGCGGTACAGCGGGTGCGCGAGTTCGGGTTGGCGGTGAGTCCGGTTGCGCTGCTGGGGTATTCGGGTGGCGGCATGGCGACCGCGTGGGCCGCGGCATTGCAGCCGCGCTACGCGCCGGAGCTGCGGTTGGCCGGAGCGGCGGCGGGCGGGGTGCCGATGAATCTGGTCAAGATGATCGAAGCGCTGGGCTACCAGCATCATCCGGTGTTCGGGCTGGCACTGGCCGCGGCCATCGGCCTGGAACGCGAGTATCCGGCGCAGCTGCCGGTCAGCAACAGCATGAACCCGGCCGGACTGGCGGTGCGCAATGCCATCGGCAATGGCTGCACCAATGACATCCTGGTCGCGGGCGCGGGCCACAGCGTCCTGGATTTCGCCTCCTCCACCTCGCTGGTGGAGGACCCGGACGCACGACATGTGGTGGAGGACAACAGTCTCGAGCTCTTCGACGGGCTGCCCGCCACCCCGATCTTCGAATGGCATGCCCCGCAGGACGCGCTCATTCCCGTCGACGCCATCGCCAATACGATGCGCCGCTACTGTGCGGGCGGGGTCCGGGTGGAAGCCGAATTGTTCCCCGGCCCCGACCATCTCACCACGGCCGTGCTGGGTGCGCCCGCGGCCGTGAGCTGGATCGACGCCCGTTTCCGCGGTGAGCCCGCACCGTCGAACTGCTAGCCGCGCGCTATGTTCCGGATCAGTGTGGCCCGTCGTCGCCGCGGCGGTGGCGGGCCAGTTGCAACTCCAGCAGCAGGCGATCGGCCGGGTCGTCGAGATCTATGCCGGTGATGTCCTGGGCGCGACGCAGCCGGTAGCGCAGCGTATTCGGATGAATGCTCAGGGCGGTGGCGGCGGCACGCACGTCGCCGTGGTGGCGCAGATAGTGATTCACGCTCGTCTCGAGCTGGGCGGCGTGGCCGCGGTCGTAGTCGAACAGCGCGGTCAGGCGCGGATCGTGGAGTTCCGGGCGGTCGGCGATGAGATCGAGGATCTCACCGAGCAGCACGGCCGTCCGGGATTCGGCGAGGGTGGTGACGCGGTCCTTCGAGAAGGCGGTGCTGTCGAGTACGCGATCGACCTCCAGCCGGGCGCGGGCGACCTCGCCGAGGTCGGGGACGGGGATCGCGATGGCGGCCCGCAGTATGGCGGTGCCGGTGGCCTCGAGCTGGTCGACCAGCTGGCGGGTCCAGGCGGTGACGCCGCGCGCGGATTGGAAACGCGGCAGCAGAATGTAGGCGCGTTCGCCGATCCGCGCGGTCAGCGAGTCGCGACGGAAGGCACTGGCCCGCAGGCGAAGTGTGCTGCCCAGGGCCGACGGCTCGGTGTCGGGGTGGCCCGCGCCGACGAGTGCGAACCCGATGACAGCGGCCGGGCCGTCCACCGGGATGCCCAGTGCACTGGCCACCGACGGCACGTCCACACCGCCCCCGCGCGCACCGAACAAGCGCTGGATCAGCAGTGCCTCGGTGGACGGCGCGTCCAGACCGCGCGAAATGATCCGCGCGGCAATGGCCGACGCGCCGCGCAACACCTCCGCCGCACCGGATTTGAACGGCCGCTCACCCTCCTGCAACCAGATGGATCCGAGCACCGTGGCACCGCTGCTCTCGCCCGCGCGCCGAATCCCCACGGCCAGGCGGTGTTTGATATCGAGATCGGCGTGGGCGGGCAGGTCGACGACCTCGTCGGAGTTCCGCAGCCGATCGAAGACGCCCCACTGCTGCAGGATGCGCAGATACTCGCGCGGCCCCTCGCGCCCCAGAATCGACTGCACGCGCAGCCGATCCGCGGCCTCATTGGAGGCGGAGTACGCCAGCACGTGCGACTGCGCATCCTCGATGGTCACCATCCCACCGGCGTTCTGCGCGATGATCTGCGCCAACCCGAACAGGTCCGTATCCGTCCCGAGCAGCTCCCGCTCGGCGTTCTCCCGCGCCCGCCCACTCCGCTCCAGCATCCGCCGAATCAGCGGATACACGTGGTCCCACCGCGCCCGCGGATGCACCGCGACCACCGCCACGCCCGCCGCCGACGCCGCCCGCCGCAACCCGTCGGATTCGACGGCGGTCTTCGACAGTACGACTCGGGCCCGCTGCGCGGCGGGACGGTGTTCGAGGTCCCGCAACCAGCGCACCGCCTCGGCCTCGGCAATGCCCACGTGCAGGTACATGTCCGATACCGGTCCGTGCACAACGGTTTCCGAGGCCAGATCCGCACCGTCCACCAGCGCGACCGAACGAATGGGCACCTCGTCTCCCCGCGGCGCGTCGAGCAGTTCGACCAGCGTCGAGCCGAGCGCATCGAGCAGCTCACGCAGGGGGGCACCCACTGCGGTGACCGGCCGATCGAGGTCCAGGGAGGGGCTGCCACCGTCGTTGGGTCCGTCCGAGCGGGCGCCGCCACGGCCGCGCGTGGGCCACGACTCCGCGCCACCCTCCAGCGGGACGGAGAAAGCGCCGAGGGCCCTGCCGGAATTGTCTACGGCCACGGTCGTTCCTCCAATGTTCGAGCGCGGGTGGGGATGCCGATGCTCAGGCACGTCCTCGCGGCCGTCGGGGTGCCGCACGCGGGGCGTTGGCCGGGACCGCATTCAGCCGAACGTACAACACTTCGGGCCCGGGTTTGGCCTATCGGCTCAATATTCGTGGCCCGGTTCGGGGTTGACTCGGCGTATTCGCTCAGTGGCTCGGGCCACATTCCGCCAGGAGGTTGTCATGGACGCTGTCACGGTCACTCCGCCGCCGGTGAACGACCCGGTGGGGTCGTTCGCGCCCGGGAGTCCCGAGCGGGCGCGGTTGCGCGACAAGCTGGCCGAGCTCGCCGACACCGGGCTCGAGATTCCGCATGTGATCGGGGGCAAGGAGCGGCGCGGGGCGGGGGCGGTGGTCGACGTGGTGCAGCCGCATCGGCATTCGGCGGTGCTGGGGTCGATCACCGTGGCCGAGGCACGGGATACGGCCGAGGCCATCGAGGCGGCGGCCGCGGCGGGGCCGGGGTGGCGGGGGTTGTCGTTCGACGAGCGGGCGGCGGTGTTCCTGCGGGCGGCGGATCTGCTGTCGGGGCCGTGGCGGGAGACGGTGGCGGCGGCGACCATGCTCGGGCAGTCCAAGAGCGTGTATCAGGCCGAGATCGATGCGCCGTGTGAGCTGGTGGATTTCTGGCGGTTCAATGTGCACTTCGCGCGGGGCATGCTGGCCGAGCAGCCGATTTCGACGGCCGGGGTGTGGAACCGGGTGGAATACCGGCCGCTGGAAGGGTTCGTGTACGCGATCACGCCGTTCAACTTCACGGCGATCGCGGGGAACCTGCCGACCGCTCCCGCGCTGATGGGCAATACGGTGGTGTGGAAACCCTCGCCGACGCAGGCCTTTTCGGCGCACTGGACGATGAAGCTGCTCGAAGCGGCGGGCCTGCCGCCGGGAGTGATCAATGTGGTGCACGGGCACGGGCCCGAGGTGTCGGCGGTGGCGCTGGCCGATCGGCGGCTGGCCGGGATTCACTTCACCGGGTCCACGGGGACCTTCCAGCATTTGTGGCGGTCGGTGGCGGAGAATATCGCCGGGTACGACACCTATCCGCGGCTGGTCGGGGAGACCGGCGGCAAGGATTTCGTGGTCGCGCACTCCTCGGCCGATCCGGAGGTGTTGAGTACGGCCCTGATTCGCGGGGCGTTCGACTATCAGGGGCAGAAGTGTTCGGCCGCGTCGCGGGCGTTCGTTCCGAAGTCGGTGTGGGCGCGGATGTCGGGGGACTTCCTGGGGAAGGTGTCGGAGCTGTCCTACGGCGATGTCACCGATTTCACCAATTACGGTGGGGCGCTGATCGATCGGCGGGCCTTCGACCGCAGTGTGGCCGCGCTCGAGCGGGCCAAGGCCACGCCGAGCCTGACCGTGCTCACCGGCGGGCGCGCCGATGACAGCGTGGGCTGGTTCGTGGAACCGACCGTGCTGCTGGGCGAGGACCCGGTCGACGAGGCGTTCCGCACCGAATATTTCGGGCCGATCCTGGCGGTGCACGTGTACGACGACTCCACGCCGAGCGGATTCGAGGACGTGCTGGGGTTGATCGATCGCGGGTCGGCCTACGCGCTCACCGGCGCGGTGATCGCCGAGGATCGGGCCGCGGTGGCGACGGCCACCGAGCGACTTCGGTTCGCGGCGGGCAACTTCTACATCAATGACAAGCCGACCGGCGCGGTGGTCGGCCAGCAGCCCTTCGGCGGTTCCCGCGCCTCGGGCACCAATGACAAGGCCGGATCGGCGCAGAATCTGCTGCGCTGGACCTCGGCGCGCACCATCAAGGAGACCTTCGTGCCGCCTCGCGATCACCGGTATCCGCACCAGGCGACCGAAGCGGGGGCGCGCTGATGTTCACCACCACGTTGCGTCCGGCGCTGCTGGCGGCCTCGCGGTCGGCGCGGGTCGAGAGGACCGTCACCGGATTGTCCTCGACCCGGAAGGTGTTGGCGCGCTTCGTCGCCGGGGAAACCGAGGCGCACGCGGCCGCGGCCACCACCGCCCTGCTCGACTCGGGGCGCTACGCCAGCATCGACTACCTCGGTGAGGACACCACCGAGATCGCGCAGGCGCGCTCGACCGTGTCGCACTACCTGACCCTGCTCGAAGCCCTGGGCGAGCTACCCGCGGCTGCGGGAGAGGTTCGGCCGCTGGAGGTTTCGCTCAAACTGTCGGCGC
This sequence comes from Nocardia seriolae NBRC 15557, assembly GCF_007990715.1. Lineage (GTDB taxonomy): Bacteria > Actinomycetota > Actinomycetes > Mycobacteriales > Mycobacteriaceae > Nocardia > Nocardia seriolae. Next base: position 10,785 of record NZ_BJWY01000075.1, on the reverse strand, counting down.
TGGGGCAGTCGCTGCCGCGGGACGGGCACGCCATCGCGCTCGAGCACGCGCACAAGATCTGTACCGCCGCCGCGGCGGCGGGGGTGTGGGTCACCGTGGACGCCGAGGATCACACCACCACCGATTCGACCCTCGCCGTGGTGCGCGCACTGCGTGCGGACTTCTCCTGGGTGGGCACGGTCCTGCAGGCGTATCTGCTGCGCACCGAGGGCGACTGCCGCGACCTGTCGGGGCCGGGATCTCGAATCCGGTTGTGCAAGGGCGCGTATCGGGAACCCGAGGGCGTGGCCTATCAGGCCCGTGACGAGGTGGATGCGTCGTATCTGCGCTGCCTGGACATTCTGATGCGCGGACAGGGCTATCCGATGGTGGCCACCCACGATCCGGTGATGCTCGACGCCGCGACGGGATACCTGCGATCGGGCCGCCGCACGGCCGACCGGTTCGAGTTCCAGATGCTCTACGGCATCCGCGACGACGAACAGCGGCGGCTGGTCGGCACGGGCGCGCACCTGCGCACCTATGTGCCCTACGGCGACCAGTGGTACGGCTACTTCATGCGCCGATTGGCCGAGCGCCCGGCCAATCTCGCGTTCTTCCTGCGATCATTCCGGCCGGGCGCTCGAGGCTGAGGGGACTACACCATGATCAGGAGCGGGTCGAGGCCGAACTTGTACTTGCCGTACATGTCGTAGACCCGCTCCGCCTCATTGGTGGCCTGCACGCGCGCCGCGCGGGCGTCGCGGAACAGCCGCTGCAACGGCGTGCCCTTCGAGAGTGCCGCCGCCCCGGCCGATTCCATGAACACGTCGATGGCGGCGACGCAGCGCTGGGTGGCTCGGACCTGGTCGCGGCGCGCGTCCAGGCGGGTGTCGATCGAGACTTCCTGACCGGCCAGGATGGTCTCGTACTCCTCGACGATGTGGCCCGACAGCTGCCGCCAGGAGGCGTCGATGTCACTGGTCACGCGGCCCACCCGCTCGGTGATGTACGGGTCGTGCTTGGCCTGCTCACCGGCGAAGCCGACCCGCCAGCGCTCACGCTGGTATTCGACGTAGAAGTCGCGTGCGCCCTCGGCCATGCCGAGCACCGGTGCCGAGATGCCGGTGGGCATGATGGTGCCCCACGGCATGCGGTAGAGCGGCTCGGTATTGACCTGTGCGCCCGGCATGGAGCCGTCGTTCATGGCCTGGAAGCTCAGGAACCGGTACTCGGGGACGAAAACATCCTGCACCACAAGGGTATTGGAGCCGGTGCCGGCCAGGCCGAAGGTGTCCCACACGTGGTCGATGGTGAAATCGGACTTGGGGATGAGGAAGCTGCCGAACAGCGGCAGGCCGTCGATCATGACGGGCGCGCCGTCCGCGAGCACCGGGCCGCCGACCAGCGCCCAGTCACCGTGATCGCAGCCCGAGGAGTACTTCCACGCGCCGCTGACCCGATAGCCGCCCTCGACCCGCAGGCCACCGCCCATCGGGGCGTAGGAGGAGCAGACCAGAGCCTCCCGGTTCTCGCCCCAGACCTCCTGCTGCGCTTGCTGATCGAAGAGCGCGATGTGCCACGGGTGCACGCCGAGCACGCTCGACACCCAGCCGGTCGATCCGCAGGCGCGCGAGAGGCGGCGGATGGCGTCGTAGACGATCACCGGCTCGGCGGCGTAGCCGCCCCACTGCGTCGGCTGCATCAGCCGGAAGAATCCGGTAGCGCGCAGGTCCGCGATGGTTTCGTCGGGAATGCGGCGCAGATCCTCGGTTTCCTGCGCGCGCTCGCGCAGCACCGGAAGCAGCTTCTCGATCGCGTCGAGCACTTCATGGTCGTACACGCCCAGGGTCACGTGGACTGAACCCCCACCTAGAGATACCGAAAGGAACACGTTTCGATTTGAGGTTAGTTCACCGAGGCCCGCGACGCGCGGCGGAGACGACGGCTTTGGCCGGTCGGACAAGGTTTCTGAACTTTATTTAACCAACTGCCTGATCACAGGCCGGGGCATGGTCGGATTAGCTGACCTGGCTCGAGTGTGAGCTGCGTTACGCCGCATCGTCGCGGGGCGCAGCGGAACGAAAGGATCCCGCATGTCGATTGCGGAGTTGCGCGGGCAGATCCTGCGCCGCAAACCGATCACCGAGGTCGAGGACGACACGCCCACCGATGAGCGGCTGTCCAAGCACCTCGGGCTGTGGCAGCTGACGGCCATCGGGGTGGGCGGCATCATCGGCGCGGGGATCTTCGCGCTGGCCGGGTCGGTCGCCCACAACACCACGGGGCCTTCGGTTCTCATCTCGTTCCTGATCGCGGGTGTGGCCAGTGCGTGTGCGGCGCTGTGCTATGCGGAGTTCGCGGGCATGGTGCCCAAGGCCGGGTCGGCCTACACCTACGGGTACGTCTCGCTGGGCGAGCTGGCCGGGTGGTTCATCGGCTGGGATCTGCTGCTCGAGTACGTGGCGGTGGCGGCGGTGGTCGCCATCGGCGTCTCGGGGTACTTCAACTTCCTGCTGGATCAGATCGGAATCACCCTGCCGCACTGGATGCTCGGGGCCGCGGGCACCGGGGACGGGCACAAGGTGGACGTGTTCGCGATCCTGTTCTGCCTGGGTACCGCGTGGGTGCTGTCGCGGGGCATCAAGAGCGTGGGGCGGTTCGAGACCGTGGCGGTGGGGATCAAGGTGGCGATCGTGCTGCTGATCATCGTGCTCGGCGTATTCAAGATCGACAGCGCGAATTACCACCCGTACTTCCCGTTCGGCACCGGTGCGGTGTGGACCGGTGCGGCCACGGTGTTCTTCGCCGTGTTCGGCTATGACGCCATGAGCACCGCCGCCGAGGAGTCCGTCGAGGCGAAAAAGCATCTGCCCAAGGCGATCATCTACTCGCTGGCCATCGCCATGGTGCTGTACGTGGCGGCCTGCCTGGTGCTCACCGGCATGCAGAAGTACACCGAGATCAGCCCCACCAGCGGCTTTTCCACCGCGTTCAAATCCGCGGGCATGCCCGGTGTCGCGAACATCATCGCCATCGGCGCGATCGTCGGCATCATCACCGTGGTGCTCACCTTCATGCTGGGCGTGACCCGCGTCTGGTACGCCATGAGCCGCGACGGCCTGCTACCGGAGTGGTTCGCCAAGACCCACCCGACCCGCAAGGTCCCCACCCGCGTCACCTGGATCGTCGGCATCGGCTCCGCCATCCTCGCGGGCGTGCTCAAGATCAATACCGTTGCGGAGCTGACCAATATCGGCATTCTGATGGCCTTCATCGTGGTCAGCGTCTCGGTCATCGTCCTGCGCTACACCCGCCCCGACGAACCCCGCGAATTCCGCCTGCCCCTGATGCCGGTCGTCCCACTGGTGGGCATCGGCTTCTCCGTCTACCTGATCTGGTCGCTGCCCTGGGAGACCTGGGTGCGCTTCGCGGCCTGGCTTGTGATCAGCCTGGTCGTCTACTTCGGCTACTCCCGCTTCCACTCCCGCCTGGCTCAGCCGGTCGTCACCGACCGGGCCGTCGAGAAGGCCTGAGCCCCACCGACTCCGGGCGGCGTCCCGACGCCACACGCCGCCCGGGGACCTCTCAATACTCGCGCTGGCTTCCCAGCAGCAGCGCGATCGTGATCAGCGGGAAGAGCAGCAGCGGCCAGTCCGAGACCACGTTCGATCGCGGCGGGTGGTGGAAGAAGTAGAAGATCGGAATCAGCCCGCGCCTTGTCACCTCGAGCTGACCGACCACCGCCAGCGCCGCGGCCCCGATCAGCAGCAGGCGGGCGAATCGCAAGCGGCACAGGAAGAATATGGTGGCGACCAGCAGCAGGACCGACACCACCCCGAAGGCGATCGCGTCCCGGTCGAGCACGTGATCCGGGACCATCGCGGCGATGCTGTCCGGTGTCCTGTTCTCGGGATCGAGAGTGGCGGCTACCGCGAACAGGGACTCACCGGCCCAGAACAGCATTCCTGCCGTTGTCAGAACGATCGCGATCCAACGCCGCAATTCCCGCGTCGCGCTCAGCACTCTTCCTGCCGTCCGAGCAGCAGCACGATCGTCACCAGTGGAAAAACCGTCAGCGGCAGCGAGAATGCGATGCTCGGTGGGGGCTCGTAGTAGAAGGCGTCGATCGGTATCAGTGCCAGCGTGATCGAAACGGCTTGCCCCAGCAGGACCAGGACGCAGGCCACGATGAGCAGGATCCGGCCGAGGCGCAGTTGAAAGGCCAGCAGAATCGCGACCAGGGCCAGGAGAATCGCGACCAGGGCGAAGGACATCCAAGCGACAGTGAGCACCTCGGCCGCGGTCATCGAACCGAGGTACCGCAGGTCCTGGAATTTCGGTTCGATCGAAGTGCCCAGTTCGACGACCGCCTCACCGCCCCACGCCAAGGCTCCGGGAATGGCCAGCAGGATCGCGAGCCGGTGCCGCCATTCTCGCGTCGCCTGCCACACGCCCCGTGAATCCGGCGCCGGTGTCTCGGCTTCGGTCATGATGCCTCCCCGCGGGCCGACTTCTTCGGCACCGGGGACGACACTATTCGTTGCGGGTGCGGAAGTTCCGGGGGAGATGTGGAGATTGTGTGGTGAAAGCGGTTGCGGCTCAGGGTAGGACGTGGACGGTGATGAGTTTGCCGGGGGCGGGCGCGACGCGGATCTGGGTCAGGTCTCGGACGTGGGCGGTGGGGGTGAAGGCGGCGGCGCGGGGGCCGACGCCGATGACGCGCATGCCTGCGGATTTGGCTGCGGCTATGCCGGCTTCGGAGTCTTCGAAGACCAGGCAGTCGTCGGGGGAGAGGCCGAGTTCGGCGGCGCCTTTCAGGAAGCCTTCCGGGTCGGGCTTGCTGAGGGTCACGGATTCGGCGGTGACGCGGATTGCGGGCAGGGGGAGTCCGGCTGCGGCCATGCGCCTTTCGGTGAGGAGGGTGTTGGCGGAGGTCACCAGGGCGTGGGGGAGTTCGGCGATGGCGGCCATGAATTCGGGTGCGCCCGGGATCGGTGAGATGCCGTCCATGATCTGGGTTTCCTGGACCAGCATGCGGGCGTTGTCGGCATGGTTGAGGGCTTCGGGACGCTCGGGGAGGAGTTCGGCCATGGTCGCCCAGCCTTGGCGGCCGTGGGACACGGCCAGTACGTCCTCGAGGGCGAAACCGTGCTCGTCGGCCCAGCCCTTCCAGAGGAATTCCACGACGGATTCGGAGTTCACGAGGGTGCTGTCCATGTCGAGCAGGAGGCCGCGGGCGGGGAGCGTAGCGTCAACCGTCATGTACTGGTTATAACCACATTTCCCGCCGCGGCGCAATGTGCGCTGGATCCCGGCGCGTCGGGAACCTACTTCACGTCACGGTTACCGGTGCGCACGGTCAGCAGGACCAAGCCGAGGGCGAGGACTGCCATGCCCGACCAGGACAGCAGGGGCAATCGCTCGCCGACGACTGCGACGCCCAGCAGCGCGGCGATGGCCGGTTCGGCCAGAGTCAGCGCGGTAGCCGTTTCGATCGTGGTGCGCCGCAGACCGTATCCGTACAGGCGATACGCGACGAAGGTGGTGAAGACCGCCAGATGCAGGGCGACCGCCAATCCGCGCGGCGTGGTCAACCAGGCCGGACCGCAGGCCGGAACGACCGGGAGCACCAGGATGGCGGCCCCGCCGAACATGGCTCCCATGACGGCGTTCGAGGTGTGACCCCGGCGGATGAGGGTGCCGCCGATCAGGGCGTAGACCGCATAGGCGAGGCCGCCGCAGGCGGCCAGCCCGACACCGACCAGGTCGATCGCACCGGCCGACGCTCCGAGCTCCGGGCCGACAACCAGTACGGCACAACCGATTACGGCCAGCAGCGTGGCCAGGCACCAGCGCGCTGTCGGTCTGCCGCGCCCGGTCAGCCAGGCCAGTAGACCCGCGAAAACCGGGGCGCTACCCAGGGCGACAACGGTGGCCACCGCGACACCGGTGCGGGCCACCGCCGGATAGAAGGTGACCGGATACCCGGCCACGGCCACCGCGCCGAGCAGCAGGAGCCATCGTTCGGACATGGTGAAGCGCAGCCGATTACCGCGACCGGCGATGTACAGCAGCAGCCCGCCGAAGACCAGCCCGGCCGAACCTACTGCCGCGGCGGGGGTTCCGGCGGGAGCCAGCGAAGAAACGGTCCCGGTGCTGCCCCACAGCACCGAGGCGGCAAGAATCGGCGTACTACCCTGCCGGACATCGGCATTCGGCCGCGCGAGGGTGAGAGTGGACGTGCGATTGGACACGATCGTGAACTCCGTCGTCGAATTCCAGTGAGTGAAGGATTCGAAACGGGCGCACGCCGAAACCCGGACTGCCGCAAAAGGTCAGCCGGGGAGCAGAGCAGAGGTCAGCCGGTGCGCCCGATCAGGCGACGGGCGGCGGTGTTACAGCGTGCCAGTAGGTACCCACGCAACGAGCCTACAAGAACGGGAGACCGCGCCTCACATTCGATCTCCCGTTGGTGGTCGTACCGGCCATCAGCCCAGGTCGAACACCCCTGCTTGCGCAGCGTCGGTGAAGCGGTCCCAAGCGGCCGGGGCGAACACAAGCACCGGACTCGAAGCCCCCAGCTTCGAATCGCGGACTCCGACCCTCCCGCCGCCGAGGTGCGCGGCTTCCAAACACTCGCCGCCGGAATGGCTGTAGCTGGATTTGAACCAATCCGCCTCGGACAGTTCGAGGTTCATTCGCCACACTCCTTGGCTCTCGACAACATCCGCTGCCTGGTGATGTCCGGATCCAATGCTACTCGGCTGATCTCAGCGAACGCATTCCGAAATCGCTGGACCTCGGTCTCTCGCTCCAGGTAGAGGTCGCCCACGAAACCCTCGATGTAGACCACCGGCGACTCGACCATTCCGGTCGCAGGAAGCTTCGGAAACTCCAGCAGCACAAACGATTCGATCAGTGACCCGAGGTGCGTTGGAGCGTCGAACGGAACATGCCGAATCGATACATTGGGCCGCTCTCCCACATCAGCAAGATAGCGGAGCTGCTCGGCCAATACAGCGGGCCCGCCGACCTGGGCCCGCATGGCGCCCTCCGATACCACGATGTCGACTTCGAACCCATCATCCTCCAGTCGGCTCTTTCGCCGCATAGCCATTTCGACGCGCCGTTCCACTTGTTCCGAGGGCATCTCGGGATGCTCGGTCCATTCGATCGCGCGACGATAGGCGGGAGTTTGAAGCAACCCGGGAAGGTCCGCCAGGCGCCAGGACGATACTCGGGACGCCGCTTCCTCCAATCCGAGGTAATAGTCGAAGCGAGGTTTCATCTCGTCCTCGTACGCCCGCCACCAGTTCTTGTGCGCCGAACTCATCTCCGTTACCAGGTTGAGCAGCAGTAGCCGCTCTTCGTCGCTGCAGTTGTAGATGTCGGCGAGGCCGTTGATCCAGAAATGCGTCACCTTGGCCTTGAGCCCATCCTCGAGGCGGCTCATCGTTTGTATCGAGGTGCCCAGGTATCGGGCGGCTGCTGAACGCGACATCTGTGCGCGTTTCCGGTAATCGGCCAAGAGCCGACCGAGGGCCCGGGCGGCGAGGGTTGAGCCGGACATTTTCGTAGCCTTTCTATCGAAGGCACTGAAATTTGGAACGACCCGTGATGGAAGTTCGGTACTTCATGCGCGTCCAACCCCTCTCGGGAGTCCCAAATCCTTTGGCACCGGAGTACATCTGAGGTTCGTGTCCAACCCACTCAACATCGACGATAGCGAATTGCCTGTGATGGCAATCGAATACGCGCATCTGATCATGCATATGCACCGGAATTGTCCGGTTTCCGCCGTCCACGCAGAAGGAGCTGACCAGTGAAACGACCTGTTTCGCACGATGTGCCGGACTACCCGGTGTTGAATCTCGATGTGGCACAACGAGCCCGGCCGAACATGCCGAATGCGGTGAGGATTGCGAGGCCAAGCGGTACTTTTCCCGGCAGGTGCCGCAGCTGGAGCGGGGTGCGCGGCGGGAGCGGGGGAGGATCAGCTGGAACATCTGGGCGGTCGGCGAGGATCGGTGAAGGTTCGGCTGATTTCCGGGTGACCGGCGAAGGAAATTCTGTACAGTTCGGTCATGAAGAAGGTTTCTTCGGGATCGAGCGGCTCGGGTGCGGCGGCGCGGCCGGTGCCCCTCGATGCCATCGACCGGCTCCTGCTCGACGAGCTGGCCAGGGACGGGCGCATGACCAACAATGCCCTGGCCGCGGCGGCGGGCATCGCGCCCTCGACCTGCCTGGGCCGGGTGCGAGCGCTGGTGGAACGCGGGGTCATCCGTGGCTTCCACGCCGATATCGATCCGGCGGCGCTGGGCCGTGATCTGCAGGCCATGATCGCGGTGCGCGTGCATCCGGCCGCGCGCAGTCATCTGGCCCAGTTCGGTGATCAGATGGCCGCGTTGCCGGAGGTCGAGAACGTGTATTTCATTGCCGGAGCGGATGATTACCTGATCCATGTCGCCACCGCCGACTCCGGCGAGTTGCGCTCGTTCGTCCTCGATCACCTCAGCGCGCACCCGGCCGTGTCCTCGACCGAGACCATCCTGATCTTCGAGCACGTGCGGCCGGGACACCATCCCGCGTCCTGAGGGAATCCGCCATCCGATCAGACCGGCTGTCACCCCGGCCGAGATACTGGCGACATGGCGACAGTCGTGGCTCTGCATGCCCACCCCGACGACGAGATCACCCTGACCGGCGGCACTCTCGCAAAACTGGCCCACGCGGACCACCGCACGGTCATCGTCGTCGCTTGCGACGGGCACATGGAGCAGTTCGATGGGGACGTCGCACCGCGGCTGCGGGAATTGCGGGCCAGCGCCGACGTTCTCGGCGTGGCCAGGGTCGAGCACCTCGGCTATGCCGACAGCGGACACGGTCCCATCCTGTATCCGGACCCGCCGGGACGAACGATGTTCGCCCGGGCGGATATCGGCGAGGCCGCCGAGCGCTTGGCGTCGATCCTCGTGGAGGAACGCGCAGACGTACTGCTGAGCTATGACCGCAACGGCGGATACGGGCACCGCGATCACGTCCGTGTTCATGAAGTCGGCGCCCGGGCGGCGCAAGCGGCCGGCGGCACACGAGTTCTGAACGCGACGATGCCTCGGGAGATATTCCTCGGGCCGACCGCTCCGGCCCGCTGGCTCGGCTACGACGCCACCGCAATCCGCGACGGTTACACCGCGCGAGCGGACATCACGCACCGCATCGACGTCGGAGCGTTCGCGGCACAACGCATGCGGGCGCTGGCCGAGCACCGATCCATCCTCGAAGGCCGGAGTCGTTTCGGCAGGATCGCCCGCGCCGTGCGTCGGATTCCCGCACCGATTCAGGCGCGGCTGTTCCGCTGGGAATGGTTTGCCGAGGAAGGTCTGCGATCCGGACCTTCCGGCCCGCTCGATGACATCTTCGCCCGCCCGGCCGCCGCGGCCCACTGATACCCAGCGGGCCGCGGTCGACAACGACGACCGGGCGGTGGTGGCGGGCGCCCTTTACGCGACCAGGGTGTGGGCGGCGTAACCGTGGGCTGCCGCAACCGATTCCGAGAGGAGTTCGCCGTTGTGGGTGCTCAGGCCCGCGGCCAGGCCCGGGTCGGCGGCGACGGCGGCCTGCCAGCCCTTGTCGGCCAGGGCCAGGGCGTAAGGGAGGGTGGCGTTGGTGAGGGCGACGGTGGAGGTGTGGGGGACCGCGCCGGGCATGTTGGCGACGCAGTAGAAGATGGAGTCGTGGACCCGGTAGGTGGGGTCGGCGTGGGTGGTGGGGTGCGAGTCGGCGAAGCAGCCGCCCTGGTCGATGGCGATGTCGACCAGGACCGAGCCCGGCTTCATCTGGGCGACAAGCTCATTGGAGACCAGGGTGGGGGCCTTGGCGCCGGGGACCAGGACCGCGCCGACCATCAGGTCGGCCTCGCGGACCAGGTTCTCGACCTCGAGGCGGTTGGACATGACGGTGCGAACCTGACCGTGGTAGAGGTCGTCGATCTCGCGCAGGCGCGCGATGTTCAGGTCCAGCACGGTGACCTCCGCGTGCATGCCGTGCGCGACGGCGATGGCATTGCGGCCGGAGACGCCCGCGCCGATCACCACCACCTTGGCCGGGCGCACACCCGGGACGCCGCCCATGAGCACGCCGCGGCCGCCGCCGCTGCGCATCAGGTGGTAGGCGCCCGCCTGCGGGGCCAGGCGGCCCGCGACCTCGCTCATGGGGGCCAGTAGCGGCAGGGATCCGTCTGCGGCGGTGACGGTTTCGTAGGCGATGGAGGTGATGCCCGCGGACAGCAGGGCGTCGGTGCACTCCTTGGAGGCGGCCAGGTGCAGGTAGGTGAACAGCACCTGATCGCGGCGCAGGCGCGAATATTCCTCGGCGATGGGCTCTTTCACCTTGAGCAGCAGATCGGCGGTGGCCCAGACCGCGTCGGCGCTGTCGAGCACCTGCGCACCGGCGAAGCGGTAGGCGTCGTCCTCGAAGGTGGAACCGATGCCCGCGCCGGACTCGACGAACACCTCGTGGCCGCGGGCCACGAATTCGTGCACGCCGGCGGGGGTGCAGGCCACCCGGTACTCGTGGTTCTTGACCTCGCGGGGGATGCCGATCTTCATGCCACACTCCTGGGTTCTCTCGACTGGTCGGCGGGTTGCCACCTGGGAGTGAGTATGAATATTGTGCGAGATAACCGCTAGACAACTGAAGATGATTCTTTGAGTGGCGAGAATGTCATTCATATCTGCGAAATTAGAGAGTGAGGGCCCGGTCACATCGAAGCATCTTCGATGCCAATGCCGTTAACTTACGCGC
>NZ_BJWY01000074.1 GCF_007990715.1 Nocardia seriolae NBRC 15557 | reverse complement strand
AGTACTAAGAAAACCTCATCCGGATATTTCGGCGGCAGAGGAATCCGGCCCGCAGTCGAGGTGAAGTCACCAGGTCAAGCGGTGCTAAAGACTCTTGTGCCCGGTATGTTTCGGTGAATAATGGCGGGACCGGCGATCCGTGATCAGCGCACCGGTATGAGCAGCACCGGTACAGCCGCGGTGTCCACGGCCTCGCGGGCGATCCGCGCCCGGCCCGGCACCAGCCGCCGCGACCAGCCCAGCACGATGAGATCCGCCTGCTCGGCGGCGACGTCGACGATGTGCTCGCCGGGCAGGCCGCTGCGCAGGGTCAGCGCGGTCTCGGGCAGGTGGTGGCAGAAACGGGCCCGGAATTCGTGTTCCCAGGCCGGGCGGGCATGGGCGGCCTGATCCCAGTGGGCGGGGGCGGTGTTCTCGTCGAACACGTGCAGCACGGTGACGGCGATACCGGCCTCGGCGAACAGCCGCACGGTCTCCGAGACCGCGTACGCCGCCTCGTCGGTGCCGTCCAGCGGCACCAGCACCCGGTCCAGGGTGTAGTCGCCGGAAGTTCCCGGCGGCACCACCACCAGCGGCACGGCCACGCGCCGCACGATCTCCCAGGGGCCGTCGGCACGGTCCAGTACACCGAGCACGACCCCGGGACCGGCCAGGGCGCGGGCGAAATCCGCGTCCGGGGTTTCGGCGGGCACAGGATATGGCTGCGCGCCCGTGATTTTCGCCAGGGCCGCCGCGACCGCCCGGGTCGCCTCGGAAGGGCGGTACAGAATCTCGTTCACGATCGTTCCACCTCGCTTGCGGGCCAGAAGGATTCACCGGCGACCGGCTGCGCGGGCCGGTCGCCCACCGCCAGCAGCAGCCGCGGTCCATCGATTCGGACGCCGGTGCCGGCGGGCGTGACATCCAGCCGTACGAAGCGCCCCAGACACCGGAAGGCCAAGCCCAACCGGGTCCATCGGGTCGGCAGCACCGGGCGCACGCCCAGCACCCCGTTCTCGGCCCGCACCCCCGCGAAACCGGTCAGCAGCGCCTGCCAGACCCCGCCGAGGGCGGCCATGTGCAATCCGGAGGCGGTGGAACCGGAGCGGTCGTCCAGATCCAGCCGCAGGGCCGGGCGCAGCGAGTCCAGGGCCTCGTCCGGGCGACCCGCCCGCGCCAGCAGCGCCGCCATCACCGCGGGCGACAGCGACGAGCCGTGCGTGGTGCGCGGTCCGTAGAAGTCGAGATTGGGCAGCAGCGAATCGGGCGCGACATCCCCGGGGACGAGGTGGTGCAGCATCAGCACATCGGGTTGTTTGATCAGCGGGGAACCGGCGACGCGCCGCTGCCCGAGCAGGACGTCGGCGGCCACGGGCGGGCGGGTGACGTCGGCGGCGAGCAGCGGTTCCAGGTCGTAGTATCCGGTGAACTGCTCGTAGCGCCCGTCGGGTCCCAGCTGATCGACGACGCGCTCGGCGAGGTCGAGCCAGGAGGCGAATTCGGCTGCCTCGCCGGGATTCCCGGGGCGCAGCCGGGCGGCGCGGCGCAGGTTCCAGCGGGCCATCACATTGGTGAATGCGTTGTCGTCCACCGATTCGTGGTATTCGTCGGGTCCGATCACCCGATCCAGATGCGCCCGGCCGCGCGCATCCACGCGCAGTCGTGAGGCCCAGTAGCGCGCGGTCTCGACCAGCAGGTCGCGGGCCGTGGTCGAGGGGTAGTCGGCCCGGCCGGTCCACTGCGCGAAATGCTCTGCGGCCCAGGCGACATCGGCGGTGACATGCTCCTCGCGGGTGCCGGTCAGGATCGGGACCTCGGTGCCGCCGAGGAATCCGCTGCGGGGCGTGACGTCGGTGCCGTCGGCGGCCGACTCCCAGGGGAACCGGGCACCGTCGAAGCCCTCCGCACGGGCGCGCCGCCGCGCGGCCGCCAATCGCCGCAGCCGGTAGGTCAGCATCGCCTCGGCGGCCTGCGGGTCGATGCTGACCATGGCCGGCAGCACGAAAGCGTCCGCGTCCCAGAACACGTGGCCGCGATAGCCCGCGCCGGAGATGCCGCGCGCTCCGACCGCGGACTCCCCGTGCGCCCCGGCATTGGACCACAGCTGGAACAGCGCGAATCGGACCGCCAGTTCGGTTTCCGGATCGTCGGGCAGCTCGATGCCGACCGTGGCCCAGCGCCGCGCCCAGACCGCGCGCTGCTCCCGCAGCAGCCCGTCGACGCCCTCCGTCCATGCCCCGCGCAATTGCGTGCGGACCCGATCGGCCCCGACGCCGTCCTCGATCGTGAACGCCGCCACCCGATCCAGGCGCGCGGCGGGGCCGCGGCGGGCCCGGTGTTGCGCGGCGGCGACGGCCACCGCGCTCCCCGCCTCGGATTCGACTCGCACACAGCGAGTTTCGATACCGGCGGAGAAGTTCACGCCCAGCGTGATCTCGGTGACCCGCGCGGTGGCGTCGGGGTGGGGTGTGAGCAGCGGTTGCCGCGCTGCGAGCCGCTCATCCGCGGTCTCGACCCGCATCACCATCACCCCGGGCCGGTCCGCGCACGCGAAGCGCAGGCTGCGGAACTCCCCCGCCGCGTCCGCTCGGTACAGCACACCCGCGGACAGGTCCAGGAACTGTTCCGCGTCCGCCGCGGGTGCGGTGAGCTCCACCCGGGTCCACCCGGGCACGGCCAGCAATTCCTGCTCGGGCCCCGTGCCGGTATAGGCCCCCACCGCGAGCACCTCCGGATCCGTCCCGCGCACGGTCTCCTCCACGACCCCGCGGGTGGCGATGCCGCCGGACCCCACGGTGTACACCGCGACATCGGATACGCTGTGGCGCCGTGGATTACCCGTCACCGTCCAGCGGCCGTCGCGCCCATCGACCGCCGTCGCGGGCGCGACGACATGCTCACGGGCGGTGCGAACCCCGTCGCTGTCCATACCCGACCCCTTCTCCAGAACCTGACGCCTCTACCAGCACTGTGCCCCGCGGCGACCTCTCGTACCAGAGACGATCGGCCCGCGTATCGGGTATCCAAATCCCTCTCCGCGCGCGAATGTGACCATCGGCCCATCCGCGCGGGCGCAAGGACGGTACCGGCGGGTTCGCCATCGGCTCAGACTCACGGATATGACGATCGGCGAATTCCCCACCACGACCACCGTTCCGGACGACGAAACCCTGCTGGCGGCCGTGCGGCTCGCCGCCCGCGCCCCCTCGGTGCACAACAGTCAGCCCTGGCGGTGGGTGTTCGACGGCACCCGCCTGCACCTGTACGGCGACAGCGATCGGCAGTTGTACGCCACCGACCCGCACGGACGTCAGTGGGTGATCAGCTGCGGCGCGGCACTGCACCACATGCGCATCGCGTTCGCGGCGCGCGGCTGGCACACCGACACCGTGCGACTACCCGACCAGGACCGGCCGAATCATCTGGCCACCATCAGATTCCACCCGGGCCCGCGGGCGGACGCGACGGCGGAACGCCAGGCGCACGCCATCGAGCTGCGCTACACCGACCGGCTGCCGCTGCGGGAACCCGACGGCTGGCGCGAGCTGGTGCCGCGGCTGCGTCAGCTCGCCGCACCCCACGACGTGGCCTTCGACGTCCTCAACGGCAATGGCCGCATGCGCCTGATCGACGCTTCGCGCAAGGCCGCCGCGGCCCGCCGCTACGACCCGATGTATCGCGACGAATTGAATTCCTGGGCAGGCGGTTCCGAGGTGCTCGAGGGCGTCCCCGCCGCGGCGCTCGTGTCCGAGACCGAGCGGCATCGGGTGGAGATCGCCCGCGCCTTCCCGGCCGCGGAGGACGCCGAACGACGGGCCGGACTCACCGACGCGGCCGCGCTGGCGGTGCTGGGCACCCACGACGACTCCCCGCTGCGCTGGCTGCACACCGGTGAGGCCCTCTCGGCCGTGCTGCTCGAATGCGCCGCGGCCGGTCTGGCCAGCTGCGCCCTGACCCATGTCACCGAGCTGCCCGCGACCCGCCGTGACCTCGCGGACCTGCTGCCCCACCGGATCCTGCCGCAGGTCGTGTTGCGGGTCGGCGGCGCACCGGAATCCGAACAGCGGCCGCAGACCCCGCGGCTGCCCCTCTCGGAGATCTTCACCGTGGAGCGCGGCTGAGGCGGAACCGGCAGCGCTCGACGCACAACCGGTTCCGCCGGGTTTCAGGCCGTGAATCCCGAAGGGCCGGATTCGAGGATCTTCAGGCGCTGGGCGTACTCCTCGTGGTCGATCTCGCCGCGGGCGTAGCGTTCGGCCAGGATCTGCTGGGGCGTCGGCCCGGACAGGGGTTTGACGCCGGTGTCCGAACCGGTGGTGGTCGAGCGGATCAGGGCCACGAAGCCGCCGATCACCAGGGCCCAGAACACCACCATGCCCACGGTCATCAGGGCATAGCCCCAGCCGCTCATGCCGTTGCCGTACCAGAACATCATCGTCTTCTCCTCGCTACCCGTATCCGGTTATCGATTGTGACCAGCATGGACGGCGGTCTCCGGCGAGTGGTACGGCCGAACAGCACCACCGGACGGGACCACGGTCCCTATCGCGCGGGAGCGGGCCGGGACAGGGTGGAGTAAAACTCTCCGACCGAGGAAGTGACCGGACGTGAGTATCACCAAACGGATCGCACTGCTGTTCCACGTGAAGGCGAACAAGCTGCTCGATCGCAGCGAGGATCCCCGGGAGGTCCTCGACTACTCGTATCAGCGTCAGCTCGAGCTGCTGGCCCAGGTGCGGCGCGGCCTGGCCGATGTGGCGACCAGCCGCAAGCGAATCGAATTGCAGGAGAACCAGCTTCGCGGATCCGCCGACAAGCTGCAGGGCCAGGCGACCCAGGCGGTGGGGCAGGGCCGCGGCGATCTGGCCCGCGAGGCGCTGACCCGGCGCGCGGCCGCGCTCGCCCAGCTCGACCAGCTGCGACCGCAGTACGACGAGCTGGCCGCGCAGGAGTCGAAACTCACCACCGCCGCGCAGCGGTTGCAGGCGAAGGTGGAGGCGTTCCGGACCCGCAAGGAGACCATCAAGGCCACCTACACCGCCGCCGAGGCGCAGAGCAGGATCAGCGAGGCGGTCACCGGCATCTCCGAGGAGATGGGCGATGTGGGTTTGGCGATCCAGCGCGCGGAAGACCGTACCGCCCAGATGAGTTCGCGGGCCCAGGCCCTCGACGAGCTGATCGCCTCCGGTGCGCTCGAGGACGCGACCGCGCCGCTGGGCCATGGTGACGACATTCAGGCCGCCCTGGACGCCGGACGCGGCAGCAGTGTGGACGCCGAACTGGCACAACTGAAAAGCAAGATCACTCCCGCCATCGAGGCGCCCGCGCAGGAGGGACCGCGGTCATGATCATCCGCATTCTCGGCGAAGGCCAGTACACCCTGGACGAGGCCGACGTAGACGATCTCCAGCGACTCGACGGACTGTTGCTCGACGCCGCCGACGACGGCGACGATGCGGGTTTCGCCGAGATCCTGGGCCGGCTGCGCGCGTCCGTCCGCGCGAACGGCCACCCGGTCCCCGACGCGGAACTCGTGGTCTCGGATCTCGTATTGCCCTCGGCCGACACCGATCTGGCGACGGTCCGCGCGATGCTCGACGACGACGGCCTGATCCCGGGATAACGTCGTGCGTACTCGTTTCCGGCCGGACCATCAGCTCACGGCCCGTATGGCGCTGACCATGTTCCTGCTCGGGCTGGTCTACGTCGCGTTCATCGCGGCGCTGGTGATGCTGTTGAAGTCGGTGGTCGCGATCGTGCTGATCGTGGCGGTGCTGCTGTTCGCACAGTTCTGGTTCTCCGACCGAATCGCCCTGTACGCCATGCGGGCCCGCATCGTCTCCCCGGAGGAGGCCCCGCAGCTGCACGGCATCATCGACCGGCTCTGCGCCACCGCGGACATGCCCAAACCACAGGTGGCGATCGCCGACATCGATATGCCCAACGCCTTCGCCACCGGGCGCAGCCAGCGCCGCGCGGTCATCGCCGTCACCAGCGGCCTGCTGCGGCGTCTCGATGCCGAGGAGCTCGACGGTGTGCTGTCGCACGAGCTTTCGCACATCGCGCATCGCGATGTCGTGGTGATGACCACGGCGTCGTTCCTGGGGGTGCTCGCCGGACTGGTGGCCCGGTTCACCCTCTACTCGACGATGTTCGGCGGCGGCCGGGATCGCCGCGACGGCGGCGGCCTGTTCCTGATCATTCTCGCGGTGATGACGGTCTCGGCCGCCGTCTACGCGGTGAGCTTCCTGCTGATTCGGGCGCTGTCGCGCTATCGGGAGCTGGCCGCCGACCGCGCCGGGGCCATGCTGACCGGCCGCCCCTCGGAGCTGGCGTCCGCGCTGACCAAGATCAGCGGCGACATCTCGCGCATCCCCACCCGGGATCTGCGGACCGAGCAGCCGTTCAACGCCTTCTTCTTCGCACCCGCGTTCGGCGCGGGGGCGAGCCTGTCGCTGCTGCTGTCCACCCACCCCAGCCTCGAGCAGCGGCTCGATCAGCTCGCGGAACTGTCCGCCGAGCTCGGCGGGGAGAGCTGAACGATGGGATTTCTCGACGCGCTGCTGGGCCGCACCAAACCGGTGCAGCCGAATCTCGATGCGCTGTTCGCGATTCCGTCCGCCGCCTACACCCTGGAGGCCGCGCTCGGCGTGCGGCCGACCGGTGCGGGCGCGGTGTGCTTCAAGAACGCCGAGGGCGCCGCGGCGCGGCGCTCCGACACCGAGATCCTCGAGCTGCTGCACCTGGATCCGGCCGTCACCGTCGCGGTCACCGCCGACGGATTCGGTTTCACCTGGATCACCTGCCGGCAGGCCGATCCCGACCTCGCCGCGCTGGTGACCACCCTGCACGCGATCAATACCGTGCTGTCCGACAACGGATTCGGGCCCGGCCTGCTGTGCACCGTCATCGCCTTCGCGGCCCCGGACGCCACGACGCGACCGGACACCGCGACGCGACGCTTCGGGCTGATCTATCTCTTCAAGCGCGGCACGTTCTACCCCTTCGCGCCCACCGGCCCGCAACATCGCGACAACGCCTTCGAATTGCAGGCCCGCGCAGCGGTTTCCGGTGAACTTCCCATCGAGCCCGACCTGGGGCGCTGGTTCCCGCTGTGGGACGCGCCGGTTCCGTGATGATCGGCGCGACCCGGTAGCGCTCGGGCGTGCGGCGAGTCGGGCTCACGACCTCGTTGGCGACCTCGTTGGAAACTTGGAAACGGACCGCGCCGCGATCGGCGCGGTCCGCGACCGCTATCGGTGTTCGACGCCCCGCCGCTGTTCGGCGTCGAGGATCGTGCGGGTGGTGGCCACCAGCGTGTCGGGGTTGAGGCTGATGGAGTCGATGCCGAGATCGACCAGGAATTCGGCCATGTCCGGATAGTCGGAGGGGGCCTGGCCGCACAGTCCGGAGTGAATGCCGTTGCGGCGGCAGCCTTCCACGGCCAGCCGGATCATCTCCTTGACGCCTGGATCGCGTTCGTCGTAGTCGAAAGCCACCACCGCGCTGTCGCGGTCCACGCCCAGGGTGAGCTGGGTGAGGTCGTTGGAGCCGATGGAGAAACCGTCGAACAGGCGCGCGAACTGGTCGATGAGCACGACATTGTTGGGGATCTCGCACATGGCGTAGACCTTCAGACCGTTCTCCCCGCGCACCAGCCCGAGTTCGGCCATGCGCGCCAGCACCTGTTCGGCCTCGGCGACCCGGCGCACGAACGGCAGCATGAGGATCACATTGGTCAGCCCCATGTCCCCGCGCACCCGCCGCATGGCCGCGCACTCCAGGGCGAAGCCCTCGGCGTAGGCGGGGTGGGCGTAGCGGGACGCGCCACGGAAGCCGAGCATCGGATTGTCCTCGACCGGTTCGAAGTCCTTGCCGCCGAGCAGGCCCGCGTATTCGTTGGTCTTGAAGTCCGACATCCGCACCACCACCGGCTTGGGCCAGAACGCGGCCGCGATGGTGCCGATCTCCTCCGACAGCTGCCGCACGAAGAAACTCGACCCGTCCGGATAGCCGCTGATCAATTCTTCGACCTGCGCTCGCGCGGCCGGGTCGGTGACCCGGTCCGGATGGACCAGCGCCAGCGGGTGCGCCTTGATCGACTCGCTGATCACGAATTCCATCCGGGCAAGTCCCACACCGTCATTGGGCAGCATGGCGGTCGCGAAGGCGCGGTCGGGGTCGCCGAGATTCACCATCACGTGGGTGGCCGGGCGCGGCAGGTCCTCGATGGCGACGTGCTCGACGTGGAAGTCCACCGCGTCCCGGTAGATCCGGCCGATGTCGCCCTCGGCGCAGGACACGGTCACCGTCTCGCCATCGGAGAGCGCGGTGGTCCCGGTGACGGTCCCGACGACCGCGGGAATTCCCAACTCGCGGGCCACGATCGCGGCGTGACAGGTGCGGCCGCCGCGGTTGGTGACGATGGCGGCGGCGGTCTTCATCACCGGTTCCCAGTCCGGGGTGGTGGTATCGGCCACCAGCACCTCGCCGGGCCGGAAAGCGCTCAGCTCGCCCACGCTGTCGATGCGGCGGACCGCGCCGGTGGCCACCCGCTGGCCGACCGAGCGGCCGGTGACCGCCACCTCGCCGTGGCCGTCGAGCGAGTACACGTCCAGGGTGGCCGCGGAACGTTGCGAGGCAACGGTTTCCGGGCGCGCCTGCACGATGTAGAGGCGGCCGTCGAGACCGTCCTTGGCCCATTCGATGTCCATGGGCCGCCCGTAGTGCCGCTCGATCACCAGCGCGGCCTCGGTCAGGGTCAGCACCTCGTCGTCGGTCAGGCAGAAGCGGAGGCGATCGGCCTCCGGGGTGGGGATATTGCGGGTGGTCCCGGCCGTGTCGTCGTCGGCGTACACCATGTGGATCGCCTTGTCGCCGAGTCCGCGGCGCAGCACCGCGCGATGCCCGGCGGTGAAAGTGGGCTTGTGCACATAGAATTCGTCCGGGTCGACCGCACCCTGCACCACGTTCTCGCCCAGCCCGTACGCGCCGGTGACGAGCACGACGTCGCGGAAACCGGATTCGGTGTCGAGGGTGAACATCACCCCGGAGCAGGCCAGGTCCGAGCGCACCATCTTCATCACGCCCACCGACAGCGCCACCTTCAGATGGTCGAAGCCCTGATCGACACGGTAGTGGATGGACCGATCGGTGAACAGGCTCGCGAAGCAGTGCCGGATGGCGTCGAGCAGCTCCTGTTCGCCCCGCACATTCAGGTAGCTCTCCTGCTGGCCCGCGAAACTGGCCGTCGGCAGATCCTCGGCCGTCGCCGAACTGCGCACCGCCAGACTGATTTCCGGTCCGTACTCCTCGCACAGCTTCCGGTATCCGGCCAGCACCTGTTCGCTGACCGCGTCGGGAAGCCCCGCGCCGTAGACGATTTCACGGGCCTGCTTGCCGCGACGCGCCAGATCGGCCACATCGTCGGGATCGAGCCCGGCCAGCACCTCGGTCAGCCGCTCCCACGCCCCGGCCTGCGCGAGCATGTCCCGGTAGGCGTCCGCGGTGACCGCGAAACCATTGGGCACCAGCAACCCTTCGCGGGTCAGCGAGCCGTACATCTCGCCGAGCGAGGCGTTCTTGCCGCCCACCACGGCCACGTCGGCCATGCCGAACTCGTCGAAGAATCGTACGTAGGCGTTTTCGGTCATGTCCCACTCCTTGTGATCGTCGGTCGGGCGGCGCGTTCGCATCACGCGCTCTCGAGGTCGCGGCGCTCGAACGCCCAGGCTCCGGCAGCCGCCGCGGCGATGCCGAGGGCGTTGAGCACCGCGAGGGTGTTCCAGTCCACCGATACGGCGGGCGCTCGGAAAATATGTTGCAGTACAGAGGAATCCAGCAGCCAACGGCTGATGCCGAGACTGGCCCCGATGATCTCGACCAGGAACGACCAGGCGACCACCGCGTAGGCGATGGCGGCGGCGAACCGGGGCAGCAAGCCGTGCGCCAGGGTGCCGATGCCCAGCACCAGGATCCCGACCGGGATGACATTGACCCCGGCGGCCAGGATCGTCCCGAATCCCAGGCCCGCGTTCGTGATCGCGGTGCCCAGCCAGACGAGCACGCCCGCGATGAGCCCGAGCGCGATCAGCGCGGTGGCCGAGACGATGAAACACTGTGTCAGCCAGGGCATCCGGGCGACCGGCCGGGACAGCAGGTGGTCCAGGCGGCCGCTGGCCTCCTCCTCGCGGGTGGCCCCGATCTGCCCGGCGGCGGTGGCGCGGCGCGGCGTGGTGGCTCCGGCCAGCAGCACCTCCCAGCGACCGGCGTCCTCCTCGCCGCGCAAGAGCCGGGTTCCGGCCAGCCGTCCCCAGACCGCGCCGATGATGCCGAGCACACCGACCGCGTGGGTCGCCACATACCCGGCGGCGGTGTCGATTTCGGGTGACGGGCCGAACAACGCGGTGATGCCGATATTGGTGCCCATGGTCGCGACCAGGTGCGCCCGATCGGCGGCGGTGGGGTACTCCTTGGCGAACTGGGCGGCCTCGAGCCAGGAGACCAGCCCGAACACCAGCGCCCAGATCACCGCTCCGCGAACGGCTTTGCGCGCCACCACCCCGATCGGCACCCACACCGAGAACCAGCGCGCCGACCACGGCGCGCGCCTCATGCAGGTCTCGACGACGGTGGTGCCGACGGCCACCGGAGACTCAACGGCCATGGGGGACCGCCTCTTCCGGCCGGTCGGCCTGCTCGGCGCCGTAGCGTTCGAGGAACAGTTCCTCGAGCGAGGGCTCCCGGCTCAGCAGCTGGGTGACCCGCGCGGCGGTCAGGCGTGCCAGCAGCGGCTCGACCGAACCGCGCACCTGCAACCGGACCCGGTTGCCGTCCACCTCGACACCGGTCACGCCCGGAACCCGGGTCAGATACGGCGGTTCGGCGGTGAAGACCGCGTCGATGGTCAGGGCCGCCAGGTGGCGCATCTCGGCCAGCGAACCGACCTCGCCGAGGTGCCCGGCGCGCAGGATGGCGACCCGATCGGCCAGCGCCTCGACCTCGCTGAGAATGTGCGAGGACAGGAACACCGTCTGGCCGTTGGCCTTGGCGGCGGCGACGCAGTCGCGGAACTCGCGCTCCATCAACGGATCCAGACCGCTCGAGGGTTCGTCGAGCACCAGCCGATCGGCCCGGCTCATCAGCGCCGCGATCAGCGCGACCTTCTGCCGATTGCCCTTGGAGTAGCTGCGCACCCGTTTGGACGGGTCCAGCCGAAACCGCTCGATGAGCTTGTCCCGATAGGCGGTGTCGACCCGGCCCTGCACCCGCCCCAGCAGATGCAGCGTTTCCGCGCCGGTCAGCGCGGGCCACAGATTCGTCTCACCGCCGACATAGGCCAGCCGCCGATGCACCTGGGCCGCGCACCTGCGCACATCGCAGCCGAAGATCTCGGCCCGACCGGCGGTGGGATGCAGCAGTCCCGGCAGCAGCCGGATGGTCACGGTCTTGCCCGCGCCGTTCGGCCCGAGGTACCCGAGCACTTCGCCGCGGGCCACCTCGAGGTCCAGTGGCGCCAGCGCCACCTGCCGACCGAACCGTTTCGACAGGCCCTCGGCCCGAATCGCGGTTTCCATCTCCGGACGTCCTTCACACTTCGCAGCCGGATGCTTCGATATTTCGATCCTCACTTGCGAACACCGCACGGCGGCAGGGACTTCGGTCGCCGATCGGGGTGCCTTCGGGTCCTACTGCCGCCATCCGGGTCACATCCGGTGGTCGCCGCCGGCGCCGACCATCATCAACGCCATCATCGCGGCGCAGGCGAAGGCGATGACGAGGAGCCCGGCCGGGACCACGCCGGTCAGGACCAGGGTCAGCGCGATCGCGAGCATGGGGAGACTGCAGAGCACCATCATCCAGACGTGCCCGACGGGCCGACGCAGTCCCGGCATCCGCCACTTCGTACCGAAGGTTCGCATTTTGCTGTCGTCCGGGGCGTTCATCGCCGTGTCTCCCGTCTCCGGCCGCACTCGGGCCGGTCCCGAAACCGCTCGCCCGCGCCTGCGCCGACGATCAATCCCACTCTCGCCCTGCGCCCCGGGACGCCCAAGTGCCGTCCGGCTCCACGGCCGGGGCCCAAAGTCGCTGCGGGGCGATGCGGCTCAGAACATGCCACCGCCGACGTGGATGGTCTGGCCGGTGATCCAGCGGCCGCCGTCGGAGGACAGGAAGGTGACCACGTCGGCGATGTCGGCGGGCTCGGCGAGGCGGCCGAGGGGGATGTCGGCGGCGACGGCCGCGAGCCGGTCGGCGGACATGCTGGCCGCCACCTGCTCGGTGCGGGTGGGGCCGGGGCGGACGCTGTTGACGGTGATGCGCCGCGGCGCGAGTTCGGTGGCGAGCACCCGGACGAGTTGATCGCCCGCGGCCTTGCTGGCGGCGTAGAGGCCCGCGTTCGCGCGCGGGACAACGGCCGCGCCACTGGAGATCACGATGATCCGGCCGTCGTCGACCACCTGCCCGGCGGCCGCGCGCAGGGTGGCGAAGGTGGCCCGGGCATTGGCGTCGAAGACCCGGTCGTAGTCGGCGTCGGTGGCCCGGGCCAGCGGAGCGAAATGGGTGACCGCCGCGGCATGCACGACGATCCGCGGGTCACCGTAGCGCTCGCGCGCGAGGTCGAACAGCCGCCCCACCTGCTCGGGAACGGCGACATCGGCGGGCGCCGCGCTCGCCTCGCCGCCCGCCGCCCGGATGGCGGCCACCACGGCCGCGGCGGCCGCGGCGTCGGAACGGTAATTGACCAGAACGGCGCAGCCCTGCGCGCCGAGCCGCTCGGCCACCGCGCGGCCGATGCCGCGCCCGGCGCCGGTGACGATGGCGGTCGAATTGTGCGACATGCGATCTCCCTCAAGGATTCGTGAATTGCCTTGTCACACCGACGGTATGGCGCGTCGATGATCCGATCCATGGTGGAATGTGCTCGAAACATGCTCGATCGGATCACCCGGGGAGGCTCGATGGAGACAGATGTGCTGAGCGACGCCGTGGCCGCGCTGACGACCGCGCCCGCACTGTCGGTCCACACGCGCGCTCGCGAACCGTGGGGTCTGCGGTTCGGCGGGCGGCAGGGCTTCGGCTTCCACGTCATCGTGCGCGGCGAGTGCGCGCTGGTCCGCGCGGGCACGCTCCCGATCCCGCTACACGCCGGGGATGTCGTATTGATGCCCAGCGGCGCGGCGCACGCGCTGGCCAACCCGCACGACGCGCGGGCCGTGGATCTCGCCCTAAACCATCGCATCGACCGGGTGGCGGTCGGGGGTGCGGGCGCGGAGACGATCGTGGTGTCCGGGGCGTACCGGATCGAGCGGGGCGTGCGGCACCCGCTGCTCGCGGATCTGCCCGAGGTGGTGCATCTTCGGGGCGGGGGACGGCAACGCCTGGCCGCGGCCGTCGAGTTGCTCGGCGCGGAGATCGAGGCCCGTGAGCCCGGCGGGGACGCCGTTGTCACCGCGCTGGTGGACGCGCTGCTGATCTACCTGCTTCGCGCCTGGCACGAGGACAATGCCACCGGCTGGACCGCGGCCATGACCGACCCCGCCATCGGGCACACCCTGCGCGGCATCCACGCGCACCCCGCCGAACCCTGGACGGTGGACCGCCTCGCCGGTGAAACAGGTTTGGCGAGAGCCACTTTCATCCGCCGGTTCACCCGGCTCGTCGGCGAGCCGCCGATCACCTATCTCACCCGCTGGCGGATGATCACCGCGGCCCGCATGCTGCGCCGTGACCGCGCGCCGCTGGCCACCGTGGCCCGGCGAGTGGGATACACCTCGGAGTTCGCCTTCGCGAAGGCGTTCAAGCGCGAGTACGGACTTTCGCCCGGTGCCTACCGACGCACCACCGGGTCCGCGGGGTGAGGCCGCGACCGGCCCCAGCGGTGGGGATCCACCGGCGAACGGTCCATGGCACGGCCGCGGATGGGGCGCGCACGTAGGGGCTTTGGTCCTCCCGGCGCTGGGCACCCTCCCCTATCCGCCGCTTCCGGTCCGACGGAATCTGGAGGCATGGACGTGGAAGCGATGCGCAGCGCCCGCGGCGACCGCCGGGTCGACCTCGGCGCCGGTTCGCGGCCCGCGCTCGGGTCCCGGGAGACGCGGTAATGCCGGCGTGGCGAGATTTTCTCGGGCGCTTCCGGCCGGTGGCGGTGCCGGGCACGGTCGGTCCGGCCGGGGTGCCGGCCGATCGGGCCGCGGAATCGGCGGCCGAACTCGACCCGGTGCTGGCGCGACTCGACGCGGTGCAGGACGAGGCCGACGGGATCCGCGCCGCCGCGCGGGAGTCGGCCGAGCGCATCCGCGCCACCGCCGTGCGCCAGGCCGCCGCGATCCGTGCGCGGGCCGTCGACGCCGCACCACGAATCACCGAAGAGGCCGCCGCACAGTCGCTTTCGCCAGCCGATGCGGTGTCGGCGGATGCGCGCGACAGCGCCGCCGCGGTGAGCATACGGGCGGAGCGCCGGATGGCCGATCAGGTCGCGCCGGTAGTCGCCCGGGCCCGGGCGCTGATCGCCGAGGTGTGCGCACCAGAGCACGAGCGGGCGCCGCGATGAGCGCCAGTTGGGTCGCGGGGCAGGTGCGCGCGGTGGCGCTGCTCAACCGGTGCCTCGGCGTCGCGGGGGCCCGCGAGATCGCCGACGCCGGTTCCCTGGCCGCAGCTCAGCGCTTGCTCGCGGCCGGTCCCTACGGCAGGCATCTCATCGTCGGCGCGAGCGCGGCCACCACGGAGCACGCGATCGCAGCCGAAACCCTCTGGCGGTTGCGGGTTCTCGCCGGTTGGCAGCCGCAGAACGGCGTGGTGGCCATCCGCGCGCTGGCGGGCGCCTTCGAGGTCGCCAATATCGAAACTCTCGCCCGCGCACTCGTTCCGGCCGCCCGGTCAGATCCCTCCCGCCCCGCGCGCGAGGACCTCGAATCGTCTGCACCGCAGCGGCTTTCGCCTTCGCCAGGCTTCGACGCGACCTCCTCCGCGCGTCTCGACGCGAACACTCCGAGGTATTTCGAGCTCGGGGCGCTGGCGACCGGCTGGGGGCGGGTTCGCGACGCGTCGTCGCCCGCCGGGCTGCGGACCGCGCTCACGGGTACGGCGTGGGGAGATCCGGGGGGAGAATCGTTGTCCGACATCGTTTTCGGAGTGCGCGTCGGGTGGTCGGCGCAGATCGCCGCCACCGTGCCCGACCTGCGGCGGTGGGCCGCGGGCCGGGTCGCGGTGCTGGTGGCCGGGTATCGGCTGCTCGGTGGCGGTCGGCTGCCCGCGCCGGTGGCACGGCGGGTGCGGCGGGTGCTGGGCCCGGCCGCGGGCGACGCGACCGATCTGGAGCGGTTGCGGGCGGTGCTGCCCGCGTCCGCCCGTTGGGCGCTGGCGGGCGTGGACTCGGCCGAGGAGCTGTGGCGCGCCGAATTCCGCGGCTGGTCGCGCCTGGATTCCGACGGGCGGGAGCTGGTGCGGCGGCGGCGTTTCGACGCCTCGACCGCGATCGGCGCGGCGGCCGTGCTCCTGGCCGATGGCTGGCGTACCCGCGCGGCGGTCCAGATCGCCGCCGCTGCCGCGACACCGGAGGTGTTCGATGAACTTGTCGGCTGAGCTCACTCCCGTCCACATGCGCCGGGTGGCCGTGCTGGCCCCGGCCCATGCCATGCGCGCCGTGCTGCTCGAGGCGGGCCGGGCCGGTGTGGTCCAGCTGGACCGGTCCGAGCCGGGCGACCACCCCGGCGACGAGGCCGAATTGCGCGCGCTCACCGACGCCGCGGTGCGACGCCGCGCGGTCTCCGCCGTCGCCGGCTGGTGCCCCGCCACCGAATTGCCCGCTCTCACCGAGCGTTTGGCGTCGCTGGGCGCGAGCGTGATCGAATTGCCGTCACCACCGGGCGTCGATCCGCCGACACTGCTGTCCCGCTCCCGCCCGCTGCGCCGCGCCTTCGCCCCGCTCGTCGGCACCTACGGCGTGGTGCCCTACCGCGACCTGGACCCGACGGTGCCCGCGGGCATCGCCTACGTGGTCATGTTCGGCATGATGTTCGGCGACGCCGGGCAGGGGCTGCTGGTCGTGCTGATCGGCGCGCTGTTGCGGACGACGCGACGGCCGCGCTTCGCCGGTTTGCGGCCGCTGTGGCCCTTCATCGCCGGAGCCGGTGCCGCCGCGACCGTCTTCGGCGCGCTCTACGGCGAATTCTTCGGCCCCACCGGCGTATTGCCGGTGCTGTGGCTGAGTCCGTTGGACTCCCCGATGCCGTTGCTGGGGGCGGCGGTGGCGGTCGGCGCGGTCCTGCTGGCACTGGCCTACGGTGTCGGCGCGGTGAATCGGTGGCGCGAGGGCGGCCCCCGGCTGGCGTTCTACTCCGCCTCCGGAATCGCCGGTGCCGCAACATTTCTGGGCTTGGGGCTGGTGGCGGCCGGGCTGGTCGTCCGCTCCCCCGTGCTGGATGTGGCGGGCGCGGTGGTGGTCGCCGCCGGGCTGACGCTGTCGGCCACCGGGATGTTCACCGAGTCCGGCGGCGGCGCGACCGGGGCCGTGCAGACCGGCATCGGATTGTTCGATCTGGTCATCCGCATCGGATCGAATCTGATCTCCTTCTGCCGCCTGGCCGCGTTCGGCATGACCCACGCCGCGCTCGGCTGGGTGGTGTGGTCGGCCACCGTCGGCACCGTGCACATCCACCTGTTCGGCCCGGTCATCGCCGTGGTCGTCTTCCTCATCGGCAATGCCGTCACCTTCGCGTTGGAGGCGCTGGTGGCCGGTGTGCAGGCGCTGCGTCTCGAGTACTACGAGCTGTTCTCCCGGGTGTTCCTCGACGCGGGACATCCGTTCACGCCCTGGCGAATTCACGACGAATCCACGGAGGAACCATCATGCTGACGACCTTGGCCGCCGCCGCGAGCGGCACGGAATCCAATTGGGCCGCACTGCTCGGCGCGGCGATAGCGGTCGGCGCGTCGTCGCTGGCCGCCGGTATCGCGGTCGCCTAC
Source organism: Nocardia seriolae NBRC 15557 (assembly GCF_007990715.1). Lineage (GTDB taxonomy): Bacteria > Actinomycetota > Actinomycetes > Mycobacteriales > Mycobacteriaceae > Nocardia > Nocardia seriolae. Next base: position 21,390 of record NZ_BJWY01000074.1, on the reverse strand, counting down.
ACCGGGGCGGCGGCGCTGGCCACGCTCAGCGAGCGCCCGGAGTTGTTCGGCCGGGCCATGGTGATCGTCGGTCTCGCCGAAGGCATCGCGATCTACGGACTGGTGGTCGCGGTCGTGCTGATCGGCAAGGCCTGAGATGGGCCGCGTGGTCGTGCTCGGGGAGCGGCACCGGGTGATCGGCTACCGCACCGCCGGAGCCGATGTCCAGATCGCCGACGACCCGCCGGCCGTGCGGCGGGCCTGGTCCGCGCTCGGCCCGGACGTGGCGCTGGTGGTGCTGACCCTGGCGGCCGCCGCCAGCATCGCCGCCGATCTCGGCGGCGGCGGCCGATTGGTCGCGGTGATGCCGCCGTGAGCGAAACCTGCCGCACCGCAACCGATCCCGGACCGGGCCTGGCGGACAACCGCACGGGCGCACCGCCGGGGTCGGCCGACGGTGACCCGAAGCCGCTCGGATCCGCCACGGCCCCGCCGCCGTTCGCCCCGACCCGCACCGAACTGCTGCGCCGCGCGACCGCCGAGGCGGAGGAGATCGTCGGCCGGGCCCTGGCCGATGCGGGGACCCAGGTGCGGCAGGCGGAGGCCGACGCGGCCGAGATCGCCGCGCGGGCGCGCGCTGTGGGCGCGGCGCAGGCCGCCGCCCGCGCCGCCGCGGGCGCGCGGCACGCCCGGCTCGCGGAGCGGAGCGCAATGTTGTCCGCCCGCCGCGCGGCCTACGACCGCTGGCGCGACACGGCCCGGGCGGCGGTGCTGGCGCTGCGCGCCGAACCCGGATTCGACCGTGTCCAGGCCGAATTGCGGGCGGCCGCCGTGCGCCTGCTCGGTTCCGGCGCTCGGCTCACCGAGGATCCGCTGGGCGGGCTGGTCGCCGAAGCGGACGGACGCCGCCTGGATCTGCGGCTCACCACCATCGCCGCCCGCGCGCTCGAGGACAGCGAGCCCGAGATCGAAAGGCTGTGGACATGAGCGTTTCCGGGCCGGTCCGCATCCGGCGCGTCACCGGCCCGCTGGTGGAGGTGGACGCCTTCGCCGGGGTGGCCATGAACGATCTGGTGGCCCTGGGCCCCGATCGCCTGCCCGCCGAGGTCGTGGCCATCGGGGCCGACCGGGTCACCCTCCAGTCCTACGAGTACACCGGCGGGCTCGGTCCCGGCGACCCGGTCACGCCGCTGGCGCATCCGCTGTCGGCGCGGCTGTACCCGGGCCTGCTCGGCGGCGTGTTCGACGGGCTGCTGCGGCCGCTGGCCGACGCGCCCACCTGGCTCGAGCCCGGCCGCAGCCCCGAGGCCGACGGCCGCCGCTGGTCGTTCCGGCCCGCGGCCCACGCCGGGGAGACGGTCACGCCGGGCACGCTGCTCGGCATCGTCGCCGGGGCCGGATCCCTCGAATACCGCGTCCTGACCCCGCCCGGCCGATCCGGCCACCTCGACATGATCGCTGCCGCAGGCGAATACGACGATGACGACGTGATCGCGACGGTGGGCGGTGCGCCGGTGACGCTCACCGAACACTGGCCGGTGCGGGTGCCCCGCCCGCGCCGGGGTCGGCAGCCCGGGACCGCGCCGTTGCAGACCGGGCAGCGGGCGGTGGACCTGCTGTTCCCGGTGCTGCGCGGCGGAAGCGTCAGTGTGCCGGGCGGTTTCGGCACCGGCAAGACGATGTTGTTGCAGCAGCTGGCCAAGTGGTGCGACGCGGATGTGATCGTCTACGTCGGCTGCGGTGAGCGCGGCAACGAGATGGCCGAGATCGTCGCCGAACTGCTGGCCCTGATCGATCCGCGCACCGGCGGCCCGCTGGCCCAGCGCACCGTGATCATCGCCAACACCTCCAATATGGCCATGATGGCGCGCGAGGCCAGCGTGTACACCGGCGTCACGGTCGCCGAGTTCTTCCGCGACATGGGCTATCACACCGTGCTGGTGGCCGATTCGACCTCGCGGTGGGCGGAGGCGTTGCGGGAGTTCGCCTCTCGCACCGGCGCGCTGCCCGCCGAGGAGGGCTATCCGGCCAATCTGGCGTCGGCGCTGGCCGCGTTCTACGAGCGGGCGGGCGTGGTCACCACCCTCGGCGGTGCGAGCGGGTCGGTCACCATCGTGGGCGCGGTCTCCCCGCCGGGCGGCGACGTCTCCGAACCGGTCACCATCCAGACCGAGCGTTTCGTCCGCTGCCGCTGGACCCTGGACCGCGATCTGGCCTACGCCCGCCACTATCCGGCGGTGTCCTGGTCGAATTCGTTCGCCCGCGATGTGGAGACGGTGACGGCCGGGCACGCCGCGGACGGCGATGACGGCTGGGGCGAGCGGCGCGCGCGAGCGGTGCGGCTGCTGGCCGAGGCGGACCGGCTCACCGCGCTGACCGAGCTGATGGGCGCGGGCGCGCTGCCGCCCGATCAGCGCATGATCATCCTGGGCGCGCGCCTGCTGCGCGAGGGCGTGCTACAGCAGAACGCCTTGTCCGACAACGACGCCCGTTGCACCGGGGCCAAGGCCGCGGCGCTGGTCGAGGCCACGCTGGCGGTGACCGAGCGCTGCCGGGCCCGGGTCGCCGACGGCGTCGCGGCGCAGACCGTCGAGACCTTCGACTTCGGGCCGCTGGTGCGGGTGCGGGAAACGGCCGGACCCGACGACGTGGCGGCCGTGCGGCAGATCCGCGATGCCGTGCTCACGGGACTGGGAGGGTTGACATGACCACCGCGCAGTGGATGCGCTACACCGGGATTCGCGATGTGCACGGACCGCTGCTGATGGTGTCCGGGGTGCGCGGCGCGGCCTGGGACGAGCTGGTGCGCATCGAGCTCGGGGACGGCCCGCCGCGGCACGGCCTGGTGCTCGACGTCGACGACGACGTGGCGGTGGTGCAGGTCTTCGAGGGCACCGCCGCGGTCGATCCGGCCGTGGCCGCCGTGGAATTCCGGGGCAGCCCCATGGAAATCCCGGTGGGCGGCAACTGGCTCGGCCGGGTCTGCAACGGTCGCGGCGAACCGCTCGACGGCGGTCCGCCGGTCACCGGGCCGCACCGGCCCATCGCGGGCGCGCCGTTGAATCCGATGTGGCGGGTGCCGCCGGCGGAGCCGGTGCTCACCGGGGTCTCGGCCATCGACGTACTCGCGACCCTGGTCCGCGGGCAGAAGCTGCCGGTGTTCTCCGCGCCCGGGCTCCCGCATCTGCGGCTGGCCTGCCAGACCGCGGCGCAGGCCAGTTCGGGCGGGGAGCCGTTCTGCGTGGTCTTCGCCGGGATGGGCCTGACCCACGCCGACGCGGCCTATGCCCGGGAGGTGCTCGAAGAGCGTTCCGCCGCCGGTGAACTCGTGCTGCTGCAGAATCTGGCCGACGACCCCGTCATCGAACGCATCCTGACCCCGCGCATGGCGCTGACCATCGCCGAGGAGCTGGCCTTCGAGGGCGGGCGGCACGTGCTGGTGGTGCTCACCGACATGACCGACTACGCCGACGCGCTGCGCGAGATCTCCTCCGCGCGCGGCGAATTGCCGGGCCGCAGAGCCTATCCGGGCTATCTCTACAGCGATCTGGCCACCCTGTACGAGCGCTGCGGCCGCATCCGGGACCGGCCGGGGTCGGTCACCATCCTGCCGGTGCTGACCATGCCCGGCGGCGACATCACCCACCCGGTGCCCGATCTCACCGGCTACATCACCGAGGGCCAGCTGGTGCTCTCCCCCGAGGTCGCGGCGCACGGCGCGTATCCGCCCATGGACGTGCTGTCGTCGCTGTCGCGACTGATGCGCGCGGGCGCGGGCCCCGGCCGCACCCGCGCGGATCATCTGCCGCTGGCGGCGCAGCTGCTGGCCGCCCTGGCCCGCGCCCGCCAGGCCCGGGAGCTGGCCGAACTGATCGGCACCGACGGCCTCACCGACCTCGACCGCGCCCACCTCGCGGTCGACGAGGCCTTCCGCGACACCGTGCTCGACCAGCGGACCGACGAGATCCGCACCCTCGACGAGTCCCTGGACCGGGCCTGGCGCGCCCTGGATCCGCTGCCCGCGCACGCGCTCACCATGCTCCCGGCGGAACTGGTGGCCGCCCACCGGCCCGCACCGGCGGTCGAAACCGATGACCGCGCTTAGGATTCCGCCCGGCCGGGCCGGACGTCTTTGGCTGCGCGACCGCCTCGCCCTGGCCGAACGCGGGCTCTCGCTCCTCGACCGCAAACGCGCGCTCCTGGAACCCGAATACGCCCGCCACGCCGCCCGCGCCGAAACCACCGCCCACGAATGGACCGAGGCCTGCCTGCGAGCCCGCACCTGGCAACTGCGCGCCACCATGCTCGACGGCGACACGTCCTTGGACACGGCGACGCCCCCCGCCGCCACCCTCACCGTCCACTACGCCACCCTCGCCGGCGTCCGCTACCCCGCCGACCTCGATTACGTCGATTGCCCACCGCCACAACACGTTCCCAGCTCCATCACGAGCAACGCCACGCCTGGCGCAGGCAGCACCACTCCCGTCGCGGGCAGCGCAACCCCCCGCGCGGGCGGTGCCGCTCCGGTCGCGGGCAGCGCCACCCTCCACGCGGCGAGCGCCGCTCACCGCGAGGCTCTCGCCGCGGCGGCCAGGCATGCTGCCGCGGCGGCCGCGGCTCGGGCCTTGGAGCGCGAACTCACCGCGACTCGCACCCGGGTGCGCGCCTTGCGTCACCACCGCATTCCCGCCCTGCGGTCCGCACTGGCCGCTCTGGAACTGCAACTGGAGGACCAGGAACGGGCCGACCGCAGCCGCCTGCACCGGCGCGACGGCTGAAGGCCGCTGCCGATACCGCGGGCGCGCCGCTACCGACTCCGCGGCTCTGCTCGGCAATTCCACAGGCGCTGCGGCGGCCGTCAGGATGGCCGACACCTGGTCAGTGCCGCCGTCACCCGCCAATGTCGCCGCCGCGCATCGCCTTGCCGGTCGCGAGGCTCCGACAGGGCGTACGGTTGATCATCGGTGGGACTTTCGGCACTTCCGGACGGTGGTGACGCACTACATGGTGGTTGGGTGCGAAGGATCGGACGATCGGGTCGACGCAGCGCGGGACGATGGCTCGGCGGGGCGACGACGCTATGTCGACGACGGCACATTGCAGGCGATGACCACTGCGCGGGCGAAGGCCACCTTGCGGGCGAGGACCACTTTTCGGGGCGAAGGCCACCTTGTGGGGCGAAGGCATTGTGGGGCCATGACATGGTGAGCCGATGACACCGGATGGTGTGGCGGGCCTGCGGCGGCGGGCGCGGATCATCGTGCATGGGATCGTCCAGGGTGTCGGATTTCGTCCGTTCGTGTACCGGCTCGCGCGCGAATACGGGCTGTCCGGGGATGTGTGCAATGCCGGTGGGCAAGTGGTCGTCCGGGTCGCCGGTGACGCTGCCTCGGTCGCGGATTTCATCGTGCGCCTTCGTGATTCGGCTCCGCCCGCGGCGCGCGTCGAGCGGGTCACCGTTGCCGCACTCGAGCCCGATGCCGTACCGGGCCCGGATTTCTCGGTGGTGGACAGTGTCATCTCGGTCGGGGACAGTGCCGCCGCGGTGATCGGCGGTGTCGGTTCGGTGGTCGATGGTGTCGCGGGCGGGGAGTACGGGACCGCGCGGCTGCCTCCGGACCTGGCCACCTGTGCGGCGTGCGCGCGGGAACTGTTCGATCCCGCGGACCGGCGGTATCGCTATCCGTTTCTCAATTGCACCGACTGCGGGCCGCGTGCCACGGTCATCGACGCGCTGCCCTACGACCGTGAGCGCACCGCCATGCGCGTCTTCCCGATGTGCGCGGCGTGCGAGCGGGAATACCGCGACCCCGCCGATCGCCGCTTCCACGCCGAACCGATCTGCTGCCCCGACTGCGGGCCCCGGTTGAGCTGGCTCGCCGATGGCGAACACCCCTCCGAGAGTGGAGATTCCGCACTGCTGGCCGCGTGCGCGGTGGTGGCGGGCGGTGGCATCGTCGCCGTCAAGGGCGTCGGCGGGTTCCAGCTCGTCTGCGATGCGGCGGCCGCGGAGGCGGTGACCCGGTTGCGCAAGGCCAAACCGCGGCCCGCCAAACCCCTGGCGGTGATGGTTCGCGACCTGGCCACGGCGCGGACGCTGGGCACGGTGGACGAGCTCGCCGCCGCGCAACTGGGTTCGGCCGCAGCGCCGATCGTGCTGCTGCCGCGCCGCCCGCAGGCCCCGATCGCACCGGGCGTGGCCACCATCGGGGTCTTCCTGCCCTACAGCCCGCTGCATCACCTGCTGCTCGCCGAACTGGACCGCCCGCTGGTGGTGACCAGTGGAAACCGCGGCGGCGCACCGACTCTCACCGAAGATCCGGCCGCGCTGCGTCCGCTCGCGGACGGCATCCTCACCCACGACCGCCCGATCCGATCACGCTACGACGATTCGGTGGTGCGGATCGTGGCGGCCCGCACGATCACCGTGCGCCGCGCGCGGGGCTTCGCGCCCACCGCACTCCCCCTGCCCGTCCCCGCCGACATCCCGATACTGGCGGTCGGCGCGCAACTCAAACACACTGTAGCCGTGGCTGTTTCGGATTCGGCGACCATCGGTCCGCACCTGGGCGATCTCGCCGACGCCGACACCCGCGACGCGTTCGAGCGGTCGGCGGACGAGCTGTGCCGATTGCACGGCGTACGACCGGAATTCGTCGCGCACGACTGCCATCCCGGATATCTGTCCACCCAGTACGCACGACGCGGCTGGCAGCCCGATCGTCGTATCCCCGTGCAGCACCATCACGCCCACGTCGCCGCCACCGCCGCCGAGCACGGCGTGACCGGCCGCTTCATCGGAATCGCCCTGGACGGACTGGGATTCGGCGACGACGGCACCCTCTGGGGCGGCGAGGCGCTGCTCGCCGACTACACCGGATACCGGCGCGTGGCCCGCTTCGCCACCGCTCCCCTGCCCGGCGGGGAGGCCGCGGTCCGCCGACCGGCCCGCATGGCGCTGGGATACCTGTTCGGCGCGGAAACCTTCGGCGGCCAACCGATTCCGCCCGAGCTGGCGGCGGAGCTGCTGCGCCGAACGGGGCCGCGGGAGACCACCATGATCCGCGCGATGATCGAGCGCGACGTCAACTGCCCGCGTGCCTCGAGCGCCGGACGGCTGTTCGACGCACTGGCCGCGCTGCTGGGCCTGTGCGACGACAACACCTACGAGGGAGAGGCCGCGGTTCGGCTGGAGGCCGCGGCCACCACGTGCCCGCACCCTGTGGCACCGCTGCGGTGGACCCTGCATCGGCGCGACGGACTGCTGGTCTACGACCCCGTTCCCACCCTGCGCCACGCACTGGAACTGCTGGGAGAGCAGCAGGTCGGCGTGATCGCCGCCCGCTTCCATCGGACCGTGGCCGAGGTCGTGGTGGCCTTCGCGACCGAGGCCGCCGACCGGTGCGGCCCGAAGGATCCCGGCATGACGGGTCCGGGCAGCGCGGTCGGTCGGGGCGACACCGTATGCCTGGGCGGCGGGGTCTTCCAGAACGCACTGCTCACCAAACTGGTCCTGGCCGGCCTCGCCGCGGCGGGATTCGATGCCTGTGCCGGAGAACGGATTCCGATGAACGACGGCGGAATCAGCTATGGACAGGCCGTGATCGCGGCCGCCCGCACGAACAGGAGACCCTGATGTGCCTCGGAGTGCCCGGACGCATCGTGACCGTCACCGATGACGGTCCGCTGCGCATGGGAACCATCGATTTCGACGGCGTGCGCCGGGAGGTGTGCCTGGCCTACGTCCCCGACGCGGAGCCCGGCGACTTCGTCATCGTGCACGTCGGTTTCGCCATCAGCCAGGTGGACGAGGCCGAGGCCGCGGAAACCCTGGCGGTGCTGCGTGCCATCCCCGATGCCCTCGAAAGCGAACTCGGCCCGGAAATGGAGGCCCGATGAAATACCTCGACGAGTACCGCGATCCGGTACTGGCGCGCAAACTGCTGGCCGAACTGCGCGCCACCGCGACCAAGCCCTGGGCGATCATGGAGGTCTGCGGCGGGCAGACCCACACCCTGGTGCGCCAGGGCATCGACGAACTGCTGCCCGCCGGCATCCGGATGATCCACGGGCCCGGCTGCCCGGTGTGCGTCACCCCGCTGGAGATGATCGACCGGGCCGTCGAGCTCGCCGCCCGCCCGGGCGTGATCTTCACCAGCTACGGTGACATGCTGCGGGTTCCGGGCACCACCGGCGATCTGCTCGGGGTCAAGGCACGCGGCGGCGATGTGCGCGTGGTCTATTCGCCGCTGGACGCGGTCACCATCGCGCGCGAGAACCCCGACCGCGAGGTGGTGTTCTTCGCGGTCGGCTTCGAGACCACCGCGCCCGCCAATGCCATGGCCGTGCTGCACGCCGCCACCACCGGCGTCGCCAATTTCAGCGTGCTGGTCAGCCACGTGCTGGTGCCCCCGGCCATCACCGCCCTGCTGGATGCGCCGGACAATCAGGTGCAGGGCTTCCTGGCCGCCGGGCACGTGTGCGCGGTGATGGGCTGGACCGAATACGAGCCCATCGTCGAGAAATACCGGGTGCCGATCGTGGTCACCGGGTTCGAGCCGCTGGATCTGCTCGAGGGCATTCTCATGACGGTGCGCCAGCTCGAGGAGGGCCGGGCCGAACTGGGCAATCAGTACGCGCGGGCGGTGCGCAGGTCCGGGAACAGCGAAGCGCAGCAGGCGATCCGGCGGGTGTTCCGGGTCACCGACCGCAATTGGCGCGGCATCGGGACCATTCCCGACAGCGGGCTCGAACTCACCCCCGAATTCGCCTGGCACGACGCGGCGCAACGCTTCGGCGTCACCGCCGGCACCGCCGTCGAGAACGCCGACTGCATCGCCGGGGACATCCTGCGCGGCACCGCCGTGCCCACCGACTGCCCCGCCTACGGAACCCGCTGCACGCCGCGGCATCCGCTCGGCGCGCCGATGGTGTCGACCGAGGGCACCTGCGCGGCCTTCTACACCGCGGGCCGCCGCGTCGAGGAGGCGGCTCGATGACCACGGTCAATCCGGTCGACGCGAGTTGTCCGCTACCGCACCGGGAATCCGAACGGATCCTGCTCGGCCACGGCTCCGGCGGCCAGCTGATGGCCGAGCTGATCGACCAGGTGATCACCGCCGAACTGGGCCAGGACGAACCGCTACAGGACGCCGCGGTGGTCGATATCGGCGGGGCCGCAGTGGTTTTCAGCACCGACGGTTACGTCGTGACGCCGCGCTTCTTCCCCGGCGGTGACATCGGCGCGCTCGCGGTGCACGGCACCGTCAACGATCTGGCCATGCGCGGCGCGCGCCCGATCGCCCTGTCTCTGGCCTATGTCCTCGAAGAGGGCCTGCCCATCGAGGAATTGCGGGCCGTCACCGCCTCGGTCGCGAAGGCCGCCGCGGCCTGCGGTGTCCGGGTCGTCACCGGGGACACCAAGGTGGTCGGGCGGGGCGCGGCCGACGGCATCTACATCACCACCACCGGTGTCGGGGCGCGGCTGCCCGGGGCCGATCCGGACGCGACGCGCGGGCAGCCGGGCGACGTGGTGCTGCTGTCGGGTCCGATCGGGTCACACGGCACCGCGATCCTGTGCGCCCGTGGCGATCTCGGCCTCGACGGCGAGATCTTCTCCGACACCGCGCCGCTGCACGAGCTGGTGGCCGCCATGATCGCCGCCTGCGGACCGGAGATCCACGCGCTGCGTGACCCCACCCGCGGCGGATTGGCCAGTGCGCTCAACGAACTCGCGGTGGCCTCGGGGGTGGGCGTGGAGATCGAGGAGGCCGCGGTGCCGGTGCCCCCGCTGGTCGCCTCGACCTGCGAACTGCTCGGCCTGGATCCGCTGCACGTGGCCAATGAGGGCTGCCTGGTGGCGTTCGTCGCGCCCGAGGCCGCCGAGCGCGCGCTGGCGGCCATGCGGTCCACCGCCGCCGGAGCCGAGGCCACCGTGATCGGCCACGTGACCGAGGGACCCGCGGGCCGGGTGGTCGCGCGCACCATGATGGGTGCGGGACGGATCGTCGACATGCTGGTGGGTGAGCAACTGCCGCGCATCTGCTGACCAGCGTGTCCCGGGCCCGGGCCCACGCGTGTTTCGGGCCCTCCGGGCCACCGCGCGAGGACCTTCGGCGGTGTCCGGGGCCGTGACCTTCAAGAAGACTCGAATGCGACGGGCGAGGAACGAAGGCTGACGAACATGACCATCGGTGACACCGCGACACTCGACCGAGACGGTCTGGACCGGCTCGTGGTCGGGCTGCGGGACAACGGATATCGGGTCATCGGTCCGCAGGTCCGCGACAACGCGATCGTGCTCGACGAGCTCGACTCGCCCGCCGCGCTGGCCACGGGCTGGGGCGTGGAGACCGCGCCGGGCCGCTACCGGATCCACCGGCGCACCGACGCCGCGGTGTTCGCGCACTCGGCGGGCCCCGGATCTTGGAAGCAGTTCCTGCACCCGCCGCGCCGCCGGATCGAACGCCTGGACGCGGACCTCAATCCCGTACCCGTCCGGGATGATCCGGTGCCCACCGCGTTCCTGGGCGTGCGCGGCTGCGATATGGCCGCCATCGCCACCCTCGGGCGGGTGCTCGGCGGCGGCGCGCACCCGGATCCCGATTTCGCCTCCCGGCGCGCGGGACTGTTCATCGTCGCGGTGAACTGCACCGAGCCGGGCGGGGTGTGCTTCTGCGCGTCCATGGGCACCGGACCGGGTGTTTCGGCCGGTTACGATCTCGCGCTCACCGAACGCCTCGACGCCGCCGGGCACCGGTTCCTGGTCGAGGTCGGCAGCGCCGCGGGCGAGCGAATCCTCGCCGGACTGCACGCCGATCCGGCCACCGCCGCCGAGGTCACCGACACCCGCGCCGAGGTGGCGGCGGGCGCCGGGAAGATGGGCCGCGCCATGCCGGAACTGGACCTGCGCACCCTGATTCGCGATTCCCGGGACTCACCGCACTGGCAGGACATCGCCAGCCGCTGCCTGACCTGCGCCAACTGCACCATGGTGTGCCCCACCTGCTTCTGCACCAGCACCGAGGACCAGACCGACCTGACCGGCGAGCACGCCGAACGCTGGGAGCACTGGGCCTCCTGCTTCGAACTGGACTTCTCCTACCTGCACGGCGGCAGCGTCCGCCAGTCCGGGGAGGGCCGGTACCGGCAGTGGCTGAGCCACAAACTCAGCACCTGGCACGACCAGTTCGGCAGCTCCGGCTGCGTCGGCTGCGGGCGCTGCATCGCCTGGTGCCCGGCCGGCATCGACATCACCGCCGAGGCGGCGCGCTTCGCCGAACTCCGCCAGAAGGCCGAAACTCAGGAAGGGGACCCGGATGGTGACCGCTGAGGAACTGTCGGCCTTCGCGCCGCTCGGCTCGCTCGACCACGCCAAGCGCACGACCCTGGCCGCGGCCGGGCGCCACGTCCACTACCCCGCCGGGCGGCGACTGATCGTGGAAGGCCAACGCGCCGACCGCTGCTGGCTGCTGCAATCGGGCCGGGTGCTGCTGGACGCCGCGGTGCCCGGGCGCGGCGACATCGTGGTGCAGACGCTGAGCGCGGGCGATCTGCTCGGCTGGTCGTGGCTGGTACCGCCGTACCGCTGGCACTTCGGCGCGGTCACCGCCGAACCCGTACGCGCCATCGAATTCGACGCCACCCGGCTGGCCGAATTCGCCGACGCCGACCCGGGTTTCGGCCACGCGCTGACCCTGCTGCTGTTCGAGGCACTGCTGGAACGCTTGCAGGCCACCCGGGCCCGGCTGCTCGACCTCTACCGCAATCCCGCCGAGAACCGCACCGCCACAACGATTCCCCCGCGCGCGGACGGAGCGCAGCGGTGATCGGCACCGCGCCCGTGCGGGCGGCCGGTTCCGCCGACACCATGCGCCCTTACCGGGTGACCCGGCGGATTCAGCAGACCGCCGACACCGCGACCCTGGAGCTGACGCCGGTATCCGCCGCCGCACCGCGGTTCCGGGCCGGGCAGTTCATGATGCTCTACCGCTTCGGGGTCGGCGAGATCGCCATCTCGATCAGCGGTGATCCCACCGCCACCGGTGATCTGCTCGAACACACCATCCGTTCGGTCGGCGCGGTCAGCGCCGCCCTGCACGACGCGACCGTGGGCGCGACGATCGGGGTGCGCGGGCCCTTCGGCACGGGCTGGGAGCCCGGCACCGCGACCGGACGCGATCTGGTGATCATCGGCGGCGGAGTCGGATTGGCCCCGCTGCGCCCGGTCGTGCTCGAGGCGCTGGCCCGGCGCACCGAATACCGCCGCGTCGTGGTGATCACGGGCGCGCGCACGCCGCACGACATCCTGTTCCACGACGATCAGCTGGCCTGGCGGCGGGGCGGGCTGCTCGAACTGCATCAGACCGTCGACCATCCGGCCCCCGGCTGGACCGGGCCCATCGGCTTCGTCACCGAGCCGCTGGCGAAACTGTCCGTGGATCCGGCCAATACCACCGCGTTCCTGTGCGGCCCCGAACCCATGATGCGATTCTGCGCGAACACCCTGCTGCGCAAGGGTGTTCCGCCCACCGACATCCGGGTCTCGCTGGAGCGCAATATGCAATGCGGCGTCGCCCGCTGCGGCCACTGCCAGCTCGGCCCGCTGCTGGTGTGCCGGGACGGGCCGGTGGTGGACTACTCGGTGGCCGAACCCCTGCTGTCGGTACGGGAGCTGTGATGACGACACCCACCCTCGCGGTCTGGAAATTCACCTCCTGTGACGGCTGCCAGCTGACCCTGCTCGACTGCGAGGACGAACTGCTCACCCTCGCCACCCGGGTCCGCATCGCGCACTTCCCGGAGGCGAGCAGCGTGGATGTGGCCGGGCCCTACGACATTTCGCTGGTCGAAGGTTCGGTCTCCACCCCCGAGGAGCAGACCCGCATCCTCGAAATCCGGGCCCAGTCCGAGATTCTCGTGGTCATCGGCGCGTGCGCCAGCCACGGCGGCATCCAGGCGCTGCGCAATTTCGCCGATATCGGCGAGTTCACCTCGGTGGTCTACGCCAGCCCGCAATACATTTCGACGCTGGCCACCGCGACGCCGATCGCCGCGCACGTCCCCGTGGACTACGAGCTGCGCGGCTGCCCGATCGACCGCCGCCAGCTGCTCGACACCCTGGGCGCGCTGCTGACCGGGCGCGCGCCGGACCTGCCCGACACCAGCGTGTGCACCGAATGCAAGCGCCGCGGCACCACCTGCGTCACCGTCTCCGACGGGATTCCCTGCCTGGGCCCGGTCACCCACGCGGGCTGCGGCGCGCTGTGCCCGGCCTACCATCGCGGCTGCTTCGGCTGCTTCGGGCCGATGGAGCGGCCCAATATCGGTGCGCTGCTGCCGATTCTGCGCGTGAACGGCATGGAGACCGCCGATATCGACCGGGTGTTCGCGACATTCGCGGTGGCCGCGCCGGCCTTCGCGGAAAGGAAACGGGATGAGCCATCGCAGTAGGCAATTGCGGGTCAGTTCGCTGGCCCGGGTGGAGGGTGAGGGCGCGCTGCGGGTCGTCGTGGCCGACGGCACCGTGGAGCGGGCCGAACTCGACATCTACGAGCCGCCGCGCTTCTTCGAAGCCCTGCTGCGCGGCCGCGCCTACACCGAGCCGCCCGACATCACCGCCCGCATCTGCGGCATCTGCCCGGTCGCCTATCAGACCAGCGCCTGCAACGCGCTCGAACAGGTCTGCGGGGTCGAACTGGATCCGGAGCTGGCCGCGCTGCGTCGGCTGCTGTACTGCGGGGAGTGGATCTCGAGTCACGCCTTGCACATTCACCTGCTGCACCTGCCCGACTTCCTCGGCTATCCGGACGCCATCACCCTGGCCAAGGATCACCTCGAGGTCGTCGAGCACGGGCTGGCCATGAAGAAGGCGGGCAACGCGCTGCTCGAGCTGATCGGCGGGCGCTCCATCCACCCGATCAATGTCCGCGTCGGCGGCTTCTACAGGGTGCCCAGCCGTGCGGACCTGGTGCCGCTGGCCGAACAACTGCGCCGCGCACTGGATTACGCGGTCGGCAGCGTGGCGCGGGTGGCCGAACTCGAATTCCCCGACCTCGAGCTCGAGCACGACCTGCTCGCGGCCGTGACGCCCGATCAGTACGCCATCGAGGGCGGCAGCGTCGTCACCAGCACCGGATTGTCCTTCCCCGCCGACGAATTCGGCGATCACGTCGTCGAATCCCAGGTCCCGCACTCCACCGCGCTGCACGCGCGGCTCGACGGTCGCCTGTATCTGACCGGCCCGCTGGCCCGCTACAGCCTCAACTCCCGTCACCTGTCCCCGCTGGCCCGTCAGGTCGCCGCCGCGGCGGGACTCGGACCGGAGTGCCGTAATCCGTTCCGCAGCATTGTGGTTCGCGCCGTGGAGGTGGTGTACGCCATCGACGAGGCGCTGCGCCTGATCGGCGAATACTCCCCGCCCACCCGACCGGCCGTGCCGTGCACGCCACGGGCCGGTGTCGGCCACGGCGTCAGCGAGGCCCCGCGCGGTCTGCTCTACCACCGCTACGAGATCGACGACGCCGGTCTCATCGGATCCGCCACCATCGTCCCCCCGACCTCCCAGAACCAGGCCGCCATCGAAGACGACCTGCGCCGCGTGGTCGCCGCCAACCTCGACCTCGACGACCCCGCGCTGACCACGCTGTGCGAGCGCACCATCCGCAACTACGACCCCTGCATCTCCTGCTCGGCCCACTTCCTCGAACTCGATATGGTGCGACGATGACCGCCCCACGCGCCGTGGTCGTCGGCGTCGGCAACGAATACCGCCACGACGACGGCATCGGCCCCGCCGTAGCCCGCCACCTCGAAAAACTCGCCATCCCCGGCGTTCTGGTAGAACTCTGCGACGGCGAGCCCACCGGCCTGCTCGACCTCTGGGCAGGCGTGGAACTGGCCATCGTCATCGACGCCGTCCTCTGCGAACCCCAGACCCCCGGCCGCATCTGGCGCACTACCGTCGACGCCCTGCGCGGCCTCACCCACGCCGCCAGCTCCCACGCCCTCGGCATCCCCGACGCCCTCCCCTTGGGCCGTGCCCTGGGCAAGGTTCCCGGCGAACTCCTCGTCATAGCCGTGGAAGCCGAACGACTCGACCTCGGCGTCGGCCTCTCGGCCCCGGTGGCGGCGGCCCTGCCCGAGGTCACCGCCACCGTCCTGACCGAACTCGCCCGGCTGGGCATCCGAGCACCCTCCGCCGCCGATTGAACCCGGGCGATAGGTCTTCAGT
Organism: Nocardia seriolae NBRC 15557; assembly: GCF_007990715.1. Lineage (GTDB taxonomy): Bacteria > Actinomycetota > Actinomycetes > Mycobacteriales > Mycobacteriaceae > Nocardia > Nocardia seriolae. The sequence continues at coordinate 6,176 of NZ_BJWY01000074.1, read as the reverse complement.
CCTTCCGGACGATCAGGGTCGGGCAGTCGGCGGTGTGGAGCAGGGCGTTGCTCGTGGAGCCGAGAAGCATGCCGGTGAAGCCGCCGCGGCCGTGGCTGCCGACCACGAGGAGTTGGGCGTTCTCGGATTCGTCGAGGAGGGCGTGGGCGGGTCTGTCCATCACCAGGATTCGCTTGACCTCGACGTCGGGGTAGCGTTCGCGGAAGCCGGCCAGGCGTTCGCCGAGCACTTCGGATTCCTGGTCGCGGACGCTGTCCCAGCCGGGGACGGGCGGGCCGATCAGGTCGCTCCAGGCGTGCACGGCCGTGAGGGCGACCTTGCGCAGCGATGCTTCCCGGAAGGCGATTTCGATGGCGGGCTCGCTGTTGGGGGTGCCGTCCACGCCGACCACCACCGGCAGCCGGGCCGACACCGGGTCGGCGGCGGCCGCGCCGTGGATGACCGCGACGGGGCAGTGCGCGTGATGGGTGACCGCGGTGCTGACCGAACCGAGCAGGCCGCGGCGCAGCGTGCCCACGCCGCGGCTGCCGACCACGACGACGCGTGCCGAACGGGAGAGTTCGAGCAGCTGCGGGATGATCGGCTCCATGGTCACCTCCGTCGAAATGGCCAGGGCCGCACCGGAAGCCGCCACCCGTGCCACCCGGGCTGCCGCCGCCACGACGCGCTCGCCCGCCTCGCGCAGCTGGCGGATATCGGTGTCGGACAGCATCGGCCCGGCCTCGAAGCCGAGCGGCACGGCGACCGAGGTGATGATCCGCAGCGGGCAGTCGTACAGGGCGGCGTCGGCGGCGGCCCAGGCCGCGGCCCGCTCGGCGATCGCCGAACCGTCGACCGCGACGATGATCGGCGGATCGAGCGGACGCCCACCGGTGTTCTTGCTGGTCATAATGCGCTCCTCGGCGATTGTCGTGGTCTCAGGCGCCGATCGGGCGCGCCATGCGCCGCCACTCGGCTTCCCACTGCATGCTGTGCACTCCGGCCAATACCAGGTTCGCACCCCACAGCAGCGCGATCGCGACCATGCCCGCGAGCAGCAGCGTCACCAGACCCGCGCCCACGCCGTCGAAGACCGCCTGGCCCGCGGCGGCGGGTGCGCCGGTCGGGCGGCCGTCGGGCCCGACCCAGATCGGTACCGGGGCACCGGCTTTCGCATCCGCATCGGTCTTGACCTGCGCCGTCCGCTCGGTTCCGGCGCGCACCCAGCGCACCGTCACCTGGTAGTCGGGATCGCGGTACGGGGTGTCGGTCGCGACGCGGGTGGCGTCCTCGACCGCCGTCGCGGTGAGCTGCACCCGGGTGGCCCGGGCGAGCGAGATCTGCTGCGCCGCACCGGTGTAGACGGTGGTGCCGACCGCGCCCGCCACCGGCACCATGATGAGCATGCCGAGCACGACCAGCGTCCGGAGCATGGATTCACATCGGTCGGATCCGCGCATCAGCGGATTCAGGTTCCACGGTCGCAGGCGCCACATGCGCCGGGCGTGGTCGGAATTCCTCGACATGTCGGTTCACCTCCGGGAATCGATGGGTTACCGCGGTCGTGTCACGGCCGACAGCGGTAGTCGTGGTGCGGCGGGCACCGGCGCGGCGCTCGTGGCCACCCGGCCCAGGCGCACCATCAGCTGCGGATGACCCGCACCGCCGAGCAGGTGGGTGCGAATGCGCTCGCGGATGGCGGGCAGTTCCAGGGGTTCGCTCAGCGCGCAGCTGGCCAGGCCCCGGGCGGTCGCGGTCAGCAGCACCGCGCTGGTCGCCTCACCGGCGCGCAGCCAGGCGCGCAGATCGTTGGATCCCGTGCACACCACCAGCATTCGCGAGGCGTCGGCCTCGGCGGGCGCGGCCTCGGACAGCAGCGGATCGCCGAAGGGACGGACCGTGGCATCGGTGGCCGCGACGGCATTGCGGGCGGGCACGCCCTGGGGGGCGGCGCGTCGGCCGCTCCAGCCCGCAGTAGGCGGGCGCGTTCGGCCGGGGCGTCGATGCCGTGCACGCGCACCCCCGGCGCGGTCCCGGCCGCGGCGATGGCGGCGGCCTCACCGCGCGGCAGGACCCCTTCGGTGAATCGCCGTCGATCGCTGCGCCGCCGGGAAATGGCCCGCGCCAGGCGAATCGACACCGCGTCGGGCCGGGCGCGGCCGAACTCGACCGCGGCCAGATGCCGCCGGTCGGCCGGATCCGGGAAGCGGCGGATGTGCGCCCGCCAGCCGAAGGCCCGCATGGCCACGGTCAGATGATGCAGTGCCGCACCGCAACTCAGCAGCAGCTGGCGTGAGTCCGGGTCGGCGTGCGAGAGCCGGCGGCTCTCGTCGGCGTACAGGTGCACGGTGTGGTCGCTCAATCGCCACGACCAGGGCTGGGTGTTGTGTACCGAAGGGGCGCGCAGCGCCAGCGTGACCGCCGCGGTGAGGGTGTCGCGGCCCGGCCGCACGGCGCGGCCGTCCGGGTCCGGGACCGCGTCGAGGTCGAGGATGGCCGGGTCAGCGGGGGCGAGTGTCAAGGTGTGGGACATGGTTCCTCCGGGTCGGGCCGATGTTTCGAGCATCGCGCCCGGGACCGGCCCGCCCCAGAGACCAATGTCAGGTCCGTTCGGGCCCTCGGGCCCTTCGTCACCGCGGCTCAACGGCACAGGATCGGAGGTGGCATCCATGGAGAGGAAACATCATGCGACCCATGACCTCGACCGCGATCGGCCTCGCCTCGGCCGTGACCGGATTGGCCGTCGGATACCGGCTATTCGCGCGCAAACTGTGCATCAACTGGGGCGCGACCGCCGAGGAGGCGGCCAAGGGCATGGCCGGCGACGGCCTGCTGGCCGACCCCGACTTCCTCACCACCCGCGCCGTCACCATCAACGCCACCCCCGACCGGATCCGGCCCTGGCTCATCCAGATCGGCCCCGGCCGCGGCGGCGCCTACACCTACGACTGGATCGAGAACCTCCTCGGCCTGGACATACACAGCGCCGACGAGATCCTCCCCCAGTTCCAGAATCTCGCCGTCGACGACGTCCTACCCCTGGGCGACTCCGGCCCCCAGAGGCGAGTGGCCGTCCTGGAGCGCCCCACCGCCTTCGTTCTGGCCTCCACCGACCACCACTGGGTCTGGTCCTTCGAACTCCACGAAACCGCCACCGACACCCGGCTGCTCAGCCGCAACCGCATCACTCTCCCCGAACCCACTCTCCCCCAACGCCTCCTCTACACCTACATCATGGAACCCGGCAGCCTGATCATGGAGAGCAAGATGCTGCTCGGCATCAAACAGCGCGCCGAACGCATCCGCGCCCTCCCGGCCCCCGCCTCGGCGGTCCCCATGGCACTCCCCGCCCACGACGCCGACCTCGACGCGCCCACGCGCACGCTGGGCGTCTGACCGCCGGAGAATCGTTCAGCGGACCAACGTCCCTCCGGTCGAGGCGAAAAGCCCGTTTCCCGGCGCGGCACTGCAGCGAACACTCAGCTCATGATCAACACTCAGCCCATGATCATTGGAGCGTCCGAGGCGGTATCCGGTAATCCCGCGCCCTTCACCTGGGTGACGGCGGTATCCATGCTGGTTTTCTGCGCCATCCTGTGGGTCATCGTCGACTACATGCGCACCCACCCCAGGCCCGCCATGTGGGTCTGGGGCCTGTCGCTGTTGACATTCCCGATCTGGATCTGGGGGCCCGGGCACGACATCGGGCTCATCAACTGGTTCTCGTGGGCCAAGATCCTGTCGGTGCTGATCCCGCTCACCCTGGTCGGGGCCATGCGAATCGCCATGGCCGAACAGCGACCCGGACGCGTCTGGGAAATTCTGCGCAACCCACGGTTCCTGTGGTTCCCGTACGCGATCCTGTTCCTCAATATCGCCGAGGCCACCCTGCGCGATGCCCAGCTCGGCAACTACTGGAACGCCGCCGTCGGCCTCGGGCTGTGCCTGACCATTCCGTACAGCCCGCGCTTCTGGGAGATCCTGCCCGGGCGCAATGCCGAACTCGTCGCCTACACGACGATGGCCTGGAACTTCCTCTACACCACCTGGAATCTGTGCTTCACCTTCGGCGGATATCCCCCGCAGGAGGAGCATTTCGCCGCGAGCATCTGCATCCTGGCCGTGGCCGAGATCTACCCGCTGGTCAAGCGCCGTCCCGAGCTGTACATCATGGCGCGGATCTACACCCTGCCGGTGCTGATGCTGGTCATCGCCATCTACAACATCTTCCCCACGGTGATGCCGTCGGACGGCTGGTTCAACAACAACCTCTGGATCGGCTGGGGCGTGGTCAATTTCGTGCTCACCATCCCCTACCTGTTCTGGTACACCTGGCAATTGGAGACCGGGCGCTCGTTCGTCTACTTCCGCCGCGGGACCGCGCGGGAGGACTTCCTCGCCCAGCACGGCACCCAGGTCCGTGAGCTCATCGCCTTCGCGGACTCGCTCGACGCCGCCACCGACACTCACGGCCACAAGACACGCGCACCGGCGGCCGACTGAGGACTTCGGTCCTCGTCCCGGCGACTCGAGACCCTACGGGCCGAGTCCGAAATGCAGTGGAATCTGGTGTGTCAGAATCGATTCACTCCACAAGGAGAGATCATGAGCCTGTTGTCGGTACACCGCCAGCCCGCGCTGCTGCCGGATCTTGCCGATCTGTGGAATGCCCTGGTACCGCCCTCCACCCCGATGTTCGGCACCGGACTACTACGCGTCGAGGACGCCCTCGACGAGAAGCAGTACACCGTGCGCGTCGAGATCCCGGGCGTGGATCCGGCCAAGGATCTCCAGATCTCGGTGCATCAGGGCCGGCTCACCATCAAGGCCGAACGCACCGAGAAGCACGAGAGCAAGGGCCGCTCGGAATTCAGCTACGGCTCCTTCGTCCGCACCGTGCCCCTCCCCCCGGGCGCCGAGGACGACGGCATCCAAGCCACCTACGCCAAGGGCATTCTCACCGTGACCGTCCCCCTCGGCGAGCCGGAGGCCCCGGTCCGAACCGTCCAGGTGCAGTCGGAGGAGTAGCCCGCACCATCAACGACGATCGGGCGTCCGAACGACACACTCGGACTCCCGATCGACTTCTCGATCAAGCCAGATCGAACTTGCCGGACTTCACGGCATCGGCGAATCGGTCCCAGTCCCCCGGCGCGAAGACCAGAACCGGGCTGGCGTCTGCCAGCTTCGAGTCTCTGACAGCAACCGCGCCCCCGCCCACATGTGCCGCCTCGACACAGTCGGCATTGGAGCCGCTGTAGCTGCTCTTGAACCAGCGTGCTTCGGACGGATCGACATTCACGCTTCGTACTCCTTCGCAATCGACAGCAGTAACTGCCGTGTGGTGTCCCGGTTCAACGCTACCCGGCCGATCTCGGCGAAGGCGTCTCGATACTGCGTCACGTCAGTCTCTTGCTCAAGGTAGAGATCACCGGTGTAGCCCTCAATGTAGATCACCGGCGGCTCGGTCTGCTGGGTTGCCGCCAACTTCGGAAACTCCAGCATCGCAAAGGAACCGATCCGTGACCCGAGGTGCCTGGGCGCGTCGAACGGCTCCACCCGGATCGAAACGTTCGGTTGCCGTGAGATCTCGACAAGTCGCCTCAGTTGCTCCGCCATCACGGCGCGCCCACCGATCTCTTCCAGCAAGACTGTCTTCGACACGATGACATCGAGGGCGAAATCCCGGTCCGCCAAACGGGTTTGACGCCGGACAGCCATCTGCACGCGCTTCTCGACTTGATCTGTCGGCATATCCGGGGATTCGGTCCACGCAATCGCGCGCCGATAGGCCGGCGTCTGGAGCAGGCCCGGAAGCAGGTTTGTGCGCCACACCGACAATGCCCGGGCGGACTCCTCCAATCCGAGATAGTAATCGAAATGCGGTTTCAATTCGTCCACATAGGCTCGCCACCAATTCTTTTGGGCCGTGGACAGTTCCCGAGCCAGGCCACACATCAACCGGCGCTCGTCATCGCTGACCCGATAAGCATCGGACCAAACATTCACCCAGAGCAGCGACACCTTCGACTTCTGGCCGTACTCGATCCTCGCGACGGTCTGCTGTGACGTGTCGACCAGTTGTCCCGCTGCGTATTTCGTCATCCCCGCGCGCTCACGGTGCTGCGCCAACAGTCTGCCGAGAGCCCTGGCCGGGAGCGTGGAACCAGACATTGCTTTGCCTCGCTATCAACTCG
>NZ_BJWY01000073.1 GCF_007990715.1 Nocardia seriolae NBRC 15557 | reverse complement strand
AGTACTAACCGGCACCCACCACACCCCCGCCATAGAAATCCAAGGCCCCCAGGCAGATCTCCTCGGCTGGCTCACCGGCCGCCTCCCCGTCGAACAAACCACCCTCACCGCAACCCGCCCCCACCCCATCCCACCCGCCCCAACCTGGATCTGATTCAACCGGCTGCACCGTCCATTGGTAGAACCTCGGCTCCCTATGATCGAACTGCCAGAATGCACGGCATGAGCGTGGGACGCACGGGGCTTGTGGTTTGGGATGTTGACGGCACTCTCATTCCGACCGACTTGCGTTGGCTCCGTAGAGCTATCGCCCGCACCTAAACGATCCCTGAATCCGCGGTTGTCTTCTCGAAGGCCCGCGTCCACGACTACACCCACAAATCCATTGTCACGGCTACTGCTGTCGCCTCCGGCCTTCCGGCTCTGGGAGTTGAACAAACGGGATTCGCCCAGACCGTGCTGACGGGCAACCTGCGATTCGCAGCCGGGGTCAAGCTCAGGGTTGCTGGGCTGACCTCCCTCCTGGACTTGGACATTGGAGCATTGGGTCCGATGCAAGCGATCGCTTCGACCTTCCGGCTGTGATCGCCGAACGCTTCCCTCACCACTACGGAAGCCGACTCGAACCCGCACGCAAAGTCATCATCGGTGACGCACCGAACGACATCGCCTGTGCCCGCCATGCCGGATTCGGCGTCACTGTCGTCACCCACCGGACAAGCCGCGAAGAACTCGCCATTTTTCCGGAACATCTGTTGGGATGCCCGTGCCGGATAACTGCCGCTCATCGGGCGATCCAGCCGGGCTTGTCATCGACCCAGATGTCGGGGCGTGGGATCTCACCACGGCTGATCCTGAGCCAGAGCCCAGCGTGTGCGATTCCGTGGCGTCGGCACATCGTCACCGTGTCCGCCGCCTCGATAGTCGGTTCCGGCCAGCGCCATTCCGGCGGAACCGGTCCGGCACCGGCGACGACGATCGGTGCCCAGGTCTGGATCGTCGGAAGCGTCCAGCCCGGCCAACGACCGATCATGACCACCGGCGGCGGCACCCAATACGGGCCGTGAACACGCCATCGCTGGAGCCGGTCATACGGCACATCCGCCTCTACCGCGAACCGGCGCAGCCCGAGGAAGCGGCGGACACCGACATCGTGGGCACCGCGCGGCGTCGAGACAGGAACCAGGGCTGCGGTCGTCGCGCTCTCATTTCCGCTGCGGCGTCCGGTGGGATGATCCACCGCGCGTAGGTATCGTGCGGTTCGACGGTGATCACGTCGACCACCCGAAGCAATCCGTCGGGCACAGTGCCGCCGAGGTGTTCCAAGCTCGGCACGACCACCGCATCGGCTTGCATCCGGCGAACGACATTCGCCAGCCGTTGAATCGGCTGCTCAACGTGTTCGCCGAAAACGACGGTCTTCGCCACCGTGTAGCCGAGCCGCTTGCCTAGGCTGCGGGCCTGCATTTCATCCCACTGCTGGCGCGCACCGGACACATCGCTGCGCAAATAGACTATGGCTGTTGGCATTTCGAGCACGATCACCACCGCCTGCTCGGTCGGTATGCGCGCCTGCGCTCTGCTGCGAGACGCGCTTGGATGCTTGCGACACTGGCCCCGGCACGATGCTGCGCCGGATGGGTTGCGCGGCTGGACGATAGCGCTGCCGCGAGCATCACCGTGGCAGCCAGCGTGATGGCGAGGACGAATTCCATGTCGGGCTCCTCCGGGTTCCGCTCGGTCATGTTTGGCGCTGTGAACAGCGTGTCTCCGGGCTTGCCGCGATTGAAGGTGACGCCAGTGCACGCGGGTATACGCTCGGTTCACGCATCTCCCGCACAGGCGAGGTAATGGGTATGCAAGAGGCATGGACAGGTGCCGACGCGACCGCGCTGCGCATCGCGCTCGGGGTATCCCAACCCGAGTTCGCCGAGCGCACCGGCGTCGCGCTGAGCACGGTGAAGAAGTGGGCGCGCCGCGGGACGACGGTCACGCTCCCCCCGTTCTTCGGCGAGCTGATGGAAACCCACCTCACCCGCGCTACCCCGCAGCAGCGCGCCCAATTCCTGGCCGCCAAACAAGGGCGCATTCAGATTGTTCTGCCAGGGGACACCGATGATCCGGCCGATTCCATTGCTACACAGTGGGAACCGGGCATGTGGACCGCCGATTGCACGGCGATCGCAGATGACCTCACCCGAAAGGATCTGATGTTGGATCGCCGTCAGGCTGCCCGTGCTCTACTCGGGGTTGTTGGTCGGAGCCAACCTGCTCGAGCCGCTGGAACGCTGGCTGCTCTACGGAACCGGCCAGGCCGCCGAACCGTCAGGGTTCACGGCGTATCGGGTCGGTTTGCAGGAGGTCGAGCAGCTGGAAAACGCCGCGCGGGTGTTCCGCGAATGGGACGACCAATATGGCGGGGGCCTGCGGCGAAAAGCCGTCATCGGTCAGCTCAACGAAGTCAACGAACTGCTCACGCACACTCAACCACCCGAGATTCGCCGTCGCCTCACGGCCGTGCTGGCTCATCTCGCCGAAACCGTCGCGACGATGTCGTGGGACTCCGGCCAGCAAGCCACCGCACAGCGCTACTACGTGCTTGCGGTCCGCGCAGCACGCGCAGCAGGGGATTCAGCCTTCGCCGCCAACTCCCTTGCTGGCATGGCTCGACAGCTGCTCTATCTCGGCCGTACCGCCGACGCCCTCGAACTCGTGCGCCTGGCGCAGGAACAGGCCACCACGGCCACAGCGACGGTCCAGGCGATGTTGCGCACCCGCGAAGCATGGGCGTACGCGCATCTCGATCGTCCCTCAGCGTTCCACCGCGCCTGCGACCGAGCCCAGGAGACCATGGGCGAGTCCGCCCCGTCGATCGACCCGTACTGGATCGGGTACTTCGATGACTCGGAAATGGCGGGCACCATCGGCGGAAGACTGCTCGAAATGGCCCAGCGGGCACCAGAATTCGCGAGCGAGGCCGCCGATCAGATCGACAGGGCGATCGTGTTGCGACGACCGAACCGGCTGCGCAGCACAGCACTCGATCAACTCGGGCTGGCAGAGGCTCGCCTGATCCAAGGCGAGCTCGAAGAAGCGTGCCGACTCGGACATGCCGCTCTGTCCACGGTCGAACAAACCGCGTCCGATCGTGTACGGGTGAAGCTGCGCGAGATGTTCGCACGTACCGAGTACGTAGCGAACGTCCACGTCGTCGCGGAGTTGCGGGACAGGATGCGCGTGCTGGTCGCCGGCCCGGTATAGAAGGGGCATGACTCGCATCGGCGTCACAGGGCACATGAACATCACCGCGGACTCGGTCCCGCTGATCTACGCGGAGATCGCTCGCCTTCTCGCCGACGCGGGAGATCCGGCCGACCTGGTCGGCGTCAGCTGCATCGCGCGTGGAGCCGACAGTGTGTTCGCACAAGCTGTGCTCGACGCCGGTGGGCGGCTGGAAGTCGTTCTGCCGTCGCGCAATTACCGCGAGCGCAAAGTGAAGCCGGACCATGCCGAGCAGTTCGACGAGCTGGTGTCCCGCGCGGACACCGTGCGAGTGATGGAGTTCGACGACGCGGGCGGGGAAGCCTACGAAGCGGCCAACGAGGCCGTCGTCGGGACGTGTGACCGATTGATCGCGGTGTGGGACGGCAAGCCCAGCGAGCAGGGCGGTACGGGCACAGTCGTTGATCTCGCCAGGCACAGGAACCTTCCCGTTGACATCGTCTGGCCGGAGGGCGCGGCCCGCGGCTGACTGGTGGGGCACCAGAACAGATTCCGGCCATCCTTCACCGCATGGAGGACAGTCGTTCCGCAGAGGCGGCAGGGTTCGCCGACACGTCGGTACACATAGGTACGCGGCCGGTCGGCTGATCGGCGCCCAAGCCTTTCAGGCGGTACCGCGCCTGCACGCGGTGGGCGGTGGTCGCCGCCCTGCTGCCGAACCTCGCGCAGTGCGGTGTCGGCCAGATCGACAATGCCCTCGCCGCGGCGGGCACCACCGCCGACAAGATCGGCATGGGCGCGCTCGGGCAAGCCGGTGTCGTCTACGACGGCCTGCGCACCCTCGGCGAGGGCGCGGTCCTGGCCGGTCTGGTCCTCGGCACCATGGTCACCTTCATCCTCGAAAAGCGTTTCCGCGCCACCGCACTCGCCTCCGCCGCGGGTGCCGCCCTGTCCTGGATCGGACTCATCCACGGCACCGAGGTGGCCTGGGCCGCCGCCCCAAGGTCGCCCTCGGCTACCTCTTCTTCGGCCTGGTCTGCCTGGCCTGCTCATTCCTGCCCACCGCCCGGACGACACCCGATCCCACACCCGCCGAACCTGCCACCGAACCCGCACCCGCAGACACGAATTCGTAGGCGTGGAGTACCAGGCCGTCACCGAGCTTTCGGGTGTCGGCCAGGTGCAGGGGATTCGGGTCGCCGGTCCGGTCGAAGAGGCGCAGGCCGGTTCCCAGGACGACCGGGAAGACCACCAGGCGCAGTTCATCGGCGAGGTTCTGTTCCATGAGTGTGCGCACGAGCTGATAGCTGCCGTAGACCAGGATTTCGCCGTCCACCGTCCGCTTCAGCTCCGAAATCTCCTTTGCCGCATCGCCGTTGAGGACCTTGGTGTTGTTCCACCGGGGATCTTCGAGTGTCGATGACACGACGTATTTCGGAATGCTGTTCATTTTGCCCGCCCACTCGGGGCTGACGCGGACCTCCGCGCCGTTGCCCATTCGGGACGCGAACCACTCGCTGCTCCGTCTGCCCAGCAGCAGCGCCTCGGCGGCCAGCAGATCCGCCGTCTCGTTGGCGGCCCAGGCTGCGAGGGCCTTGCCGCCCGCGAACTGGTGGAACCAGCCGCCCAGTTCGAAGCCCTCCGCGCCGTCCGGATCCTGGACCACTCCATCGAGGGTGGCATTCACGCTGATGACGATCTTTCCCATTTCCGTGCTCCTTTGACAATGTTGTCGGCTAGCACTGATGTGGACGCCGGGGTATCGGGAACCGACGCCCGGCCAAGCAGTGGGATATTCCGGGGATCGAACCACCCGAACCCACGCGGCTCGGCGAAATCCCCTGGCTCGAGCCCTATCCCGATGCGCTGCTCGACGGTGCGATCAGTGTGCCGCTCGGGCCGGAGGCTACGGCATCGACGGCCAGACCGAGACCACCTGGCGGACCTCCCTCGACGCCGCCCTGGCCTGGCGGCCCGAGGAGCTGTACCTGTACCCGCTCTACGTGCGCCCGCTCACCGGCCTCGGGCGGCTCAGCGTGACCGCCGAAACCGACTGGGACGAACAGCGTCTGCGCCTGTACGCGGCGGGCCGCGATCGCCTGCTGGCCCACGGCTACGAACAGCTGTCGATGCGCATGTTCCGCCGCCTCGACGCCCCCGACATCGGTCCCGCCGACTACGCCTGCCAGACCGACGGCATGGTCGGCCTGGGCTGTGGCGCCCGCTCCTACACCTCGGGCCTGCACTATTCCTTCGACTACGCCGTCGAGACCCGCGAGGTCCGCGGCATCATCGACGCCTACACGCGGACAACCGATTTCACCCGCGCCGAGGTCGGCCGCCGCATCGATGCGGAGGAGGCCCGCCGCCGCCACCTGCTGCAATCACTGCTCCAGGCGCGGGGGATGGACGTGACCGCCTATCGGGCGAGGTTCGGCGCGCACCCCGCCGAGCACTTCCCGGCGGAGTTCGCCGAATTCACCGAATCCGGCTGGCTCGAACCCGATTCCGGCCCGGATCTGCTACGCCTGACCCCCGCCGGCCTGGCCCGCTCCGACGCCCTGGGCCCGCGCCTGTTCTCCCCCGCCGTGCGCGCCGCCATGGCCTCCTACGAACCCCGGTGAGCCGCCGTGGATCTCACCATCCTCTACCGCGGACCGCTGTCCTCCTGCGACTACGACTGCCCCTACTGCCCCTTCGCCAAGCGCCGCGACAGCCGCGACCAGTTGCGCGCCGATCGCGCCGCCCTGGAACGCTTCACCGCCTGGGTCGCCGGGCAGCACGACGATCGGCTCTCGATCCTGTTCACGCCCTGGGGTGAGGGCCTGGTCCGCTCCTGGTACCGGCGCGCGCTCGTCGACCTCTCGCATCGGCCGAACGTCGCGCGGGTGGCCATCCAGACCAATCTCAGCTGCCGCACCGACTGGCTCGCCGACGCCGATCCGGCGACCCTGGCCCTGTGGTGCACCTACCACCCGGGCCAGACACCCCACGCCCGCTTCGCCGCCAAATGCGCCGACCTCGACCGCCGCGGCATCCGCTACGGCGTCGGCATCGTCGGCTTCCCCGAACATCTCCCGGCCGCGCGCCGACTGCGCGCCGAGCTCCCCGACCACGTCTACCTCTGGGTGAACGCCCCGGAGGGACACGCCCTCTCCGACGCCGACGCGGCCGCCTGGACCGACCTCGACCCCCTGTTCGGCTACAGCCTGCGCCCGCACCGCTCGGCCGGACTGCCCTGCCGCACCGGCGAATCGGTCATCTCGGTGGACGGCGCGGGCACCGTGCGCCGCTGTCACTTCGTCCGCACCGAACTGGGCAATCTCTACGACGGCAGTTACCGCGCCGCCCTGCGCCCGCGCCCGCTGGCGCAGTGCGACTGCCACATCGGCTACGTCCACCTCGAAACCCTGCCGCTCTACGACGTTTTCGCGGGCGGCGTGCTCGAACGGGTCCCGGCTAGCTGAGGTGGTCGGTTTCCTCGAGAAAGATCCGCAGGCCCTCACCGATCTTGCCCGCCGCGTTCTCCAGCTGCTCGGGCGAGAGCACCTTGCCGAAGGAGGCGGCCTTCAGCAACTGCCGCTGCACCTCTTGCAGGTTCATCGTCGCCCAGTCGCGTCGTGAGAGTTCCGGCATGGCCCGGAACGATACCTCGAGTAGAACGTTTGTTCGAGTAACCCGGACAAGCCGTGCGGCTCGGACTCGGACGAGTCGTGCGGGTCAGCCGCGCCCGATGTAGGGCATGGCATTGGCCATGACGGTCAGGAACGGGACATTGGTGTCCAGGGGCAGCTCGACCTGCTGCGCGATGATGCGGGCCACATTCGCGGCGTCGATGGTCGGTTCGGGGCGGATGCTGCCGTCGGCCTGGAGCGAACCCGCCGCGATCCCGGCGGTGAGTTCGGTTGCGGCATTGCCGATGTCGATCTGACCCGCGGCGATGTCGTAAGCCCGGCCTTCCAATGCGAGCGCCTTGGTCAGACCGGTGATGCCGTGCTTGCTGGCCGCGTAGCCGACGGTGTGCGGGCGCGGGGTGTGCGCGGAGAGGGACCCGTTGTTGATGATCCGCCCGCCCCGCGGGTCCTGGTTCCTCATCATCCGGAAGGCGGCCTGGGCGCACAGGAACGCACCGGTCAGATTGATGTCCACGACCTGCCGCCACTCCTGGACCGACACCTCGTCGATCGGCTTGGTCGGCCCGAAGATCCCGGCATTGTTCACCAGCACGTCCAGCCGCCCCCACCGCTCGCCGATATGCGCGAAGAGCGCCTCCACGGCCGCCGCGTCGGTGACATCGGCCCGGAACGCCTCGGCCGATCCGGGCCCGGGCGCGGCGGCGACCGCCGCGTCCAGGGTGGCGGCGGTGCGCCCGGCCGCGACGACCCGATGCCCGGCCGCGGTCAGCGCGTGGGTGACGGCCCGGCCCGGCCCAGCCCGGTACCGGCTCCGGTCACGAGAACGATCTTGGATGTGCTCACGAAGGTGAGCGTAGGCAAACCGCCACGGCGATATCGACGGGGGTCACGGGGCAACGGTTATCCATTCCGTCGGTGGCGTGAAACACAAAGGCGGGTGCGCGCGAATATCCCGGCATGTGTGGCGGCAGCGCGGCCGACACGAGATCGTAATCGTTCGACGCCTGGAACCCGTTGTAGCCCAATCGGATCGAACCGCACGACGGGTGCCGCTCTGATAATCTCTGGCACGAGGGTTCGGCGTTGAACGAGAGTTCGGTGAGGCCCGCTTCGCCTGGGGGGATGCTTTGCTGTCCGTGGTGTTTTCGAGGGCCTACGGCCCGCGTCGGCTCGAAACCGGCGATATCGAAAAATCTTACAGCGCAAAGAATTTGGCCGACGCCCGACTCGCCAAGGCGACCGTCACCGGCGAGGTGCTCGACGGGGTCGGCGAGGTGGTGTCGTTCCGGCATCTCGAGCGCAGACGCCGGCGCGCGCTGACCGTCGCGCTGTCGCTGATCTCGACCGGGCTGGGCGGCGGGTACGTGCTGTGGCTGATGGACAACGGCCTCGGAGAGACCGACAAGTACGAACAGTTCGGCGCCATCGCCATCATCATGGTGACCCTGGTGGTGACGGTCGAGGCCATCCGGTTCGCGCTGGTCCTGGCCATGTCGCTGACCACGGCGCTGGCCCGCAAGCCGATTCCGATCCGGGCCCGCCCGGGGCTGAACGTGGCGCTGCTGATCACCTTCGTGCCGCGCAGCGAGGACATCGCGGTGCTGGAGCGAACCCTGCTGGCGGCCAAGAAGATCCGGCATCGCCACCCGGGCGTCTTCGATGTCTTCGTGCTCGACGAGGGCGATCCGGACCGGCCCGGCGCGGTGCGCGAACCGGTGGCCGCGGTCGATCGCCGCCACGGCAATCGGGTGCGGTATCTGAGCCGCGCCGGCCGCGACGAATACCTGCAGCGCAAGGGGCCGTTCGAGGCGCGCACCAAATTCGGCAATATCAACGCCGGGCTGGACATGATCGAAACCGACGCCGAATTGCCGCGCTACGAAGTCATCATGGGGATCGATCCGGATCACACCCCGATGCCCGAATTCGGCGAGCGGATGCTCGGGTATTTCAACGATCCCGATGTCGCGTATGTCGCAGGCCCGCAGGCGTACGCGAATGCCGAGGAGAATGTGGTGGCCAACTGGCCGAGAGCCAGCAGTTCGTATTCCACAGCCTGATCCAGACCGCGGCCAATGCGCACGGCGCGCCGATGCTGGTCGGCCCCAGCTACGCCATCCGCACGAGTGTGCTGAACGAGATCGGCGGCATCCAGCCGTCCATCACCGAGGACATGGCGACCAGTTTCGCCATTCTGCCGCAACGCAATCCGGAGACGGGGCGGCACTGGAAGGGCGTGTACACCCCCGGATCTGCTGGCCCACGGCGAGGGCCCGGCCTCGTGGGGTGATTTCTACAAGCAGCAGAATCGCTGGTCGCGCGGCGCGATCGAGCACATGCTGTTCGGTCCGTTCTTTGTTCAGATGCTGCGCATGTGGCGCAACCCGGCGCGGATCGTGCACTACCTGCTGCTCATGGCGTTCTATCCGACGCCAAGAACACCCTGCCCGGCAAGTTCGAGCGGCGCATCGAAATCTATACGCCGCCTTACCTTTACAAACCGGACGGCACCTCGGTGGCGCGGCCGGTGATCACGGGCGGGCCGACCGAGATCGCGCGCGGCGAGCAGTTCGAGTACACGGTGGGCACCAGTCTGGCGACCGTGCCCGCGGCGGCGGAGGTGAAGTATCTGCGGCTGCTCGCGCCCGCGGCGATCACCCATGTCACCGATACCAACGAGCGGGTGATCGAGTTGCCGCTCACGCGCTCCGATTCCGGTGTCTCCGTGACGGTTCCGGACAATCCGGCCATCGCGCCGTCGGGCTGGTACATGCTGTTCGCCGTGAACTCCGCCGGGGTGCCGAGCGTCGCGAAATGGGTGCACCTCGTCTGAGGGTCAGGACAGCTGATCGAGCAGCAGCTGCCGGTCGAACTCGCCGGCGGGCTGCTCGCTGGTGCCGCAGCGGCCGTCGGATTGGCCGGGGGTCTTGACGAAGGCGGGCTCGACCATGGCGTCGCGGTCGAAGCGGGTGCTGGGCAGGGTGCCGAGCTTCTGCCCGTGCGGATTACACCAGTCGATCAGGTTCGCGGTGTTCGGCGCGCCGTTGACCAAGCTGTCGATCATGACGAACAGCTGGTGGCCGTAGGCCTGCTGGATCCGCGTCGCGTAGGCGCGGATCTCGGAGTCGGGCCGCCGGTTGGCCACATTGAGGGCGATGCCCGCCACCGGCCGATCCGGGCTCACCGTGCGCAGCAGCTCGGCGACCCGGGCCGGATCCACCCACGTGCTGTTGCCGACGTCGAGGTAGACGGCGGTCGCCGGATTGTGTTGCAGCAGTTGACCGTAGGCGAATCCCAGCAGGGCCAGCCGGGCCGCGCGGTCGGTCTCGTTCATCTCGGTGGCGTGGGCCAGCGCGTCCGGCTCGAGGATGACGATGGCCGGATTCGCGCCGATGGCGTCGCTGATGCCTGGTAGGCGTCCGCACCGGCCTGTCCCCCACCGGATTCGCCGTGCAGGTCCCGTCCGGGAATGTTGTAGGCGACGAACATCGGAATCGACCCGGCGGCGCTCGCGCGGGCCAGGTCCTGCCGGATCGTCGCCGCCGTCACCGCCGAGTCGTGGGGCAGCCATTCGGCCACCGGAGTCCGCAGCAGCCGTTCGAGATTCGCCTCGGTGCGGGGATCGGTCACGGTCGGCAGGGTGGCCCGCAGATCCGCGTAGTACCCGTCATTGGATTCGAGCAGGTACTCCCCGCTCGCGGGTGCGTTGCGCGGCAGCGCGACCGGCACCGGGGATTCGGAACCGACCGGGCTCCGGCCGCAGGCGGCGAGCACGAATACCGCGCCCAGCGCCCCCGCCCGGACCGCCCGCGACCGAGCCCACCCCGATCGTCCACGCCACACGCCCAACAGTATGCCGGTCGTGCGGAAGGGATTCCGGGCGGGGAGCGGCGGCGGGTCTCAGCTCTTGACGACCTGGGTGCCGTCGGCGAAGTTGTCGTGCCAGCCCTGCTTGGTGGCACTCGCGCCCACGGTGACCGCGATGGCGATGGCCGCGCAGAACCACAGCAGCCCGCCGATCCACGGAATCAGGTTGAGCAGCATGTACGCATTGCGCTTGGCCGAATCCGCGAGGCTCGGTTTGGGCGCGCCACCGGATCCCAGCACGTGCAGGCCGAGGAGCTTCTTGCCCGGCGTGGCACCGGTCATCACCTCGAAGAACACGAAGTACAGGAACCCGAAGCCCGCGCCCGGCAGGATCGCCGCCCAGCCCGGCAGGCCCGCGGTGTGGTCCAGCATCCAGAACAGGATCGCGCCGACGATGGCGGCGATGATCCAGTCGATGAACCGGGCGACGGCACGGCCGCCGATCCCGGCCGGGGTCACCCCGGCGATCGGTCCGGCGTAAGGCCCGTACCCGTATCCACCCGTGGTCATGGCTCCTCCTCGTTATCGACCACACAACACTGCTTCCATCCTGCTGCCGGGCCGTGGCTCCCCACATCAGGGAACGCCCCGAATCCGACCCTGAACTCGCGCCCATCAGAAGACGAACCCGCGCAGCGCCAGGAACCGCAGCCCGCCGACCGCCGCCATGATCGCGATCACCGCGCCCGCCTGAGCGAGCTGCCCCAGCCCCGGCGCCCAGAAGTTCAGCGCGGCTAGCGCCGCGGTGCTCACGACCAGCCCGATCAGGGCCAGCCCGCCGCCTTCCCACTGCGCCTTGACCCGTCCGACCCGCCCGGCCGCGTTGAAGGTGAGCCGCCGATGCACCTCGTTCGCGATCACCGTGCTGACCATCGATCCCGCGATATTGGCGACCAGCGGCCCGGTCCCGCTCAATGCCATGAACAGCAGCGCGTAGGAGATATTGCTGAACCCGCCGACCAGCGCGAACCGAATCAACTGCGCGAAGGCATGATCCCCGCGCAGATACCCCATGACGCGCCCGCCCCGCCCGAGCACCTGGGTGCGCAGCATCGGGTAGACGCCGATGCTCACATCGGCGGGCCGGAGGCTCATCGCGCCCCCGAAGGCGTTCCCGTTCCCGGCGGCGGCAAGTGCAGTGCTGTTCACGAGCCCTACTCTCACGCCCCGCCCTGACACCGCCCTGACGTCCCACTGACACGCCACTGTCGTGCCCAACCAACAAGATCAGGGAGCTGTCAGCGAGGGAAATCGGACAGATTTCCTCGCTGACAGCTCCCTGATCTCGGTCTGTCTTTTCGGTGGGTCAGGGCTTCTTGCCCCAGGTGGGGTTGCGGCGGCGCAGCTCCCACTGGGCGATGGAGCGCTTGTGGACCTCGTCGGGGCCGTCGGCCAGGCGCAGGGTGCGCAGGTGGGCGTACATGGAGGCGAGGGGGAAGTCGTCGGAGACGCCTGCGCCGCCGTGGATCTGGATGGCCCGGTCGACGACCTTCAGGGCGACGTTCGGGGCGGCCACTTTGATGGCGGCGATTTCGGTGCGGGCGGCCTTGTTGCCGACGGTGTCCATGAGATAGGCCGCCTTGAGGGTGAGCAGGCGGGCCATGTCGATCTCGATGCGGGACTCCGCGATCCAGTCCTGGATATTGGCGCGATCGGCGATGGGCTCGCCGAAGGTGGTGCGGGACTGGGCGCGATCGATCATCAGGTCCAGAGCGCGTTCGGCCATGCCGATGGAGCGCATGCAGTGGTGGATGCGGCCGGGGCCGAGGCGGGCCTGGCTGATCATGAAGCCGTCGCCCTCGCCCGCGAGCAGCGCCGTCCTGGGGACGCGGACGTTTTCGAAGGTGACCTCGGCGTGGCCCTCGCGGTCCTGGTAGCCGAAGACCGGCAGGCCGCGCTGCACGGTGACGCCGGGGGTATCGATGGGGACGACCATCATGCTCTGCTGGCGGTGCACCGGACCGGTGGGTTCGGTCTTGCCCATGACGATGAGCACCTTGCAGTTCTTGTGCAGCGCATTGGAAGTCCACCACTTGCGGCCGTTGAGGACGTAATCGTCGCCGTCGCGTTCCATGCGCAGCTGGATATTGGTGGCGTCGGAGCTGGCGACCGCGGGTTCGGTCATGGCGAAGGCCGAGCGGATGTCACCGGCCAGCAGCGGCGCCAGCCATTCCCGCTTGTGCTCGTCGGTGCCGAAAAGGGTGAGCACCTCCATGTTCCCGGTGTCGGGGGCTGCGCAATTGGTGGCCTCGGGGGCCAGATGCGCACTGCGGCCCATGATTTCGGCCAGCGGCGCGTACTCCAGATTGGTCAGGCCCGGACCCCATTCGGGGTGCGGGTGGAAGAGGTTCCACAGGCCGCGCTTGCGGGCCTCGGTCTTGAGCTCCTCCACGATGGGCGGCTGGCAGTGCGGGTCGCCGGACTCGGCCATCTGCGCCTCGTACACCGCCTCCGCCGGATAGATGTGCTCGTCCATGAAGGCGAGCAGGTCATCCCGGTAGCGGCTGGCCCGCTCCGACAGTTCGAACATCGAAACTCCTGACGGTGGCGTGATTTCCGATTCGGACCGTACGTGAACTTGACGCCGGATTCAACTACGGAGGGCGGCGAGGCCCGCTTGCAGCAGGGGATCGACGCCCTCCCCGAAGTGCTCGAAACCCGAGCCGACGGTCTGCCCGTGGGTGAAGCGGAAGTAGATGCCCTCGCTGATCACCGCCAATTTGAACGACGCCAGCGCGACATAGAACCCGATGCCGGACAGGTCGCGGACGGTGCTGGCCGAATAGCGTTCCAGTACTTGCGATTCGGTGGGGTAACCGGGCGCGAGCGCGACATCGCTGACGCCCAGCAGGCCGGAATCGCTCATCCGCTGGTAGACCAGCAGCAGTCCGATATCGGTGAGCGGGTCGCCGAGAGTGGCCATTTCCCAGTCGATGACGGCCGCGACCCGGTCGGCGTCGTCGACGAGCACATTGTCGAGGCGGTAGTCGCCGTGCACGATGCCGGTGGGCGACTGCGCGGGAAGGTGTTTGGTCAGCAGCTCGTGCAGTTCGTCCGCGGCGGGCAGGTCGCGGCTGTAGGAGGCGTCGAGCTGCTTGCGCCAGCGGCGGACCTGGCGTTCCAGGAAACCGTCGGGGCGGCCGAATTCGGCCAGACCGACCGCGACCGGATCGACGGTGTGCAACGCCGCGAGGGTGTCGATCAGGCCGGTGGCGATCACGGCGGTCCGGTCGCGGCCCAGCGCGACGAGTTCGGCGGCGGTGCGGTAGGGCGTGCCGAGGACGCGCTCCATGACATAGAAAGGCGCGCCGATGATTTCGGTGTCCTCGCACAGCGCGTAGGTGGCGGGCACCGGGACGCCGGTACCGGCCAGGGCGCTGATGACCCGGTATTCGCGGGCCATGTCGTGGGCGGTGGCGAGCACATGCCCCAGCGGGGGACGGCGCACGATCCACGCGGAGGTGCCATCGCCGATCTCGTAGGTGAGATTGGATTTCCCGCCCGCGATCAGCCGTCCGCGCAGCGGCCCGTGCACCAGGCCGGGTCGGGTCTCGGCCAGCCACCCGGCGAGTCGCTCGAGGTCGAGGCCCGGTAGCTCGGCCCGTTCGTCGCTCATGTCCGTCCCCGATCCTCGATGACCGTTGCCGCTCAGTTCCCGTCGACGCCGTCGAGCAGCCGCGCCTGGTAGTGCCGCATGCCCGCCAGCCAGCGGTCGTAGTCGGCTCCCTTGCGACGGTACATATCCAGCACCTCCGGGTGGGGCAGGATGAGGAATCGCTCGTCGTCGACCGCGGCCATGACCAGCTCGGCCACCGTATCGGGGGTCAGCACCGCACCGGCTGAGGTGACCGCGCGGGTGGCGGCCATGCCGAGGGCGTCGCCGGAGTTCTCGCCCGCGCGCAGCAGCGGCGTCTCGACTCCCATCGGGCACAGGCAGCTGACCCGGACGCCGCGGTCGCCGTAGGTCACCGAGAGCCATTCGGCGAAGCCCACCGCGGCGTGCTTGGTGACCGAGTATGCGGCCGAACCGATCTGGGTGAGCAGACCCGCCGCCGAGGCCGTCGAGACGAAGTAGCCCGTGCCGCGTTCGAGCCAGCCGGGGATCAGCAGCCGGGCCGCGCGAATGTGGGCATTGAGGTTCACGTCGAGGGTGCGCTCCCAGTCCTGCTCCTCGCCGAGCCCGACCGGGCCGATCACGCCCGCATTGGCGAAATACAGGTCGACCGGCCCGAATTCGGCCTGGCAGCGGGCGATGAGCTGTTCGATGCGCGCCGGGTCGGACACATCGCCGCCGATCGCGACCGCCTCGCCCGGCGCGTCCGCGTCGAATCCCGCCACCGTCGCCGCCGCGGCCGCCGCGTCCAGATCCGCGACCACGACCCGCGCGCCCGCGCTCACCAGCCGCGCGGCGATCGCGCCGCCGATGCCGCCGCCACCGCCGGTGACAATGGCGTTCCTACCCGCGACCTGCACGTGCGCTCCTTCGGCAAGCACCGGCAAGCGATTTCGCCGTCTCGGGCTGGATCGGACACGCCGGCTGATGGAATATGAAACCTACGTCGGATTCAAGTTCACGGTCGGTCCGGCGTCAACCACGGTCACGAGGGGAACTACCGATGCGGGCAGTACGAGCGGTGGACGAATGGAAGGGGCTGGGCAGCGCCCGGATCCCCGCGAACGGGATCGAACTGAGCGTCGTCGAGCACGGGACGGGCCCGCCGATCGTGTTCTGCCACGGCTTCCCCGAGCTCGGATTCTCCTGGCGGCACCAGGTTTTCGCGCTGGCCGACGCGGGATTCCGCACCCTCACCCCGGATATGCGCGGGTACGGGGGCAGCTCACGGCCCGACCGGATCGACGCGTACGACATGCTCACCGTGTGCGGCGATCTCGTCGGCCTGCTCGACGCCCACGGGCTCGAGGACGCCATTTTCGTCGGCCACGACTGGGGCGCGTCGGTGGTGTGACATCTGGCCCGCGAGTATCCCGAGCGGGTGCGCGCGGTGGCCGGGCTGAGCGTGCCCGCCACGCCGCGGTCCTCCGGTCCGCCGACCGCGATCATGCGCGCGCGGCTGGGCGAGGACTTCTACATGATCTGGTTCCAGGAACCGGGAGTCGCCGATCGCGTGCTCGACGCCGACGTACGGCACACGCTGCTCCAGGTCGACAGACTCAGCAAGGAAGCCTTCCTCGACACCGACAGCCCGGAACCGCCCCGGCCCGACTGGCTCACCGAGCCCGAATTCGATTACTACGTCCAGGCTTTCACCGCCACCGGCTTCACCGGCGGGCTGAACTACTACCGCAATCTCGACCGCACCTGGGAGACGACCGAACACCTGGAAGGCGTCACGATCGCTCAGCCCTCGCTGTTCATTGCCGGATCCGCCGACCCCGTCATCCAATTCACCCCGATGCACAAGATGTCGGCCCTGCTCAGCGACCTGCGCGGCACCGTCATCCTCGACGGCGCGGGCCACTGGATCCAGCAGCAGCGCCCGGCCGAGGTCAATGCCGCACTCATCGAGTTCGCGCGCGGGCTGAACTGATCGGCGGCTGTTCGGGTTTCAGTCCGAGTCATTCGGGTTTCAAGTCGAGCGCGTTGCACCACAGTTCGGTCAGGGTGGCGACCAGCTTCTCGAACGGAATCCGTTGCCGCTGAACGTAAACCAGGTTGGCCATGCGGCTCACCATGCCCGAGAGCGCGTGCGCGGTGATCATCGGATCCAGGTCGGCGGCGGCCCGCCCGGATTCCTGGAGGTCGCGGATCATGCGGGCATTGCGCTGGGCGAAGGCCCGGCCGCGTTCGACGCGCATGCGCCGGAAGTTCTCGTCGATGTGGGCGACCTGCTCGAACAGCGCCATCAGGCGCGCATTGCGCTTGTAGGACAGCAGGTAGTCGCGATTGGCGGCCTCGATGAGGGCGCGGGGTTCGGTGATGCCGCTGCGCTCGCGCACGTGCGGGTGCAGCATCTCCTCCGAGACCTGCTCGACCAGGGCCGCGAAGATCTCTTCCTTGCTGTCGAAATAGGTGTAGAACGAGCCCGAGGCCATGCCCGCGGTCCTGGAGATGTCGGCGATCTTGGCGTCGAGGTAGCCGTCGCGTTCGAAAACCTCGCGGGCCGCGGCGATCAGCGCGCCGCGGGTGCGCTCACCGCGTTTGGTGCGCGGGGCGGCCCGGCGGGATTCGCTCTCGCCTGCCATCGGTTCGGACGCCAACGCTGCTCACTGCCTGTCGTTCTGCGGACAACTTTCCAGGCGGTCACCGTATCAACGCCCGGACGCCCTCACCCGCCGTGGGCCGCGATCCGCCGATCGATGACCGGCAGCGCGAACTCCGCCCACCGAATGTTCTCCTGCTCGAACGCGATTCCGCGCAGCAGGCTCAGGTACGGGCCGATGCGCTCGGCCTCGGCCAGGTAGGCCTGCTCGCTGCGCCCGTCGAGCAGGCGCCCGCGCAGCCGTTCGTAGCGGGCCAGTTTCGCCCTCGACCACTCCAGCTTCGCGGCGATGGCCGCGCGCACGGCGGGCGCGTCCCCGTCGTCCATGGCCTGCACCTTGACCATCATCTCGTCGCGGATGGCGGTGGGCTTGGAGGGCTCGGCGATGAACCCGTGCAGCGCCGCCCGCCCGGCCGCGGTGATGGCGTGCAGCCGCTTGTTGGGGCGACGCTCCTGTTCCACCACGCGCGTCTCGATGAGACCCTCGGACGCCATCCGCTCGAGCTCCTTGTACAGCTGCTGCGGGGTGGCGAGCCAGAAGTTGGCGACCGAGGCGTCGAACCCCTTGGCCAGGTCGTAGCCCGAGGCCTCACCCTCGAGCAGGGTCGCCAGTACCGCGTTCCGTAGCGCCATCCGCCCAGGCTACTGCGTACTCAATTAGTTGAATATTCGAGCCCGCCTGGAGACTGGTGCGATGGACGATGCCGAACGGACGATCATCGTGGACGCGGCCAATGTGGTGGGGTCGCGGCCGGACGGGTGGTGGCGGGACCGGGCCGGAGCGGCGCGGCGACTGCTCGACGGGCTGGCCGCGCTGCGCACCCGACTGCCGGAGACCACGTCACTGATCGTCGTGCTCGAGGGCGCGGCCAAGGCTGCCGCCGACGGCACCGAGTACGAGGGGGTGCGAATCGTCCTCGCCGCGGGGTCCGGCGACGGCACCATCGTCGAGGTGACCGCCACCGAGCTCGAAACCGCCTGTCCCCCACGGGAGGTCACCGCCGTCACCGCCGATCGCGGTCTCCGCGCTCGTGTGGAACCCCTCGGCGCGAGCACCCTCGGCCCCTCCTGGCTCCTGTCCCAGCTCCCGTAGCCCTCCCCGGGGTTACCCTGACCGCACCCCCCGGTGGGAATCCCCCGTGGGTGGGATTTGCGGGTGGAAGTTTTTCGGTAGCTTCGGAACAGTGCAGTCGCCGTTGATCGTTCGCTTGCGCGGTGTGTGCCTGGTGGTGCTCTGCGCGTCGCTGGTGGGTCTCGTCGGGATGAGCGCCCCGGCCGCGCGAGCCGACGGGGCGGCCGCCGGGGGTGATCTCACGGTGGCGCAGTCGATGGGGGGTCGGGAATTGAGCGTGATCGTGCGCCGCGCGCAACCGGGGCCGTTGCGGGTCGATGTGGTCACCCATGCCGGGACCGCGGCGGGGACCCTGACGCTGACGGCGACGCCGGTGGATCGGGGTGGCGAGAGTTCTTCGGGGACCGTCGAACTCGGGAGTCAGCCCGGACCGTATTCGGCGACGCTACAGGTGGACCAGCCCGGGCCGTGGGAGCTGACGGTCTCCGATGGGGAGCGGACTGCGCGGATTCCGTTTCTGGTCTGGGCGCGGGTGGTGACGCCCTGGGAGCGGGCGGCCTACGGCGGATTCACCGCGGCGGGCGTGCTGCTGCTGGTGGCGTTGGGGACCGCGGTGATCTCGAAACGCGGGTGGCCGACGCTGATTCCGGTGGGGGCGCTGATCGCGGCGCTGACCGTCGGGGTCACGGGGGCGGTGCTGTCGGGCAGTGCGCCGCAGCCGCGGGCGGCGGGGAGTCTGCTGGATCCGACCTCGGGGAATATCGGGAATCCGTATCCGGAGCGGGACTTACCGCTGACCACGAATTACTCACGGCCACCGGTGAATCTGGCGGTGCGCACCGAGCGGACCGCCACGGCCACCGAACTTCAGCTGTCGCTGAGTGATTCGGCCACCGGGCGGCCGGTGGACGATCTGCTGGTCACCGATGACGCGCTGGTGCATCTGATGGTGGTCGGGCCATCGGGGCGGTTCTGGCATCGCCATCCGATCCGGATCGCGCCCGGGGAGTATCGGGTCGAGCTGGGGCTCACCGAATCCGGTGACTACGCGGTGGCCGCCGAGATCGCCCGGCGCGGCGGTGGCGTGCAACTGCTGCGGTCGGCGATCCACCTGGTCGGCGAAACCGGATCCGGCGCGGCCGATCCCGCACCGCCGGGGACCGGTCTCACCACCACCGAGGCGATCGCGGGCGAACCCACCACGCTCACC
Organism: Nocardia seriolae NBRC 15557; assembly: GCF_007990715.1. Lineage (GTDB taxonomy): Bacteria > Actinomycetota > Actinomycetes > Mycobacteriales > Mycobacteriaceae > Nocardia > Nocardia seriolae. The sequence goes on along the minus strand of NZ_BJWY01000073.1, from coordinate 19,280 downwards.
GCGACTTTCGGCGGCACCGCCGATCTGCAGCCGTGGCTGGGGATGCTCGGCCATCTCATCGCGGTCGGGCCGCTGCCGGACGGGGTGCCGGTCGGCACCGCCGCCGCGAGTGTCCCGGTCTGGGCGCATGCGCACGCCATGCTGCCGCTGCCCACCCTCGGCGCGCAGCCGCCGGACGAGACCGTCGCGGCCTACGGCCCGAAGGTGGCCTTCACCTTCACTTTTCCGCAGCCCGGCCGGTATCTGGTGTGGGCGCAAGCCGAACGGGGGTATTCCGTCATGACCGTGCCCGCCATGGTCGACGTCCGCGCGGGGGCTCCGCGATGACCGCGCGCCGGGGGCCGATCGCGGCCGCCGTCGTGCTGGCGGCCGCCCTGCTGGCGTGGTGGCTGTGGCCGTCCGGCGGCTCGAAACCGGTGGCGCGCAGTGCGGCCGGGCCCTATCTGGTGCAGTTGCGGGTCGATTCCGCGCGCACCGGCGACAATGCCGTCGACCTCGACATCACCGATCAGCGCGGCGACGCCGCCACCCCGGACCGGGTCTCGGTGGAACCGGCCATGCCGCAGATGGGTCACGCGCTGCCGCCGAGCACCGCCACCGCCCTCACGCCCGGCCACTACCGCGCGACCGTCAACCTGCCCATGCCCGGGCAGTGGGAGATCGCCGTGAAACTCTCCGGCGCACCGGGTTCCGGCAGCGCCACCTTCTCCGTCCAGGCCAACTGAATTCGGGAGCAGCACATGGACCTCACCGCCAACGGGCGCGTCGCCACCGCGGAGGCGAGCACGCCCATCACCATCCGCCCCTGGTTACCCGCGGCGATTCTGTTCGCGGCCAGCATCACCTTCTCCATCGGATCCACCTGGGATATCCAGTGGCACTCCGACGTCGGGCCCGACACCTTCTTCACCCTGCCGCACCTGTTCATCTACGCGAGCGCGGCGGTGGCCGGATTCACCGGCCTGACCGTCATTCTCGTCACCTCGGCGGCGGGGCGGGCCGGGCGGCGCGTGGATGGTGAACTGGGCGGGCCGGGGATCGGTGTGTTCGGGCGCACCTTCACCGCGCCGCTGGGTTACATGGTCGCCGCGCTCGGGGCGGCCTCGTTCCTGCTGTACGGGCTGTGGGATCTGTGGTGGCACAGCCTCTACGGGTTCGACGCCATCATCGATTCGCCGCCGCATATCGGATTGTTCCTGTCCAGCACCGTGATCTCGGTGGGGACGGTGATCGTGTTCGCGGCCGCGCGGGCGCATCGGTGGGGGTGGCTGGGCGCGCTGTTCGCGCTGGCGCACCTGGTGACCAACAGCACGGTGACCGCGCTCGCGGTGCAGCGGCTGAGCACCGGGACCGTGCGCTGGACGGTGGCGGTCACCGCGTTCATGGTGATCCTGCTGCTGATGGCGGGCGCGGGGTTCATCCGCTGGGGCGCGACGGTCACCGCCGCGTTCGGTTCCCTGACCCAGGCCGTGTTCTGGTGGTTCGCGCCGTGGGCGGCCCGCACGTACGCGGACTTCGTGGGATTGCCCATGCGCGAACACATTCGGGGTATTCCCGGCACGCCCGCATTGATCCCGTTCGTGCTGATTCCGGTGGGGATCGTGATCGACCTGCTCGTGCGCCGGGGCGCCGGAGACCGCTGGGCTCGCCTGCTGCCCGCCCTCGCGGGTGCCGTGGGCGGCGCGATCATCGGCGGCTGCAGCCCGGTGCAGAGCGTGCTCATCTATCAGGCCCGCTTCCACCTGCCGGCCATGTTCCAGGACGGCGCGCACTACGGTGCCGCCTCGGTCACCATCGCCACCACCGTCGCCGCCGCCCTGCTGGGCGCGCTCGGCGGCTACCTCGGCTGGCGCTTCGGCGACATGCTCCGCCTGACCGCTCCGGCCAAGGAGGCCCTCGCATGATCAAGCGACTATTCGCCGCCGCCGCAACGATTCTCGCGGTGCTGGCGCTGTCGATGACGGCGGCGGGCCCGGCCTCGGCGTATCAGCCCGTGAATATCGTCCACACCGAGCACGTCCAGGCCGGTCCCTACGCGTTGACCATCGGGTTCAGCGAATGGCCGTTGCGCGCAATGCAATCCCTCGACTTCACCTTCGCGCCCGACGGCGGCGTGGACGGCCTGTCGGGCACCCTCACCGAGGTCCTGCCCAACGGCAAGATCCGGCGGGCCGAGGATCTGTCCCGGCACCCGCGCAAGCGCGAGGTCTGGGGTCTGGACGTCCGGTCCCTCGATCAAGAGGGCGCGTGGACCTTCCGTTTCGCCATCGACGGCCCGGAGGGTCACGGCGTCGGCGAGTTCACCAATCTGACCGTACTCCGACAGCCCGGTCCCCCACTGGGTTTGAGCTGGGCGGTCAGCAGCATCCCGCTGATCGGCCTGATCGTGTTCCTGGCCTACGCCTGGCGGCGCACCCGCCGCCCGGTGCTTCAGCCCGCCTGAGCGACCGGCCCGTCGTCGTCGATGAGGTGCAGGCGGCGGGCCAGGTCGGAGGTGAAGACCCGCTCGGGGTCGACGGCGTCGCGAATGCGGCGCCATTCCTCGAGGCGGGGGTACATGGCGCGGATCATGTCCGGGGTGGTGCGGGAGTCCTTGGCGAAATACAGGCGGCCGCCCGCGTCGAGGACGCGCTGGTCGAGGCGGGCGCAGAACTCGCCGAGGCCGGGGGTGAGCGGGAAGTCCAGGCTCAGCATGTATCCCGGGTGCGGCCACGACAGCGGGCCGGGATTGCCCTCGCCCATGCGCTTGAAGACATTCAGGAACGAGCGGTGCCCGGAGAACGCGATGACGCGCACGGCGGCGGCCAATTGCCGCTCCGCGCCGAAGGGCATGGAGAACTGGTATTGCAGGAAGCCGCGGCGGCCGTAGGCGCGGTTCCATTCACCGGGCAGGTCCAGCGGGTGATAGAACTGCGTCAGGTTCTGGATGCGGCCCCGGGCGCGTTCGGGATAGACCCGGTACGCGGCCTCGGCGGCAACGCGGATGGTGAGATTGTTGACCATGCCGTTCGGGAAGATGTCGGGCACGGTGAACAGTTGCGGCGCATCGAATCTCAGCGGATCACGACGTAGCTTGGGCGGGAGCTGGTCCAGGGTGGCGAGGGAGCCGCGGCTGAAACCGGCACGGCCGAGCCGGGAGTCGGTGCTGATGGTGTCCGGTACCGACATCGAATATTCGTACCCGTCGTCGGAGCCGCCGGTGAGCAGTTCCATGGTTTCGTCGAGATTGCCGGTGCGGTCGTTGTCGACGATGAAATACGCGGTCTCGGTGTGCTTCATGCGAACTCGCGCCCGCACGATGATGCCGGTCAGGCCCATGCCGCCGACGGTGGCCCAGAACAGTTGCGACTGCGGGCCGTCGGGGGTGAGGGTGCGCACCTGGCCGTCGGCGGTGAGCAGGTCCAGGGATACGACGTGGTTGCCGAAGCTGCCGTGCGAGTGATGGTTCTTGCCGTGGATGTCCGAGGCGATCGCGCCGCCGACGGTGACCTGGCGGGTGCCCGGCAGCACCGGAACCCACAGGCCCTGCGGCAGTACCGTTTTCATGAGGGCGTCGAGGCTGACCCCGGCGTCGGCGTCGACGATCCCGCTGTCGGGATCCACGGTGTGGATGCGGTCGAAGGCGGTCATGTCGACGACCAGGCCGCCGCCGTTCTGCGCGGGATCGCCGTAGCTGCGGCCCAATCCGCGCGCGATCACCCCGCGCGCGCCCGCCCGGCCGACCTCCCTGGCGACCGTTTCGAGATCCGGTGTCGAAAGCACCTGTGCCACCGATGCTGCGGTGCGAGCCCAGCCGAACAGGCGGCGTTGATCGATCACCGATCCCCCTTGTGTGTCATTCACTGTCGCCACCGTAGCCGTTCCGGGTCGCGAGGGTGATCTCGCGCCGATGACGGAGGTCTATTTCGCGTCGCCGTAGCAATCGACGATCGCCGTGGTGAAAGGGAATCGGACCGGGGTCGGGCCGAAGGCGAGGCGGCCCGCGTTGTCGGCGGCGGTGGCGATCAGCTCGGCGACGGTCTCGGCTTCGGCCTCGGGGCAGTGCACGATGACCTCGTCGTGCTGGAAGAAGACCAGTTCGGCGCGCAGGCCCGCGCGGTTCATGGCGTGGCGCAGGCCCGCCAGCACCAGCAGGGTCCAGTCGGCGGCGCTGCCCTGCACCACGAAATTGCGGGTGAAGCGGCCGCGGGCCCGGGCCCGGGGTGTGCTGCCGTAGCCGGGTCCGTCCGCACCGTCGGCCGCGTCGAATGCGGTGGCGGGCGGGCAGGTTCGGCCGAACCAGGTGCGCACCAGGCGGCCCTCCTCCCCCGCGTTGGCGGCGTCGTCGACATAGGCGACGGCGGCCGGGTAGCGGCGGCGCAGTTCGGCCATGTGGGTGAGGGCGTCGCCGGAGGTCTGGCCGTAGATCGCGCCCAGCATGGCGATCTTGGCCTGGGCGCGGTCGCCGCCGAAGGCGCGGGCGGCCAGATCCGCGTAGAGGTCCTCACCCCGCCCGGCCACCTCCATCAGGCCCGGATCACGCGAGATCGCCGCCAGCACACGGGGTTCCATCTGGTCGGCGTCGGCGACCACCAGCCGCCAGCCCGGGTCCGCGCGGATGGCCTGCCGGACCACCTTCGGAATCTGCAGCGCACCACCGCCATTGGTGGTCCAGCGCCCGGATACGGTGCCGCCGGGCAGATATTCGGGCCGGAAGCGGCCCTCGTGCACCCACTGCTCGATCCAGGACCAGCCGTGGGCGGTGTAGAGGCGGTAGCGGGACTTGTAGTCCAGCAGGGGCGCGACCGCCGGGTGGTCGATCTCCTGGAGCTCCCATTTCCGGGTGGAGGACAACGTGATTCCGGCACGCGCGAACGCCCGGACGATGTCATTGGGCAGATCGGGTCGGACCCGCGCGCCGAAGGCTCGCGACACCTCGTCGGCGAGCTCGGCCAGCCGCCGCGGCTCCCCGCCGCCGGGCATGCGTTCCCCCAGCACGGAATCCAGCAGCTCGCGATGAATATCGGCACGCCAGGGAATCCCCGCGCGCGACATCTCCGCGGCCACCAGCATGGCCGCCGATTCCGAGGCGAGCAGCATGCGCATCCGCTCCGGATGCTCGGCACGGCCGGTCCGGGCGACCTGCTCGGCGTAAACCTCCAGCAGCGCCGTGAACTCGTCCGTCCCCGCCGGCAGCGGCTCCGGCTCCGATTCGAACAGCGTCGGCTCGGTCTCGGCCGCCCGCAGCGGAGCATCCGCCGGCACCGGCAGCCGATGCAACCGCGCCCAGGCCGCCGCCAACGACCGCGGCTGCCCCGCCTGCCCCTCCTCGTGCCCGATCAGCAACGCCTCCGCCGCCTCGACGTCATAACACCGATCCACCCGCACACCGGCCGCCAGCAACCGCCGATACCCGCCCGCCGTCGACCGCCACACCCACCGCTCGACCTCCGGCCGCGACCGCACGGCCTCGGCCAGCGACGACTCCTCCACCACGGCCCCCGCGGGCCGCCCATCCGGCCCCAGCGGACACAACCGCACCCCACCCCCACTCGTCTCCGCCACCGCCCATCGCATGTCCCCGAGTCTCGCAGCACCCACAGACAATCCCGCCCACCCACATCCGTAACGGTCGGTACGACTTGTCGGCACTGCACGCGGTTATGACGGGATCGGGATCGATGACAGGGGCCCGCAACTCTAAGAGGATGGTGTGGCCGCGGTGTGGATCCGGTCTCGAAAACTGGACGCTCGACTCCCGACAGTGCTTTCCGCGGGCCGGACCAGTAGCGTCCCGGTCGTGAATACGCATCAGAAGTTCGGACGTGTCGCGATCGCCACGCTGGCCGTCGTGACCGCCCTCGGCTTGTCCGCGTGCGGCAGCGGGGACAAGCCGGGCACCACCAAGGCGACCGCCGCCAAGACCACCAGCGCCAAGGCCGCGGCGGCCCAGAGCAACTACCCGCCCGTCCCGACCGCGGCCGATCTCAACGCGCAGCTGCAGATGGGTCTGGACCCGGCCACCCCCAACGAGCAGAAGATCGACCTGCTCCAGGGCGTGTCCGCCGACCCCAATCTGCCCCAGCGCCTGACCGACTTCTACAAGCAGGCCAACGCCACCGTGACCGTCACCAACGTCACCGACCTGGGCAACGGCACCCTCACCGCCGACGCGGACTTCGCCCTCAGCGGCGGCCAGCCGCAGAAGGCCGTCGTCCCGTTCGTGGCCGAGGACGGCAAGTGGAAGGTCCAGAAGGACTGGATCTGCAACATGCTCTCCCTGGGCAACCAGACCTCCCCCGCCTGCAGCTGACCCACCGCGAGGGATGCCGCACGCCGCGTTCGTCCGATGCCCGGCATCGTTCGATCACGGCGTGCGCCCGCACTCACCGCCCGACCGGCCCGCTCACCGCCCGACCGGCTCGGCCCGCCGGAGAATCGCCTCGACGGTCTCCGCGACGGTGAGTTCCGAGCTGTCGAGCCAAAGCCCCAGCCGCGGCGTGGTTTCCCGCAGCCCGGCATCGAGATCGGCGACCGTGAAGGTCCCGTAGGCGTTCTTGGCGCGCCCGGCCTCGCGCCGCTCGACCACCGCCGGATCCGGCGCGAGCACCACGACATACAGTGGGTCGGTGCGGATCTCCCCGATCAGATAGGGCAGCATCTCGCCGAGCACGACGTCCTGCACCACCGCCGTGAACCCCGCCGCCGCATACCCGTCGGCGACCTGCGCGGCCAACCGGTGCCGCAGCTTCAGCTGCGCGACCGCCCCGGCACTCGGATCCGGCGACATCTCCTCCCGCCCGCCGACGACGAACCGCCGGAAGGCGTCACCCCGCACATGCGCCGACCGCGCGAACCGCTCCGCAAGCGCCTGCGCCACAGTCGATTTCCCCGACGCTTGAATCCCGGTGATCACATAGACCCCCGCCCCGCGCGGACCCCCGTCGAACGATTTCCCGGAACCTGCCATGCCCGGACGGTAACCGAAGCGGGCCGTGGCGGGACACGCGGATGATCTCCTCGAGTAAACGGGCACGCGCGGGGGCACGGTTCGCTTAGCGTGGGCACGTTGAACGTCGAGAGGGGTCGTGATGCGGGCCGGGATGTTGAGCGTGGCGGAGTTGGTCGGGCGGGTCGAGGCGGGGACGGTGGACACCGTGCTGGTCGCCATGACCGACATGCAGGGGCGGTTGCAGGGGAAGCGTTGTTCGGCACGGTATTTCGTGGAGGAGGTGCTGGATCAGGCGACGGAGGCCTGCAACTATCTGCTGGCGGTCGATGTGGAGATGACGACCGTCGAGGGATACGAGATGTCGTCGTGGGAGACGGGGTACGGGGACTTCGTGCTGAGGCCGGACCTCACCACGCTGCGGATGGTGCCGTGGTGGCCCGGCACGGCGCTGGTGCTCTGCGATGTGGAGCAGGTGGACTCGCCCGGGACGCCGGTGGCCGCCTCACCCCGGCAGGTGCTGCGCGCGCAGCTGGATCGGCTGGCCGAGCACGGGTTACACGCCTACGTCGGCACCGAACTCGAGTTCCTGGTCTTCGACGACACCTACGAGGCCGCGTTCCGCGGCGGGTACCGGGATCTGACACCGGCCAACCAGTACAACGTGGACTACTCCATGCTCGGGACCGGGCGGATCGAGCCGCTGCTGCGGCGCATCCGCACCGAAATGGCCGGGGCGGGAATGTATGTCGAGTCCGCCAAGGGCGAATGCAATCCGGGCCAGCACGAGATCGCGTTCCGCTACGACCAGGCGCTGGTCACCTGTGACAATCACAGCATCTACAAGACCGGGGCCAAGGAGATCGCCGCCCAGGAGGGTCGCAGCCTCACCTTCATGGCGAAATACAATGAGCGGGAAGGCAATTCCTGCCACATCCACATCAGCCTGCGCAATGCCGCGGGCGAGCCGGTCTTCGCCGACGGCGACGGGCCCTCGTCGGTGATGCGGCACTTCATCGCCGGGCAGCTGGACTGCCTGCGCGAGCTGACCTACTTCCTCGCCCCGAACATCAACTTCTACAAGCGCTTCCAGGCGGGCAGCTTCGCACCCACCGCCCTGGCGTGGGGCCGCGACAACCGCACCTGCGCGCTGCGGACCGTCGGCCACGGACCGTCGCTGCGGCTGGAGAACCGGATTCCGGGCGGGGACGTGAACCCCTACCTGGCCGTCGCGGCGGCCATCGCCGCCGGGCTGCACGGCATCGAGCAGCACCTGCCCCTGGAACCGGAATTCCACGGCAACGCCTACCGTTCCCACCGCCCGCGCGTCCCGCACACCCTGCGCGAGGCCGCGCAGCTGTTCGGGGACAGCAAGATCGCGCAGAAGGCGTTCGGCCCGGAGGTGGTGCGCCACTACCGCAATGCCGCGCAGGTGGAACTGGACGCCTTCGACGCGGCAGTCACCGACTGGGAGCGGGTACGTGGCTTCGAACGACTCTGACCCCGCCCGCCGGCCGATCATCGGCCTGCCCACCTACTCCGAACGCACCCGCTTCGGCCACTGGGATGTCCACGCCGCGGTCCTGGCCCGCACCTACATCGACCTGACCGAGCGCGCGGGCGGCATCCCGGTCCTGTTACCACCCAGCGGAACTCCGCGCCCAGAACTCGTCGACCGCCTCGACGGCCTGGTCCTGACCGGCGGCGCGGACCTGGATCCGGCCCGCTACGGCGCGCCCGCACACCCCGCCACCAAGGGCCTGCGCCCCGACCGCGACGAGTCCGAGTTCGGCCTGTTCGAGCTGGCGCACGATGCGGGCGTGCCCGTGCTGGCCATCTGCCGCGGACTGCAATTGGTGAACGCCGCCCTCGGCGGCACCCTGCACCAGCACCTGCCCGACGTGCTCGGGCACACCGAACACAACCGCACGCCCGGCACTTTCACGATCACCACGGTCACGACCGTGCCCGGCAGCCGGGTGGCGGCCATCGTGGGCTCGGAGGTGAAGGCGCACTGCCACCACCATCAAGCCATCGACACCCTCGCCCGCGCGCTCACCGCCACCGCTCACGCCCCGGACGGCACCATCGAGGCGGCCGAGACCCGCGCGGGCCCGTTCCTGTTGGGCGTGCAATGGCATCCGGAGGAGAACGCCACCGATTCCCGCCTCATGCGGGCCCTGGTCGAGCGGGCGGCACAGTATGGAGAGGAGCGCAACCGGTGACAACGACCGACGTGGTGAATCCGGCCACCGAAAAGGTGGTGGCCACCATCGAATCCGCGGACGCGACCGCGACCGACGAGGCCATCGCCCGCGCCCAGCGGGCCTTCGCGGGCTGGCGGGCCGTCGCGCCCGGCGACCGCGCCCGGCTGCTGCGGCGCTTCGCCGAGGCCGTCGACGCCGAGATCGAGCAGCTGGCCCGGCTCGAGGTGAGCAATGCGGGCCACACCATCGGCAATGCCCGCTGGGAGGCGGGCAATGTCCGCGACGTCCTGCACTTCAGCGCCGGGATGCCGGAACGCCTGCTGGGCAATCAGATTCCGGTCTCCGGCGGCGTCGACATCACCTTCTGCGAGCCGCTCGGAGTGGTCGGCGTCATCGTGCCGTGGAACTTCCCCATGCCCATCGCGGCCTGGGGCTTCGGGCCCGCGCTGGCCGCCGGGAACACCGTGGTGCTCAAACCGGCCGAACTCACCCCGCTGACCGCCATCCGGCTCGGCGAGCTCGCGCTGGAAGCCGGACTGCCCGAACACGTCTTCCAGGTCATCCCCGGCAAGGGCTCGGTGGTCGGGGCGCGCTTCGTCACCCATCCGGCCGTGCGCAAGGTGGTGTTCACCGGTTCCACCGAGGTCGGCAAGCAGATCATGGCCGGTTGCGCAGAGCAGGTGAAGCGGGTGACCCTCGAATTGGGCGGCAAGAGCGCCAATATCGTGTTCGCCGACGCCGATCTCGAACGCGCCGCCGCCACCGCACCCTACGGCGTCTTCGACAATGCCGGTCAGGACTGCTGCGCCCGCTCCCGGATCCTGGTGCAGCGCAGCGCCTTCGACCGCTTCCTGGAACTGCTCGAGCCCGCCGTGCAGGGCGTGGTGGTCGGGGATCCCTCCGACGCGGGCACCGAGATGGGCCCGCTCATCTCGGCCGCCCACCGCGATCGGGTGGCCGGATTCCTGGAGCCCTCGACCAAGGTGGCGTTCACCGGTTCCCGCCCCGACGGTCCCGGATTCTGGTTCGCGCCAACGGTGGTGCTGCCCTCGGGTCCCGAGGACCGGGTGCTGACCGAGGAGGTCTTCGGTCCGGTGGTGACGGTCCAGCCCTTCGACGACGAGGCCGAGGCCCTGCACCTGGCCAATGCCACCGAATACGGCCTGTCCGGGTCGATCTGGACCTCCGATGTCGGCCGCGCGCTGCGGGTGGCCCGCGGCGTCGAGGCCGGGAACCTGTCGGTGAATTCGCATTCGTCGGTGCGGTATTGGACCCCGTTCGGCGGTTTCAAGCAGTCCGGGCTGGGTCGCGAGCTCGGACCCGACGCCGCGCGCGCCTTCACCGAAACCAAGAACGTCTTCCTCGCCACCGAGTAGACGCCCCTTGCCACCGAGCAGACCACCCCATCCGATCGAAGGAGATACGTTGCAGCGCTTACAGGATCGAGTAGCGGTCGTCACCGGCGGCGGCAGCGGCATCGGGCTGGCCACCGTCCGCCGCTTCGCCCAGGAAGGCGCGAAAGTCGTTGTCGCCGATATCGACGCCACCTCCGGCGAGGCCGCCGCGGCCGCGGTCGGCGGCCTGTACGTGAAGATGGACGTGACCGACGAGGCACAGGTGCGGGCCATGTGCCAGACCGCCGTCGACACCTACGGCGGCCTCGACATCGCGTTCAACAACGCGGGAATCTCACCGCCGGAGGACGATTCGATCCTCCCCACCGGCCTCGAGGCGTGGAAGCGGGTGCAGGAGGTCAATCTGACCTCGGTCTACCTGTGCAGCAAATACGCGATCGAGCACATGCTCGATCGCGGCAAGGGCTCGGTGATCAATACCGCGTCCTTCGTCGCGGTCATGGGCGCGGCCACCTCGCAGATCTCCTACACCGCCTCCAAGGGCGGCGTACTGGCCATGAGCCGTGAGCTCGGAGTCCAGTTCGCGCGCCAGGGTATTCGCGTCAACGCGCTGTGCCCGGGACCGGTCAACACTCCCCTGCTGCAGGAGCTGTTCGCCAAGGATCCCGAGCGCGCCGCGCGTCGGCTGGTGCACATCCCCACCGGCCGCTTCGCCGAGCCGGAGGAGATCGCCGCCGCCGTGGCCTTCCTCGCCAGCGACGATTCCTCCTTCATCACCGCCTCGCAGTTCCTGGTGGACGGCGGCATCTCCGGGGCCTATGTCACCCCGCTGTGAATCGGTAACCCCGCGGTGAATCGTCAGGAGCCGAAGGGGGTTTCGGCTCCCGACGGCTCCTCGACGGTCCGCTTGGGACCGGTGAACCAGTGCCGCGCGGACACCAGCCACCAGACAGTGATCGCCCCGACCACGCCGACCAGGGTGATCGGCGCGTAATTGACCGAGTTCCAGGTGAATCCGTCCACCCACGGATAGCCGTGGTCATCGGTGGGCAGGATGAACAGCACGCTGATGACCACGATCCAGACCAGCGTGATGATCCCCACCGGGCGATACCAGCGGCCCAATTGCCAAGGCCCGTTCTGGAATCGGTCGCCGTGGCGCAAGCGCAGCAGCACCGGGATGCCGTAGGCGATATACAGTCCGATGGTGGCCACCGAGGTCGCGGCGGCGTAGGCGGTCGGCGCATTGGCCTCGGGCACCAGCATGGACGGGATCAACAGCACGAACGCGAACACCGAGACGAACAGCACCGCGTGCACCGGTACCTTCCGCGCCGACAGCGCCGCCCACAGCTTCGATCCGGGCACCGCGCCGTCGCGCGCGAACGCGAACAGCATGCGCGAGGCCGCCGTGACCGAGGCATAGCCGCAGAACAACTGGGCGACCGCGGCGATGATCAGCAGGAATCCCGACCAGAACGAATTCAGTGAATTCTGGAGGATGTAGATGACCGGGTAGCCGCTGTTCTTCGTCGGATCCAGCGAGTCGTCGAGATTGGGAATCGCGAAGGTCACCGCCAGGATCAGCAGATAGCCCGCGATGGCCGATACCACAATGGTGTTGATGATCCCCTTGGCCTCCATCCGGGAGGCGTCGTGGGTCTCCTCCGACATGTGCGCCGAGGCGTCGTAGCCGGTGAACGTGTACTGCGCGTGCAGCAATCCGAGCAGGAAACTGAAGGCCACCCCACCGAATCCGACTGCGCTGTTGTCCACGGTCTTGGTGAAGACGAACCCGATGCTCTGATGGTGATTCGCCCCGAAGCCGAGTACCAGCACGAAGATCGCGACACCGATCACGTGCCACCAGGCCGACACATTGTTGATGACCGCCGACAGGTGCGGGCCGATGACATTGAGCACCGCGTGCAACACGATGATCCCGGCGAAGACCATGAAGATGGCATTGCGATCGGTGCCGATATCCCAGCCGATCACATTGAGCACCACCGTGGTGAAGATCGCCGCACCGTAATCGATGGCCGCGGTCACCGCGATCTGCCCGATCAGGTTGAACCAGCCGGTGAACCAGCCCCATACCGGCCCGCCCAGCTCGGCGGCCCACCAGTACAGGCCGCCGGAAGTCGGGTAGGCCGAGGCCAATTCGGCCATGGCCAGCCCGACGAACAACACCATGACCGAGACCAGCGGCCAGCCCCACGCCATGGTGATCGGGCCGCCGTTCTGCAGGCCGATCCCGTAGCTGGCCAGACCGCCGGTCAGAATGGAGACAATCGTGAAACTGATGGCGAAATTGGAGAATCCGGACCAGGATCGCGCCAATTCCTGTTTGTAACCGAGTTCGGCGAGCCGCCGTTCGTCGTCATCGGATCGAGGCTGGGTTTCGGTCATGCATGCTCCCGAGTGAAAACACCGCCCTCACACGGTGTTTGCCAGGAGCCCAGTGTGCGCGGATCCGGCCCGCAGCGCAGGCCAACGCGGAAAACTCCGGCCGACCAGTCTGTAAGGCCATCAGGCCAGGCCGGCACGCAGCACCAGAATCGCGACCTGGGTGCGGTTTTCGAGCCCGAGCTTGGCGATGATGCGGCTGATGTGCACCTTCACCGTGGATTCGCTCATGTGCAGCGTCCGCGCGATCTCGGCATTGCCGGCCCCGGTGGCCACCGCCAGCGCCACCTCGCGCTCGCGCTCGGTGAGCTGTTCGAGCCGGGCCAGCGCGTCGGGCTGCTGGGATCCCGGCCCCCGGGTGAAGGCGGTGAGCATGCGTTTGGTGATGGCGGGCGCGAGAATGGCGTCACCGGCCGCCACCACCTCGACCGCGCGCGCGAGCTCGCGCGGTGGGGTGTCCTTGAGCAGGAAGCCCGCCGCCCCGGCATCGAGTGCGGCATAGACGTATTCGTCCAGGCCGAAGGTGGTCAGCACCACGACGGCGGGCGGATCGGGCAGGGCGCGCACCCGGCGGGTGACCTCGAGGCCGTCGACGTGCGGCATGCGAATATCGGTGACCACCACGTCGGGGCGATGCCGGTGGACGAGCTCCACGATGGCGCGCCCGTCACCGTCCTGGGCGACGACTTCGATGCCGCCGCCCGCCTCCAGGATCATCGATATGCCGGAGCGCACCAGCTCCTCGTCGTCGAGCAGCACCACCCGGATCACGAAACCTCCTTCACCGCATCATCATTCGTCCGCCGCTCCCGGCTCGGTGAGCGGGAAGGTCGCGTGCACCACGTAGCCGCCACCGGCCAGCGGACCGGAATGCAGGCTGCCACCGGCGAGTTCGACCCGCTTGCGCATGCCGAGCAGGCCGAAACCGGAGCCCTGTGCGGCCAGCGGGGTGTGCTCGCCGCGGCCATTGCGCACATCGACGTTCAGGACCCCGTCGACGACGGTGAGCGCGGCACGCACCTCCGCGCCCGCCGCGTGCTTGGCGGCATTGGTCAACGCCTCCTGGACGATTCGATAGGCGGCACGGCCGACCGGGCCGGAGGTCTCGGGCAGCGGGTCGGGCAGCGTCAGGTCGATCCGCTGGCCCGCCGCCACGGCGTGAGCGACGAGTTCGGCGATGGCACCCAGATCCGGGGCGGGCCGCAATGGTGCGTGCTCCCCGCCCGTACCGGTGCCGACGGATCCAGCAGCGCTCGAATCGCCCTGTGCCGGAGCATCTTCGGCGGAACGCAGCAGTCCCAGCAGCTCCCGCATCTCGGTCAGTGCCCTCGACCCGGTGGTGCGAATCGTCCCCGCGATCTCGGCCGGTTTGCCCTCGGCGGACACCTCCAGCGCCCCGGCCAGCACGGTGATCTGCGAAATCCGGTGCGCCACAATATCGTGCAGCTCACCGGCGATGCGCAGCCGTTCGGCCTCCACGGCCGCGGCGGCCAGCAGGTCGCGTTCCCGCTCGGCCTGCTCGGCCCGCTCCCGCAGCGCGGCCAGGGTTTCCGCGCGCTGATTGGCCCCACAGGCCCAGCAGCAGCGGCACCGCGAGCACCAGCGCCACAATCGCGCCGCGATACACGAACAAGCTCAACCAGCTACCGGTACCCCAGGGCATGACCCCCGCGAACAGCGCGCCCGCGGCGGCCAGCCACGTCGTGCGGCGATTGCCGTAGCGGCGGGCCACGGTGTAGAGCGCCAGCAGCATCGGGGCCATGGCACCGACCAGAGCCGTGGCGAGCGCCGCGGCCACCACCACGAGCAGCGGCCGATAACGCCGCAGCAGCAGGGCGATACCCGCCGCGATGGCGACCGGCGGCCCCGCCGCCGCGGGCAGCAGAACGATCGAAGAGGTGTGCACCTCGGAGAACCCGACCCAGCCGAAGACCGCGGCGAGCACGACATCGAGGACCACACCTCCGATCCGCCGCGTCATGCTCACCCCGGCAACCCTAGTCGCATGGCCATCGTCACACGTCACGACGCGCGAGCAGCACGACTCCGGCGGCCAGCAAACCGGCGGCCAGCGCGGCGAGCGGCAGCACCAGCAGCATCGGGTTCCCCGCGCCGGGGGCCGCCAGCTGCCCGGCGGACAGGTACGGCATCAGCTTGGGGCTGGCCCCGGCCAGCACCGCGCCGGTCTCCACCACGGTCGGGAACCCGATGGCCGCGACCATGGCCACGGTCGCATTGCGGGTGAGAGCGGCGACCCCGAGGCCCGCGAGCGCGGCCAGCGTCACGTACACCGGCATGCCCGCGAAAGCGTATGCCAGATGCGAGGTTCCGGAGGGCAGCATCGAGACCAGGCCCTGCACCAGGACCGTGACTCCGGCCAGCGCGACGCCGTACAGCGCGCCCAGTCCGCCGACGGTCAGCGCCTTGGCCGCCATCACCCGGACCGGGCGACGCACGGTGAGCATGGTGGTGGTGATGGTGCCGTAACGGTATTCGTGCCCGAAGGCGTTCACCGCGACGGCCGCCGCGAACAGTGCCGCCACCATCAGCGGCAGTTCGCGGACCGACGCCTCGAACTGCTCGGTGGGCGTCGCGTAGGTGCGCGCCGCGGAAAGGTAGGCGATCAGTGCCTGCACAGCCAGGCCGATGGCGGGCAGCGCCCAGGTGGATCGCAGAGTGGCGAGCCGGGTCAGCTCGTAGCGAATCGCGTTGATCATGAGGGGAATTCCTTATCGGTGTCGTCGGGTATCAGGCGGCGGGGCCGCGGTACCGGGCGGCGTCGGCGGTCGCCTGGAAGAAGGCGTCCTCGAGGCTGGTGTGGGCCTGGCTCAGTTCGGTGACCAGCAGGCCCGCCTGCATGGCGAGCACGGCCACCCGCTGGCGGTCCTCGCCGTCGATCACGACCGCGCCGTCGGGTGCGACCCGGACCTGGAAACCGTTGCCGCTCAGCATGTCCGCGAGCGCCTGCGGCCGGTCGGTGCGGGCCACGATGCGCGAGGCGGAGTTGCGGGACACGAACTCGGCCACCGATTCGGCGGCGAGCAAGCGGCCCCCGCCGATGACGACCAGCGAATCCGCCAGGTGCGCCATCTCGTTGAGCAGGTGCGAGGACACGAAGACGGTGCGACCCTGGCGCGCAAGACCTTTGAGCAGGTCTCGCAGCCAGCGCACACCCTCCGGGTCCAGCCCGTTGGCGGGCTCGTCGAGGATCAGCGTGGCCGGATCACCCAGTAGCGCCGCCGCCAGACCCAGCCGCTGCTGCATGCCGAGGCTGAAGCCACCGGCGCGCCGTCCGGCCACATCGGCGAGCCCTACCATCCCGAGCACGTCTTCGACCCGCCCTTCGCCGATCCCCGCCCCGGCCGCGATCATGCGCAGATGCCCGATGGCGGTGCGCTTGGGATGCACCGAGCGAGCATCCAGCATCACGCCGACCGAGCGCAGCGGGTCGGTGAGTTCGGCGTAGGTCTGCCCGTCGAACAGGGTCCGGCCGCTGCCGTGGTCGAGTCCGAGCATGAGCCGCATGGTCGTCGACTTGCCCGCGCCGTTCGGCCCGAGGAAGCCGGTCACCAACCCCGGCCGCACGTCGAAGGACAGATTGTCTACCGCCGGCACCTGTCCGTAGCACTTGCCGAGCCCGCGTGCCTGAATCATCGTGCCTACCTCTCCGGAGGGGCGACGCCCGCCGCGCCGCCGTGTCGCCTTCGACGATCCCGCGCCCCGCGGCCCGAACCATCAGACGACGGCACACGACCGGCTAACACTTTCGGCTTACGGACGGGCCGCTCACCTCTTGCTCGGTTGAGCAAAAGCGGCTAATTTTGTGCTCATGCAAGCAAGAATCGACTCGGGCAAGCAAGGGCAGGAACGGACCTTCACCGAACTGGCCCGGCGCGCACAGATCGTCGAAGCGGCCATCGAGGTGATCGCCGATCAGGGCTATGCCAACGCGTCGTTCGCGAAGATCGCCAAGCAGGCCGGGCTCTCCAGCACCGGCATGATCTCCTACCACTTCCGCGGCAAGGGCGATCTGATCCGCGAGGTGGTCACCCGCATCATGGCGACCGCGGGCGAATCCGTGGTCGCGAGGCTCGATGCCGAGGCGGGCTACCGCGCCCGCATGCGCGCCTACTTCGCCGCCAATCTGGCCCTGGTCGCCACGTACCCCAAACACATGCGGGCCCTGTCGAATATCGCCGCCAACGCCACCACCGACGACCCGCACCTGTTCGGGCTCGTCGACCAGCTGGGCGCGACGGCGGCCGCCCAGGCCGAGATCCTGCGGGCAGGCCAGCGCGGCGGCGTCTTCCGCGACTTCGATCCGGCGGTCATGGTCATGGCCATCCGCGGTTCCCTCGATGCCGCCATCGCCCGCGCCGCCGTCGATCCCGGCTTCGACACCGACGCCACCGCCCGCGAACTCGCCGAACTGTTCGACCGCGCCACCCGGAAGGACGCCTGACCATGGCGCACCACACGACTCCCGGCGACACCCTGCGCAGACACGTTGCGCGCCAGGTGATCCTGGAACTACTCCTGCCGATCGGCGCGTACTACGGACTGCGCGCCGCGGGCGTCGATCCGTGGGTCGCGCTGGTCGCCCCGGCGCTGCTCACCCTGCCGTTCCTCGTCTATGACGCCCTGCGCCGCCGCCGGGTGGACGCCGTCGCCCTGTTCACTCTGACCATGCTCGCCGTCGGCACGGTCGTCTCGCTGGTCACCGGCGACCCGCGCACCCTGCTGGTGCGTGACAGCTGGCTGTTCGCCGCAATCGGCCTGTGGATCCTGGCCACCCTGTTCACTTCCCACCCGATGATGCGCGGTATGGCCCGCACCATTGTCACCGTGAAGATCGGCGAGGCCGGCTATCGCGAATGGGATGCCCGCTGGGACAGCGATTCTCGCTTTCGCTACCACTTGCGCGTCCTGACCGCGGTCTGGGGTATCGGTTTCACCCTCGACGCGGTTATTCGCATTTCACTCGCCTATTCCCTTCCCCTGGACGCGGTTCCGCTCGCCACGACGCTGCAATGGCCGGCCGTACTCGCGGCTCTCATCGGCTTCCACGCCGTGTATGTCACCCGAAACGGGCTGAAAGTCTGAACCAATTATGTAAGACCCCTCGACAGAACGGCGGTCTTTGCGCCGTAAAGTGATACGTTTTCCCTATGGCCGGATTGGCCTGAAAGCTCGCTTGTGCATCAGGGAGATGCCGTGTCCAGGACAGCAGAAGTCACTACCGCATGGGTTTGCGGGGGAATTCTCGGGATTGTTGCCGCTTTGTCGGGTGCGGGAGGGGCGAACGCCGATGCGGCCACCGGTCCCGCACAGGTCGGCGATACCGTGTATTTCGCGCTCGGCGGCTGGAACTGCTCGATCGGATCCGACGGCGTGGTGGGTTGCGATCTCACCACCCCGGCCGCGGTCATGAATGTGCTCTACGCCGGAGCGCAGGTGCCTATTCCGAATGTTCCTGCCATAGTCATCGATTCGACCGCGGTGCCCGCGCATCCGCAGTGGGCCTCCAACGGCAGCCACACGCTGCCCGGCGGCAATCCCGGATTGGCCGCCCTCACCCAGGTCAGCGGGCACGACCCGCAGTTCTTCATCACCTACGCCGGTGCCACCTGCCAGATCACCTTCAACGGTTCGGCCGTGTGCTCTTCGATGGGGCACGGGTTCAGCCAAAGGGGACCAGAGCCTTTCGGCTACTGATCCCCTTCGAATCACTCGATTTACCGGTACCAGACTCCGGAATCCCAGTCGCCGTAGTCCCAGACATTGAAATCGTAACGAGAATGCGCTCCCCCGAAGAGGTAACCCCACCAGCCGGCCGAAGTGTCGCAGATCTGGTCGTCGTGGTTGCACACCGACAGTACCGGGAAGCCGCCGAACCAGTCGTCCACACCCGCGAGCGGATAGCCGATGATCCCGTTGCCGGGAGTCGAGGACAGTCCGCCCCAGCCCGGGCCCGGAGCCCGCTTGGGATCCGACAGCAGAATGGCATTCGCGTTATCGGCGTCCTGGTGTGCGGTGACCCAGGCGTGCACGAGGCCCGCGCCTTCACTGTGCCCGATCAACTTGATGTGGTCGCCGGGGCATTCGTCGCGGTGCTGCCAGAACAGCCTGTTGAGTTCGTTCAACCCCGACATCGGGTCGGCGGAGTTGTATCCGACGGGCTGATTCACGAAGGCCGAGAAGACCGACGAGTTGTTGTCGCCGAGTCCGCCGATGCCGATCGACCAATCACCGGTGCAGTCATCGGCTTTGGCGGTCGCGGCCGTCAGGTGCGTCATGGTGGAAAAGAGGATAGCCAACAGTAATGCGGCGAAGAGCGCCGTTGCTCTACGCATGATCGTAACTTTCTTGCTTCTAGTGTCC
>NZ_BJWY01000072.1 GCF_007990715.1 Nocardia seriolae NBRC 15557 | reverse complement strand
GTACTAACCCGCCGGACCGTCATGCCCGAAAGAACGAGACATCCGAATCTGTGGCCTGGTTCACAGGGACTCGTTTGTAGTTACATCCAAGTTCGGTAACCCGGCCGTCACCGACTGTTAGCCTCGTAAAAATGCGGTTACGTTCCCTGCTGACCATGAACGACCTGGGCCTACGGCTCGTCACCGGAGAGGACGAGCTGGACCGCTTCGTACGCTGGGTCGTAACCACCGACATGCTCGATCCCAGCCGGTACCTGTCCGGCGGCGACTTCGTGCTGACCGGGCTGCAATGGCACACAAAACCCGAGGACAGTGAGCAATTCGTCAGCAATATCGCGCGGGCCAAAGTGGCCGCGCTGGTCGCCGGTAGCGCCCTCTACGGCGAACCGCCCGCGGATTTGATCGCCGCTTGTAAGAAACACCGAATGCCACTGTTCGATGTCGAGGAGCACATCGCCTTCGCCACGATCACCGAGCAGATCAACCGGCGGCTGTCCTCGGGACGGGCCGCGGATCTGAGCGCCATCCTGGATCGGCACCGGCAACTGGTGTCGGGCGGCGGGCTGGATTCGGTGCTCGATCTGGTGCATCGCACCCTCGGCACGCGGTGCTGGGTGGTGTCCTCGCTCGGGCGCGTGGTCGCCGGGCCCACCCGTGACCTGCCCGAACAGGTGCGATCGGCATTCCTCGGCGCGAAGCGGCTGCCGCATGTGCTTTCCCACAACCAGATCCGCTACTCGCTGTTCGCGGTGGACGCCGACGGCACCTCACGCATCGCGGACTGGTTCCTGGTCTTCGAAAGCGACTACAAGGACTGGCCCGAGGAACGCCGCGCGCTGATCGGCGAACTGGCCGCGGTCGTGGCCCTCGAGAAGGCCCGCCAGGACGATCGGCAGAGCGCCGAGGGCCGCCTGGCCCAGGAGCTCATCGAGCTGATCATGTCCGATTCCAAACCGGCCGACATCATCTCGCGCCTCGAACTCACCGGGCTCGGCCTGTCCGATCGCTACCTCGCGGTCGCGGCCACCGCCGACTCCGGTGCGGTGCGACCCGGCGAACTGCGTGCCGTGCTGCGCGAAATCCTCTCCGGCCGCGGCCCCGCCATCGGTGTCGTCGACGGCGAGGTGATCCTGCTGGTCGCGCTCGGTGATGAGCAGGCCCTCGACGACCACATCCACCGGGCCATCGAAGCTCTCGAACCCGGTCTCCAGCAGAGCTGTCTGTCCGTGGGCATCAGCGGCGCGGTCGACGGCGAGGGCCTGCGCGGCGCGGTCGAAGAGGCCCGCTACGCCCGCCGCATGGCCGCCGAACGCCAGCAGCCCACCAGCGTCGTGCGCCACGACGAACTGGCCACCCACATGCTGCTGCTCGCCAGCGTCCCCGACGAGGTGCGCCGCATGTTCCGCGTCCGCCTCCTCGACCCCTTGCGCGTCTACGACCAGGACAACCGCGCCGACCTGGTCCACACCCTGGAAACCTTCCTCGAGGTCTCCGGCTCCTGGACCAAATGCGCGGATCTGCTGCACCTGCACGTCAATACGCTGCGCTACCGCATCCAGCGCATCGAGGAACTCACCAACCGCGACCTGTCACGCCTGGAAGACCGCGTCGACTTCTTCCTCGCCCTCGCCCTGCGCTGAGCGCGGTGAATCACCTCGACGAGACCACAATTCGAATCACACGACCGCGGCGATTGATTCGAACCTCATCGCCTGTTCCCGCGCCGCGATTGATCCATGATGAACATCGCTGCGGGGCTTCGGCACCGCCGCCGAGCCATTCGACGAAGGTGGCACCGGCCACCTGGCAGACGGCACCGACCTTGCTCTAAGCGCCCGGCGGCGCCACCCGCCGGGCCGCGACACCACCATCGGCCTCGGGGATTCACACCGCCTGATAGCAGTGGCTTTTCGCCGGCGGCCTCGGCAGTCTCTGAGCGGGGCCGGTACTCGGGTCCGGTCAGCGGCAGGCTTCGGCCATGCCGGTGAGCCATTCGCGGATGGCGGTGCGTTGGGCGGGGGTGAAGGCGGATTCCAGTTCGGCTTCGCGGCGGCTGACGGCGGCGTGGGCCCGCTCGTAGAGGTCTCGGCCCGCGTCGGTGACATAGACCTGGTGGGTGCGGCGGTCGGTGGGGTGGGGACGGCGTTCGATGATGCCGTCCTTTTCGAGGGTGGCGAGCATTTCGTTCGCCGCTTGGCGGGTGCTGCCGACCTGGCGGGCGATATCGGAGACGGACATGCCGGGTTCGCGCTGGGTCATCATCAGGGTGGCGTACTGGGAGGTCGTGAGATTGAACTCCACCAGCGGCTGGGCGATCGAGGCGCGCATGCTGAGCCAGGCCTTGCGGACCATGAAGGTCAGGGAACCATCACTGCCGCAATGGAATTCCTCGGCCTGTGCGTCGACCTGCGCCGAATCGGCGTCCACCCGAGCTGATTTGCGCGAACCGTCCCGGCCCATCGGCACCACCCTCTCCAGAGATTGACAGGTTCCTGACACTCACGCACACTTGCGATCGTCAGGTTCCTGCCAATCTTATCGAAGGTTTCCATGACTGCGCCTGAGACCCTGCCGAAATCGCGGCAGCGGCTGATACTCGCCGTACTCCTGCTGTCCTCCCTGTTGATCTGGATCGACAACACCATCCTCGCCACCGCACTCGAGACACTCGCCGATCCGGCGCGCGGACTGGGCGCGAATCCCGCTCAGCTGCAATGGGCTTCGGGGTCCTACACGCTGGTGTTCGCCGCGCTGATGTTCACCGCCGGGGCGCTCGGGGACCGGTTCGGGCATCGCGGCGTGCTCGCGACCGGGCTGATGATCTTCGCCGTGTCCTCCATCTGGGCCGCCTACTCCGCGGATCCGGGGCAGCTCATTACCGCGCGGGCCGTGATGGGCGTCGGAAGCGCGCTGATCATGCCCGCCACCATGGCCACGGTCAACTGGACCTTCACCGGTCCGGCCCGGGCCTCGGCCATCGGGTTGTTCTCGACCTCGGCGGGTGTGGGGCTGGCCGCCGGGCCGCCGCTGGCCGGGGTGCTGCTCGACCACTTCTGTTGGGGCTCGGTGTTTCTGGTGAATGTGCCCGTCGTGGTGGGCGCCCTGGCCGGGGTCGCGGCGGTGGTGCCGAACTTCCGCAATCCCGTGCCGCGGGGTTGGGATCTGCCCGGCCTGGTGTTGTCGATCAGCGGATTGGCCGCTCTCGCCTACGGATTGATCCGGGCCGGACAGGTCGCGGCGTGGACGCCGGTGTCGGTGTGGGTTCCCATCGCGGGCGGGGCGGCGTTGCTGTCCGCGTTCGTGGTGGTCGAATTACGTTCCGCACAGCCGAGTTTCGATCCGCGACTGCTCGCGCAGCGGGTCTTCGGCGGCGGCAACGCGGCGCTGGGGCTGCTGTTCCTCGCCATGACCGCGGCCGGTTTCTACGCCGCGTTCTATCTGCAAGGCGCACGCGGTTTCTCACCGTTGGCCGCAGGTCTGATCAACTCCCCCGCCGCGCTCGGCGTGATCATCGGCGGGCCGCTCGGCGTCCGGCTGATGCGCCGCTGGGGGCTGCGGCCGGTCGCCGCGACCGCGCTCACGGCCGGGGCCCTGTGCATGGGCGGCGGCGTGTTCTTCGAGTTGGATACGCCCATCGCCTGGAACGTGATCCTGGCCGGGCTGCAAGGCTTCTCGATCGGCATGGCGATCGGATCGGTGTCCGCCGCCGTCATGACCACGCTGCCGCTGAAACTGGCCGGAGCCGGCTCCGCGGTCAACAGCACGGTCCGGCAGACCGGTAGCGTCCTGGGCATCGCGGTCGGCGGAACCATCATGTCAATCACCTACCGAAATAGCATGCAGGACAAGGTAACCACCCTCCCCGACGCCGCCCGCGAGCCCGCCCAGGTCTCCGCCGAGCAGGCCCGCCACGTCGCGGCGGCAATCGGCCGCCCCGACCTAACCCACGCCGCCGACCACGCCTTCATCCACGCCATGCACGTCGGCTCGGTCTGGACCATGGCCTTCGCCCTGGCCGGAGCCCTGGTGCTGGCCGTGACGCTGCGCCCAGCCGCACCCGAAGCCGAGGTCAGCGAGCGCCCCGCCACGCGTCCTGCACCACGCGCCGATGATGCGCCACAACCCGTTCACTGACCTGATCCCGATGCGCCCGCACCAGCTTCCGGTGCAGGCGCCGGGCTCGTTGCAGCGGCCGCCCGATCGACGCGGGTGTCCGAATGGAGATGACTGGCTCCTCCTGGCCGATGTGGCGGTCCGTGCGCGCCACTCACCACGTAAGACGGCGCAGGCCAGGGAAATTCAGCGCCCGCTCGAGGAAACCGGCGAGGTCATCACCCCGCCACCGGCTCGGACACCTCGGTGATGTGCGCTCGGACCGCCGCGGCCTTCTGCTCGGTGAAGACGCCACTGGCGAGCAGGTCGAGAACCGACAGTACGCCGCCGCGTGAGCCCCAGCTGCCTTCGTCGATCACCCGGAAATTGATCCACCAGGTAGGAGCCGGCGCTTCGGCCCGGTGGCCCCGGTCAGCGCGGCAAAAGTGCGCTCGATGACCTCGGCGCGGACCTCCCGGGGCCAGTCGCCGTCCATCACCGCGATGTCGATGACCATGACATCCACCCGGTGCTGCTGGTCGCTGACCGGCATCCCGCCGATCGCCATCGTGTCGGGTTCGCGCTCGACGAAATGCACCTGGAATCCGATACGAGCCGCGGGAGCTGGTTGCCCGACTTCGGGAACGAGTACCGCGTCGGTGAGTGTGCGGGCCAGCTCCCGGCGCTGGTCGAGCGACAGCCTCCCCTTCTCGCTGGTTACCGTGATAAGCGTCATGGCTTCAATTTCTTTGGGGTGGCGTTCGTTTCGATCCGATCGGCGGTGTGGAGCGGGCTACGGTGCAGGACCAGCTTGGTGGTGTGCGCCCGGTACGCCTCGGGTGCGTCCGCCCAGTCGGCGGTCAGGGTGGTGACCACTTCGGCGGGGAAGTCGTGCCGGGCAACGAAATCCAGGACGTCCGGCAGGATCGGCCGGACGTTGGAGACACCGATCTTCAGGGTGGCGTCATTGGCGTACATGCGCATGAGCGGGACCTTGGTGATAACCGGGAGGTAGTAGCCGACGGGCTGACAGCATCCTCCAGGACCCAGCGAGCGCAGCGCGGCATCGACTCCGGCCGCCGTCGAGGTGCCCTCCACCGCGATGTCGTAGTCGCGGCGCGGGATGTGACCGAGCCGCAATTTCCCTTTCGAGGCCACGGCATATGGTGTGGCTCCGAGCTTTTCGGCAATGTCGAGGCGTTCGCGGCGGTGATCGACATAGTCGACGACGGTCGCGCCGTGCCGGACCGCCAAACCGGCCGCGTACAGTCCGATGCTCTGCGCCGCGCCCCCGAGGACGAGCACCTTGCCGCCCGGCCGCGCTCGCAGGCCCGGGACCACGCATCGCCAGGCGTCGGAGAGAATGTCGCTGGCCGCGACTACCCGTACGGGGTCGACCCCGGCGGGGACCGGTACGAGCATGTGGTCGGCGAAGGGAATCCGCAGCAGGTCCGCGACCATGCCACCCCACGGGCCGCTGGCGGGCCCGAAGCCGAACGCCGCCAAGGTCGAGGCACGGGTGGTGGAGCATTTCGCGGTGAGCCCGAGCCCGCATTCGCGGCAGTCGCCGCACGAGACGGCCCAGGGCACCACGACCACATCGCCGCGTCGCAGGGTGGTGATGCCCTCGCCCACCTCGATCACCTCGGCGGCGCACTCGTGCCCGATGCCGAACGGTCCCTGGAACGGGACCGGCCCGCAGATGCTGCCCACGACCGGATCGATCAGCTCGGCCCGCATCCCGAGTTGCATCGCCCGGGACACACGCCGATGGATCGGCAGGGTGTCGCCGTCACATCGGCCCGCTACGAACGGGCGCACGATGGCGTCTCGCGGATCGCGCGGCACCGGCGCGGGCCGCTCCCGCCACTCCAGATGCCCGGCCCGAATGAACTGCAGCTCACGCATTCTCGCGCTGCCCCCGCGCGAGTGCTGCCAATTCCTTGAACTTCACGATGCCCCCGGCAGCGCCCCAGGTGCCCTCCGGCTGCTCGTGGATCAGCACCCAGACTCGCAGGCCACCGGCCTCGCAGAGGCCCGCGGCGGCGAGCACCTGATCGGTGACCGCCTCGACCAGCCCCGCCTTGCGACGCTCCGACAGCCCGCCCTCGGGAACGGTCACATCCACGCGGAACCGGGGTAGGTCGTCTTCGAGCGCGGCGAATCCGCCGTCGGCGACCTCCTCGACACGGCACCAGGCCTGCGCGCGGAAGAACGCGGTGTCGGGGGCGCCTTCCCACTCCAGCAGGGTCTTCGGCAGCGATTTCAGCAACCCGCCGCGAGCCTCGGCGGTCAAGGCTCCGGCGGGCACGGTCAGGTGAATCATCGGCATCGTCGCACTCCTGCGCATCACTACGAGGTCTTATAACACTCGTCATAACGACAGCACGCTACAATATGACAGCCGCTATAGACAAGGAGGTAGAGGTGGCGGACTCTCGGGACTCACGCCAGAAGCTCGTGGCAGGCGCGGCCGACATGATCAGGCGGCGCGGACTCAATGCCACCAGCGTGCGCGAACTGGCCAAGTACGCCCGCGCGCCGCTGGGGTCGACCTACCACTACTTCCCGGGCGGCAAAACCCAACTGGCCGCCGAGGCCGTCACCTTCGCGGGCGAGCTGACCTCGACCCTGCTCACCCGCGAACTCGAGAACGGACCGGTCGAGGCACTCCGGGCCTTTCTGAGCATGTGGCGAAAGGTCGTGGTAGACACCGAATTCCGCGCCGGTTGCCCCGTACTGGCAGTCTCGGTCGAGGACCTGCCCGAGGCCGAGGCGGCCCCGCACGAAGCAGCCGCCGCCGCGTTCTCACAGTGGACCGCCCTGCTGACAACGTCCCTGCGCGAACACGGCGCCGATCCGGCCGCCGCCGAGCGCACCGCCACCCTGATCGTCGCCGCCGCCGAGGGCAGCGTGGCCATGTGCCGCGCCGAGCACAGCACCCGAGCCCTGGACCACATCGGCGACCAACTCACCCTGATCGTCGAGGACCTACTCGCGCGAAGCTCGAGTATCGAAACGCCTTCTACCGGTGACGAAGACGCATAGAAGTGTTCCAGCGCACAGGGACCGTCAACATGGATCGTCGCCGAATACCGCTCGTATCAGTTCCAAGAATCTCGGCGGGTAGTTCTCGCCCGGCCCTCCGCAGTTGTCACCTGACGCACACAGCTACCTCACAGCTGCAGGCGAGTTCGAGCTGATGTTCGAGAGGCGCGGTTGGTAGGTCGGCATCAGCCGGCCGGTGGTCGAGACCACCGTGAATCGAGAGGAAGCGAGTACAGGGATGTTGAAGTCGAAGATTGCGAAGGTCACGGTCGCCGGTGGGATCGCGCTCAGCACACTGGGCATCGGCGCCGGGGTGGCCAACGCCGATCCGGTCGCGCCGCAGCCCGCACCCACGCAGACTCAGCAGAACCCGAACCACGATAAGCAGAACCCCTCGAATCAGCAGCCCGCTGGACACGGCTTCTGGCTGTTCGGCTTGTGGATTCCGCTGCCCTGATCACCCCGGCTCGTTTGCGCGCGGAGTCCGCGATTGAACCCACAACCATCCGAAACCCCAGGTCGGCGGCGCGTAGCCGACCACAAGCACCCGTCCGAAGTAGGATCGGACAATGCGGTCCATTTGGAAGGGCTCCATCGCGTTCGGGCTGGTGAATGTTCCCGTGAAGGTTTATACCGCCACGGAGGACCATGACATCAAGTTTCACCAGGTACATGGGGTGGATGGGGGGCGGATTCGCTATGAGCGGGTGTGCACGGTGGATGGGCAGCCGGTGCAGTATTCCGATATTGATCGGGCGTATGAATCGCCTGACGGGGATCGGGGGATTCTCACCGATGAGGACTTCGCCAAGCTTCCGGCGGCGGAGAAGCACGAAATTCCGGTCTTGCAATTCGTGCCGTCGGAGCAGATCGATCCGATTCTGTTCGATAAGAGCTACTATCTGGAACCCGATTCGAATACGCCGAAAGCGTATGTGCTGCTGGCGAAGACGCTCGAGCGGGTGGATCGGGTGGCGCTGGTGCATTTCACGCTGCGGCAGAAGACCCGGCTCGGTGCGCTGCGGGTGCGCGACGGGGTGCTGGTGTTGCAGACGCTGTTGTGGCCGGATGAGGTGCGTGAGGCCGTGTTCGACAAGCTCGAGGATGTCGCCGAGCCCAAGAAGCAGGAATTGCAGATGGCCGAGACGTTGGTCGACACGCTCTCGGATGATTTCGATCCCGGCCTCTACGTGGACGAATACCAGATCGAATTGAAGAAGCTGCTCGATGAGGCGATCGCCAGCGGCAGCAGCAAGGTGACCCGGGCGCCCGAGGCGGCCGCTCCGGAAATGGATGCCGAGGTCGTCGATCTGGTGGCCGCTCTGCAGCGCAGCCTCGAGGCGTCGGGGCGCAAGGCGACCGCCGCACCGGCCAAGGTTGCCAAGGCCACCGCCGAGAAGAAGCCCGCCAAGAAGGCGGCGAAGAAGGCTCCGGCCAAGCAGGCGCGCAAGGGCGCGTGATAGCACGCCGCACCCGCGGTGGCCGCGCCCGGAGGGTTCCGGGCGAAGCAGCGCTCACCTGGCAAACTATCGGACATGGAATCCGACATATCCCACCAACCCGAGATCGCCATCCATCCCGAGATCGCCGTCGTCCCCATGGGCCTGGGGCACCTGCGTCAGGTCATCGACCTGGGCTACCAGGTGTTCGACACCCAAGCCAAGCCCTACACCTCGTGGTCGCTGACCTCGGTGGCCGAGCATCTCGACAGTGCGGGCAAGTCCTGCTGGGTGGCGGTGGATTCGGATCGGGTCGTCGGATTCGTGCTGGCCTCCATGGAATTCGAGCTCCGCGAGGACTGGGCCTACCTGGAATGGATCGCGGTCTCCCCCGATATGCAGGGGCGCGGCGTGGCCGGAAAGCTCATGACCGCCTGCTGCGACCTGCTGTTCAAGCACGGTGCGCGGCGCATCGTCACCGACGTGGAACTGCACAATGCCGCATCGGCCGGGATGATGCGCAAGAACGGCTTCACCGAGGGCACCACCGTCACGCTGTTCGTGCGGCCCAATCCGGATGAAGCCGTGGCGGGCGCGGACGAACAGGTCGCCCTCGGCCCCGGCACCAAGCGCGATCTCATCCGGCGCGGACGCATCACCGGCGACGGCCGCCACGGTCGGCCCGCCCGCTAGTCGTCACGGTCCGCCCGCCGGTTGTCGGACCCCCGGTCTACCGTGGCTGCCATGACCGCCGTCGACGAGACCATGAACGCCATCAATGACGCCGTAGTCCTTGGCCGCCAAGGCAATACGGCGGCGGCCCGCGAACGGCTGACCGAGCTGTGGGAGACCATCGGCGCGGATGGGGATCCGCTGCACCGGGTTTCCCTGGCGCACTATATGGCCGACCTGCAGGACCATGCCGCCGACGGCCTCACCTGGGACATCCGCGCGCTCGACGCCTGCGCCGCACTCACTGACGAGCGTGCGCAGGCGCAGCACTCAGGACTGAGCGTCCGGGGTTTCTACCCGTCGCTACATCTCAACCTGGCCGACAACTATGGGCGTCTGGGCGCGTTCGACACGGCACGGCGGCACCTGAACGCGTCCCGCGATCGACTCGCCGACCTATCCGATGACGGCTACGGGTTGGGCGTGCGCGCCGGTATCGCCAATGTCGAAGCCGCGCTGGCCGACCACTCCACCGAACGGCTACCCAGCCACCCGTGAGCGCCCAGCGCTTGGCGGGAGCGGACCGGGCGGTCTAGGCTCCCGGTGATCTCCGCCCACCGAAGGGAACGACCCGATGCCGGATCCGCGATCGGAAGCCGCTGTGCCGCAATCGGATCGCGGGGGTCGGCGGCTCGCTCCGGCGGCGGCCGTACTGCTGGCCGTCACCGCGGCTCTGGCAGGGCCGGGCGCGGGTGGTTCGGCCGCTGCGGATACACCCGAAACTGCCCCGGCCGCAGCTGTTTCCTGTCCATCGGTCAAGATGCGGATGGCGATTCCCACCCGTGCCCCGCTGCTCGACTGGTCGGAGAATCTGGGGTTCGACGGCGGCGGGAACGTGTGGATCGCGCGCAGCCTGCGCAATGTCGTGGAGCGCTTCGACCGGGACGGTCATGTCGTCACCAGTGTGCCGGTGACCAGCCCGGGCGCGGTCCGGATCGGGCCGGACGGGTTGCTGTACGTGACATTCGGCAATTCGCCGATCGCGGGGGCGGCCCGGCGGGGCGGGGTGCTGCGCTTCGATCCCAGCGCGGACTCGCCGCAGCCCGAGGTGTTCGTGTCGGGGCTCGGCCAGGCCAACGGGGCCGTGTTCGACGGCGACGGGAACCTCTATGTGGCCGATACCGGCTCGAACACGGTGGTGCGGATCCACCGGGACGGGACGATCGATACCGACTGGACCGAGCGGGCACGCACCGCGCTGGCGGCACAGGGTCCCGGCGCCGACGGCATTGTCGTGGCCGGGAACACCCTCTACGTCACGCTTTTGGAGAGTCCCACCGGCCGCGTCGTCGCGCTGCCGATCGATGATCCCGGCCGGGCGAGCGTGGCCGTGGACCTGGCCGCCGCTCCCCTCAGCACACCGTTGCTACCCGACGATCTGGCCATCGCGGCCGGTGGGCTGCTCTATATCGCCACCGGCACCGGGCAATTCGTACGGGCCGACCCCCTCACCCACACGAGTTGCCTGCTGACGACCGACCAGCCGATCACCTCGGTGACCATCAGCCCCACCGACGCGAGCACGTTCATCCTCGGCACCGAGGGCGGTGACGTGCTCCTGGCGCATCTGCTCGCGAGCTGATCCCGGATCACATGGGATCGACGCGGAAGACCGGGCAGCGCGGTGCGGCGGCGGCGAAGGCATCGGGGGACGGTGACTCGACCAGGCCGTTGCGCACGAACGCACCCACACCACGTGGATTCTGGGCCGGGAACTCCCGGAGAATCGAACCGCGTTCGGCGGCAGGGATTTCCACCAGGTTCACCCGTTCGGCCCGGTGGCCGCGCGCCAGCACCCCGTGCCCGGCCCGGCGGGCGTTCTTGACCCAATCGGAATTCGGATACGCCTCGACCAGATAGCGCCGACCGGCCACCGACACCGGGGCGACCGGCGTGACGCGCAGGACCCCGGTCTTGCGTCCCGGCACCCCCAGCAGGTGCATGGGACCGAAGGGCAGTCCGATGCGGTGCGAGGCGATGACGATCCGATTGCGAATCTGCTGCTTGGACATGGTTATTCCTCGATTTCGATGCGGGGCAGGATGCGGTCGAGCCCGGCGGGCAGCCACCAGTTGGCCCGGCCGAGCAGCTGCATGATCGATGGCGCCAGCACCATGCGCACCAGGGTGGCGTCGACCAGAATGGCCACGGCCGGGCCCAGGCCGAAGATGTTCAGGGTGCGCAACGGGTCGCCGATGACGAAGGATCCGTAGACGCAGACCATGATGGCGGCCGCCGCGGTGATGATGCGGCCGGTGGCGGCGATGCCGTGAGCGACGGCCGCGGAGTTGTCGCGGTGACGGCGCCATTCCTCCTGGATCCGGGAGAGCAGGAAGACCTCGTAATCCATGGACAGGCCGAAGGTGATGGTGAACATCATCAGGGGAATCCACGGGTCGATGGGCCCGGTGCGGGTGACGCCGAAAATCGATGACAGCCAGCCCCATTGGTAGACCGCCACGATCGCGCCGTAGGCCGCGCCGATCGAGAGCAGGTTCATGGCCGCCGCCTTCAAGGGGATGGCGATCGACCGGAACACAACCATGAGCAGCACGAACGACAGCAGGATCACCAGGCCGATCACCCAGGGCAACCGGACCGAGAGACGCGCGGACTCGTCGATGCCCGCCGCGGTCCGGCCGCCCACCAGGACCCGGACATCGGTGCCCGCGAGCGCCTCGGGAATCACGTTGTCGCGCAGGTTGTCCACCAGCGCGGCCGTCTCCGCCGACTGCGGGTCGGCGGCCGGATAGATCACCATGACCGCGGCGTCCCCGGCCGGGTTGTAGATCGCGGCCGTGACCTTCGAGACGCCGGGCACGCCTGCCAGCCGCTGCGTGAATCCGTCGAGCACACCGTGATCGCCTGCCGCACGGGGCAATTCGGCCGCGAGCACCAAGGGGCCGTTGAAGCCGGGGCCGTAGGCGTGCGCGAGCAGGTCGTAGGCCTGACGCGTGGTCAGACGTGTCGGGTCGTTACCGGAGTCGCTGAACGCCAGCCGCATCGAGAACATCGGCACCGCCAGCGCCACCAGCGGCCAGTCGCAGCAGGCGCGCGACATTCTCGACGAGCGGTTTTCGGCGCAGGCCGGGGACAGCGCGCGGGTGGTGTTCGAATCCGGGCAGGCCACTCCCCCGAAGTTGTCCTCGAACGCGGGCCCGAGCCCGCCGGCCGTCGCGATCACCGCGATGACGCCCAGGATCCATGCGATCAGGACGGCCCGGCGGTGGTCGTAACACCACCCGCCCAGCCGCCCGGGCAGATTCGTTGTTCTCCGGCCCGAGGGGTCGACCTCGGTCGAGCCGGCTACCACCATAGAATTCACAGTGTCTGAGTTTAGGCACAGAATTCATACTCTGTGAATAGTTGGAGGGAGATCCGGTGGCAGGACGCGGCCGCAGGCCCGGTGACCAGGGCACACGCGAGAAGATCATGACCGCGGCCCGCGCGGTCTTTCTGGAGCAGGGCTTCACCAAGACCGCCATGACCGCGGTCGCGCGCCGGGCCGAGGTGGACAACGCGCTTGTCTACCACTACTTCGGCACCAAGCTCGACCTGTTCGTCGAGAGCATGGCCGGGCTCTACGCCGCCGAGCGCCGGGCCGAATCGGCGGCGACCGGCAAGCCGCGCACCGGAACCGACATCGTGTACGAATTCCTGCGCAAATGGGAGCAGGGCCCGGAGGAACCCGGCCGGGCCTTCGTCGCCCTGGCACAGGCCGCCTCCGGCTCGCCCGAGGCGGCCGCGCGGGTCAACGAATTCGTCGTGCAACGGGTCTGGCGCGACGGCAAGCCCGAGCCGCTCACCGGCGAGGCCGCCCGCCGCGCCGCCATGGTCGGCTCGCAACTCGTCGGCATCGCCTGGGCCCGCTACATTCTCGGGCTCGGCCCGGTCGCCACGGCCTCCCTCGACGAGGTCGCCGAATGGTTCGGCCCGACGATCGACGCCTTGCGCACCGGGACCGCGCCGACCGGAGGCTGATCCGCGACGACCTCAATCGTCCTGCGCCGCACGGGCTCTCCCCTCGCGGAAGAATTCCAGCAGGCCCTCGACCGTGGCGACCTCGGCGCGCGGGCGCATGGCCCCGAACGACGCGTTCCAGTACTCGCCGCGGCGGCGCGTCCACGGCCCGACATAGGCGTAGGGCTGTGGGTTGTCCCAATCCCCCGGCGAGACACCGTAGTTCACCTCGTCCACGGCGACCGACAGATCGAAATGCTCCGGCCACAGCACCGGCTGCTCGGCGGCGAAGCGACGTAATGCGGTGTCCCCCACCGCGAACCAGTCGTGCACGGCGGTGGCGGCGGTGGCATCGACGGTGAACGGCTCGTCCGGATCCATCCGGGTGCCGTCGGAATACAGACCCTCGGGCGGGCCGTCGGCCTCGAAACCGGCGGTCAGGGCGAGGTCACTGTAGGTGCCGTGCAGGCGGATGCGGCCCTGCGGCCACACCAGATCGGTCCCCGTCACCGACACCGGCCATTTCATGCCGGTGAACCCGCCCAGCACGATGCGCATGCGGATGCTGCCGAAGCGGCGGTACTGCGGACCGGCGATCAGCAGTTCGGCCGCGGCGTGCAGGGCGAACCGGGTGTCCTCGTAGGTGATGTCGTCCACTCCGAAATCATCCCCGCCCGGTCGGGCGTGTTGCTGGGAAACGGACTCCGGCAAACAAAACAGCGCCACACCGGACGAATCCGGTGTGGCGCTGGGGCACTCGGCTGAGAACTCAGCTGGCGTTCTCGGTGCAGGCCGACAGAATGACCTTGGCCTGGCGCGGCGAGGAGGAACCCGTGTCCGGGAAGGACGGGGCGCTCTTGCCGAGCACATTGATGGCCGAGGATTCGGCCTCGGACTTCGACGGGGCCCAGGCCCAGCCGAAGCGGGTGTCGGCGCCCTGTGCGACCGCGCCGCAGGCGTTGGCGAAGTGCACGACGACCGCGCAGTCGCCGCCACCGCACTGCTCGACGGCCGCGCCGTCGGCACTGTCCCAGCTGCCGTAGTTCACGGCATATGCGACATTTCCGGTGCTCTTGGACAGCGCGAGTGCGCCGTACAGGTCACCGGAGGCGGCGGTGAAGACCGGCTCCGCGTCCGCCGCGGAAGCGGTTCCGGTGGCCACGGTGCCCATCGCGGCCATCGACGTAACGGCGAGGCCCATACTGGCATTGCGCAGCAACGACATTCGATACTCCCCGGGGATGGAAGGTGATAACGGGCGTCATCATGCCAGACGCTCAGACGCGCCGCATGACCGAGACGACCTTACCGAGTACCTGGGCATTGTCGCCATCGATGACCGAGTACGCGGGGTTGCGCGGTTCCAGGTAAACGTGGCCGTTGCTGCGGCGGTAGACCTTCACCGTGGCCTCGCCGTCGATCATGGCGGCGACGATCTCGCCGGTGTGCGCCTCGTGCTGCTTGCGGACCACCACGATGTCGCCGTCGCAGATGGCGGCATCGATCATGGAATCGCCGCGAACCCGCAGGCCGAACACGGTTCCCCGGCCGACCAGTTCGCGTGGCAGCGACAGCACGTCGTCGGTGTGCTCCTCGGCCAGGATCGGCGTACCGGCCGCGATATCACCGACGACCGGCACCGGTACGGAGTTCTCGTCGGCCTGACGCTGCGGCGCGGCGGCCTTCAGGAACAGCCGGACATCCATCGGCCGGGTGACCGATTCGCTCCGTTTGAGAAATCCCCGCTCCTCCAATTCGCGCAAATGACGCGAAACGGACGAACCAGACTTCAATCCGACCGCATCCCCGATCTCCCGGGTGCTCGGCGAATACCCGTGCCGCTGCACCCAATCCCGGATCGTGCACAGAATCCGCTGCTGGCGCTCCGGCAAGGTGGAGGTGTCGAGATGCTCGAATCCGTCGAAGTCGTCATAGGTCACCGGGGAATCCTACGGGGACACGCGGTCCGTCCCCGGGCGCGACCGGCCGCCGAATCGGGACTCGGCAGCACGCCGACTCCGGTCAGACGCCGGTGGGGCCGAGGACGGATGCCGTTGCGGCGGGCGCGGGCTCCTTCAATGCGATGAACAGGGCGTGGCTTTCGGTATCGCCGATGTTCTCCCCCGCGTGTTCCTGCGCGCCGAGCCAGCGGACCTGACCGGCAGTGAGCGACACCTCGACCTGCTCCCCGTTCGCGGAAATGCGGCGGTGGAAGGAGTTCAGCGGATACAAGACGCTGTCGGGGTGGGAATGCGGTGAGGTCCTGTCGCCGGGTCTGTCGCGGTATTCGAGGACCCGGACGCGGTCGTTCTCGAAGATCACCCGGTACAGATCCGGATTGACGACGGCGGGATCGGTGCTCACAACGGCCTCCGAAGATCGATATGGGACAAGAGTACCATGATGGGCATGTCGGTACCATATGAGGAAACCGGTCGGCGCAATCAGAAGTCGCGCACCCGATCGGCGTTGGTGAGCGCGGCGCGAAAGCTGCTCGCGGACAGCACCATCCCCACCGTCGAGGATGCCGCCGCGGCCGCGGGCATCTCCCGCACCACCGCCTACCGCTACTTCCCAAACCAGCGCGCCCTGCTGGCGGCCGCCCACCCGGAGATCGACCGCGACTCCCTGCTCCCCGACCCCGCCCCCACCGATCCCCACTCACGTCTCGACCTCGTCATGAGCGAATGCGTGCGCATCATCCTCGACTGGGAGCCCGAACTACGGGCCTCCCTACGCCTTTCACTGGACCCCGGCGCGGGCAACCCGTCTCCACTGCGCCGTGGCCGGGCCATCGGCTGGCTCGAACACGCCCTGTCCCCGCTGCGAGATTCTCACCCGCACATCGACATTCACCGCCTGGCCGTGACCATCCGCTCCGCCACCGGAATCGAGTCCTTCATCTGGCTGGTCGACATCGCGGGCCTGCACCGCCCCGAAGCCGCCGAAACCCTCTGCGGCACAGCCCGAGCCCTCCTGTCGCAGGCACTGACCGACGACAGCTAGGCCAGGACCGGGCGGGACGGCGAGCACGACACCGGCCGGTGGCTCGCGCGGTTCGTGATCGTCCGGCGAATATGGTGGTGGCGTGGAGGATCACGAGAGGGTGTTCGATCGGGTTCGCGGGGCGATGCTGGGTGGGGCAGTCGGGGATGCGCTCGGGTGGCCCATCGAATTCTTGTCGTTGCAGCAGATTCGGGAACGGTACGGGCCCGCCGGAGTGACCGGATTCCTGCCCGGGCACGATCCCGAAGCGCCGCAGCAGATCACCGATGACACGCAGATGACGCTGTTCACCGCCGAAGGGCTGCTGCGGTGTAGGCCGGGAACGGATCCCGCGCCGGTCATGCGGCGCGCCTACCTGCGGTGGCGAGATACCCAACAGCGGGCGCGCCCGGGTGGCAATGTCGACGGCTGGCTCGCGGGACACCAATTCCTGTACGCCATGCGATCTCCGGGCAATGCCTGCATGACCGGGTTACGACAGCAGGCCGAAGAATTCATCGCGCCGTTGGAGTTCGGCGAGCCGGGCCCGGTGAACCCGAAATCGAAGGGCTGCGGCACCGTAATGCGCTCGGCCCCCTTCGGTCTGGCGGGCTTCGGCGGCGACCGAGCCTTCTACACCGCGATGCGCTGCGCCCAGCTCACCCACGGCCACCCGACCGGATACCTCGCCGCGGGCGCATTCGCGGTAATCATCGACAGCGTCCTCGCGGGTATCGAACTCCCGATCGCCGTGCGCGACACCATCACCCGCCTCACCCCACTCCCCTCCAGCGCCGAAACGGTCTCCGCCCTCTCAGCGGCCCTCGCCGTAGCCCACCTCGGCGACCCCACCCCCGAACGCCTCCAACTCATCGGCGCAGGCTGGTGCGCCGAGGAATGCCTGGCCATCGCCGTCTACTGCGCCCTCCACACCTACCGCACTGGCGACACCCGAGCCGGACTCCTGTTGTCCGTCAACCACTCCGGCGACTCCGACTCCACCGGCGCGGTAGCAGGCAACCTCATCGGCGTCCTCCACGGCCTCCAAGCCCTCCCCATGGACTGGGTCGCCGCCGTCGAAGGCCGCGACGAGCTATTCCAGGTAGCAGACGACCTCGTCCTCAACTTCTTCTACAACGACCGCACCACCCTCGCCGCCCGCTACCCCCTCGACACCGAGCTCGCCAACTGACCCCGAATCGACCACATAGCTACCGCGGAAACGGCGATGGGGCCGATCTTAATCGGATCGGCCCCATCGGGAAGCCGGTGCGGTGTCCCGCTAGACGGTGAAGCCCAGGGCGCGGAGTTGTTCGCGGCCGTCGTCGGTGATCTTGTCGGGGCCCCACGGAGGCATCCAGACCCAGTTGATCTGGAGATCCTCGGCGAGGCCCGAGCGGACCAGAGCGTTGCGGGACTGGTCTTCGATGACGTCGGTCAGCGGGCAGGCCGGGGAGGTGAGGGTCATGTCGAGTTTGGCGATGCCGTCCTCGAACTTCATGCCGTAGACGAGGCCCAGATCGACGACGTTGATGCCGAGTTCGGGGTCGACGACGTCGCGCATCGCCTCTTCCATATCGTCGAGGTGCTGGAGCTCCTCGGCGGTCAGTTCGACGGGGGCCGATTCGGCGGCCTGCTGGTCGGTTTCGCTCATCTCTTACTCCCCGTTGCCCATGGTCTTCTTGGCTTCCTCGGCCGAGGCTATCCGCACGACGGCGTCCTTGAACGCCATCCAGCCCAGCAGCGCGCACTTCACGCGGGCGGGGTACTTGGAGACGCCGGCGAAGGCGATGCCGTCGCCGATCACGTCCTCGTCGCCCTCGAGGGTGCCGCGGCTGGTGATCATTTCGTCGAAGGCCTCGACCACCTTCAGCGCCTGCTGCACCGGCAGGCCGATGACCTGGTCGGTGAGCAACGAGGTGGACGCCTGGCTGATCGAGCAGCCCTGACCGTCGTAGGAGACGTCCTTGACGTCGCCGTTGTCGTCGATGTGCACGCGCAGCGTGACCTCGTCACCGCAGGTCGGGTTGACGTGGTGCACTTCCGCGCCGAAGGGCTCGCGCAGCCCTCGGTGGTGCGGGTGCTTGTAGTGGTCCAGGATGACTTCCTGGTACATCTGCTCCATGCGCATGATTTATGCAACTCCGAAGAAGCTCTGGGCCTTCCGCACCGCGGCCACCAGCTGATCGACCTCGTCGAGGGTGTTGTACACCGCGAACGAGGCACGGGCGGTCGCGGCGACGCCGAAGTACCGGTGCAGCGGCCACGCGCAGTGGTGGCCGACGCGGATGGCGACGCCTTGGTCGTCGAGGATCTGGCCGACGTCGTGGGCGTGGATGCCGTCGACCACGAACGACACCGCGCCACCGCGGTGCACGTTCTCGGTCGGGCCGATGATGCGGACACCGTCGATCGCGCCGATACCTTCCAGGGCCGCGCCGACGAGCGTGTGCTCGTGCGCCGCGACGGCTTCCATGCCGATATCGCTCAGATACTTGACGGCCGCACCCAATCCGATGGCCTGCGAGATCATCATCGAGCCCGCCTCGAACCGCTGCGGCGGCGCGGCGAAGGTCGAGTGATCCATGTACACGGTCTCGATCATGGAGCCGCCGGTGATGCACGGCGGGGTGTCCTCGAGCAGCGCGCGCCGGCCGTACAGGACGCCGATGCCCGAGGGGCCCAGCATCTTGTGCCCGGAGAAGGCGGCGAAGTCGACGCCCAGCTCCTTGAAGTCCACCGGCATGTGCGGCACCGACTGGCAGGCGTCGAGCACCACGATCGCGCCGACTTCCTTTGCCCGGCGCACCAATTCGGCGACATCTGCGACCGCACCGGTCACATTGGACTGGTGGGTGAAGGCGACAACCTTGGTGGCCGAGGACAATTCGAGCGAATCCAGGTCGATGCGCCCGTCATCGGTGATCCCGTACCACTTCAGCATCG
Source organism: Nocardia seriolae NBRC 15557 (assembly GCF_007990715.1). Lineage (GTDB taxonomy): Bacteria > Actinomycetota > Actinomycetes > Mycobacteriales > Mycobacteriaceae > Nocardia > Nocardia seriolae. The sequence goes on along the minus strand of NZ_BJWY01000072.1, from coordinate 19,378 downwards.
CACCCGTGCGGCGCGCGAGCTCCTGCCACGGCACGAGATTCGCGTGGTGCTCGAGCTCGGTGATGACGATCTCGTCGCCGGGCCCGACGCGGTGCGGGAACCGGTCGTCGGAGAAGGCGTAGGCCACCAGGTTCAGCGACTCGGTCGCGTTCTTGGTGTAGACGATCTCGTCCGCGCCCACCCCGACGAACGCCGCGATCGCCGCGCGCGCCGCCTCGTAGGCCTCATTGGCCTCCTCGGCGAGCTGGTGCGCGCTGCGATGCACGGCCGCGTTGTGTTCGAGCAGGAAGTTCCGCTCGGCGTCGAGCACCTGCAAAGGACGTTGCGAGGTCGCGCCGGAATCCAAGTACGCCAACGGTTTCCCGTCGCGCACCGTCCGGCTGAGGATCGGGAAGTCGGCCCTGATCCGTGCGACGTCGAGAGTCCCCACGGTGCTTGTCATTCAGGCTCCTACAACAGCGTCTGATTCGCGGCTCGCCGCGGAAGAGGTGAAGCGCACGTAGCCATTCGCGTCGAGTTCCTCGGCCAGCTCGGGGCCGCCCTCGGCCACGATCTTGCCGCCCACGAACACGTGCACGAAGTCCGGCTGGATGTAGCGCAGGATGCGGGTGTAGTGGGTGATCAGCAGGATGCCGCCGTTCTCCCGCTCCTTGTAACGATTCACACCCTCGGAAACAATCCGCAGCGCATCCACATCGAGGCCCGAGTCGGTCTCGTCGAGGATGGCGATCTTCGGCTTCAGCAGGCTCAGCTGCAGGATCTCCTGGCGCTTCTTCTCACCGCCGGAGAAACCCTCGTTGACCGAGCGCTCGCCGAAGGCCGGATCGATCTCCAGTTCCGACATCGACTCCTTGACTTCCTTCACCCAGGTGCGCAGCTTGGGGGCCTCGCCGCGGATGGCGGTGGCGGCGGTGCGCAGGAAGTTGGAAACCGAGACACCCGGAACCTCGACCGGGTACTGCATGGCCAGGAAAAGACCGGCGCGAGCACGCTCGTCGACCGACATCTCCAGCACGTCCTCACCGTCGAGGGTGATGGTGCCCTGGGTGACGGTGTACTTGGGGTGCCCAGCGATGGCGTAGGACAGGGTCGACTTGCCGGAACCGTTGGGGCCCATGATCGCGTGGGTCTCACCCGACTTGATGGTCAGGTTCACGCCCTTGAGGATCTTGATGGGCTCGCCGGTCTCGTCCGGGTTGGCGACCTCGACGTGCAGGTCCTTGATTTCCAGGGTGGTCATCGGATTTCGGATTCCTTTGCGGGATGGGAAGTTCGGGTATCAGACGCCGACAGCGTCTATCAGGCTCCGACAGCGGCGAGCTCGGCCTCGATGGCCGCCTCGAGCCGCTCCCGGATCTCGGGGACGGTGATCTTCTGCAGGATCTCGAAGAAGAAGCCGCGCACCACCAGGCGGCGGGCGACCTCCTCCGGAATGCCGCGCGAGCACAGGTAGAACAGCTGCTCGTCGTCGAAACGACCGGTGGCCGCGGCGTGCCCGGCCCCGACGATCTCGCCGGTCTCGATCTCCAGGTTCGGCACCGAGTAGGCCCGCGCGCCGTCGGTGAGCACCAGGTTGCGGTTCACCTCGTAGGTGTCGGTGCCCTCGGCCGCGGCGCGGATCAGCACATCGCCGACCCACACGGTGTGCGCGTCCGGCTTGTCGGAGGTCGGATCGCCCTGCAGCGCACCCTTGTACTGCACGTTGGACTTGCAGTTGGGCTGCGAGTGATCGACCAGCAGGCGTTGCTCGAAGAACTGGCCGTCATCGGCGAAGTAGACACCCAGCAGCTCGGCGTCGCCGCCGGGACCCGCGTAGCGGACATTGCCGGTGAGCCGCACCAGATCACCGCCGAGGGTGACATTGGTGTGGCGCAGGGTGGCGTCGCGGCCCAGCTTGGCGTGATGCGCGGTGACGTGCACGGCGTCATCGGCCCAGTCCTGCACGGCGATCACGTTCAGCGCGGCGGAGTCACCGAGGATGAATTCCACGTTCTCGGCGTAGGTTCCGCTGCCGCGCTGGTCGATGACCAGGGTGGCGCGCGCGAAATTGCCCAGGTGGATCTGCAGGTGCCCGTAGGCGACCTTGCCCGCACCCGGACCGGTGATGGTCACCGTAACCGGCTCGGCCACTTCGGTTTCCGCACCCACCGTGATGACGGTGGCCTGCTCGAAACCGGAGTACGCCTGCGCGGCAACACGATCGGTCGGGGTGCCGCCCTGTCCCAGGCGGGCGTCGGTGCGGTCCACGGTCTCGGCAGTGACACCGGCGGGCGCGCTCACCTCGACGGTCGCCTGCCCGTCCCGCACGGCGCTGCCGTCGTGCAGGCCGTTCAGGCGACGCATCGGGGTGAAGCGCCACGCCTCGTCACGACCCGAAGGGATCTCGAAGGCGTTGACGTCGAACGAGGCGAAAACCTGGCCCTTGTTCAACGCCGGGATACGAGCCTCAGCGGCTTCGGCAACGTTCTCGACGGCCATCAGCCGACGGCTCCTTCCATCTGCAGTTCGATCAGGCGGTTCAGCTCCAGCGCGTACTCCATCGGGAGCTCCTTGGCGATCGGCTCCACGAAGCCGCGCACCACCATCGCCATCGCCTCGTCCTCGGTGAGACCGCGGCTCATCAGGTAGAACAGCTGGTCCTCGGACACCTTGGAGACGGTCGCCTCGTGGCCCATGGTCACGTCGTCCTCGCGGATGTCGACGTAGGGGTAGGTGTCGGAGCGGCTGATCGTATCCACCAGCAGCGCATCACACTTCACGGTCGACTTGGAGCCGTAGGCGCCCTTGTTGACCTGCACCAGACCGCGGTAGGAGGCCCGGCCACCGCCGCGCGCCACCGACTTGGAGATGATGTTCGAGGAGGTGTGCGGCGCCAGGTGCAGCATCTTCGCACCGGTGTCCTGGTGCTGACCCTCACCGGCGAACGCGATGGAGAGCACCTCGCCCTTGGCGTACTCGCCGGTCATCCACACGGCCGGGTACTTCATGGTGACCTTGGAGCCGATGTTGCCGTCGACCCACTCCATGGTCGCGCCCGCCTCGGCCTTGGCGCGCTTGGTCACCAGGTTGTAGACGTTGTTCGACCAGTTCTGGATCGTGGTGTAGCGGCAGCGGCCGCCCTTCTTCACGATGATCTCGACCACCGCGGAGTGCAGCGAATCCGAGGAGTAGATGGGCGCGGTGCAACCCTCGACGTAGTGGACGTAGGCGTCCTCGTCGACGATGATCAGCGTCCGCTCGAACTGACCCATGTTCTCGGTGTTGATGCGGAAGTACGCCTGCAGCGGGATGTCCACGTGCACGCCCGGCGGCACGTAGATGAACGAACCACCCGACCACACAGCGGAGTTCAGCGCGGAGAACTTGTTGTCGCCCGAGGGGATGACCGAGCCGAAGTACTTCTGGAACAGCTCGGGGTGCTCCTTGAGACCGGTGTCGGTGTCGAGGAAGATGACGCCCTGCTTCTCCAGGTCCTCGCGGATGGAGTGGTAGACGACCTCGGACTCGTACTGGGCGGCGACACCCGCGACGAGGCGCTGCTTCTCCGCCTCCGGGATGCCCAGCTTGTCGTAGGTGTTCTTGATGTCCTCGGGCAGCTCTTCCCAGGAGGCGGCCTGCTTCTCCGAGGAGCGCACGAAGTACTTGATGTTGTCGAAGTCGATGCCCTCGAGGTTGGAGCCCCAGTTCGGCATGGGCTTCTTGTCGAAGATGCGCAGCGCCTTGAGGCGGAAGTCGAGCATCCACTCGGGCTCGCTCTTCTTGGCCGAGATGTCGCGCACGACGTCCTCGGACAGGCCGCGCTTGGCACTGGCACCGGCGACATCGGAGTCGGCCCAGCCGTACCCGTACTTACCCAGGGACGCGATGGTCTCTTCCTGGGTCAGCGGCTGCACCTGGTCGGTGGTCGTCGTCATTCGGCACTCCTTCCGGAGTCGTGTGTAGAAGGCGTTGCGGGCTGTGCAACGCGGGGTTGTGCGGACTTCTGTTGGGCGGTATTCGATTTGGTCACGGCCGAGCCGCGGGGTGTGGCAGCCACGAGGGGAACGTGGGTGGTGCAGGCGCAGTCGCCGTTGGCGATGGTCGCCAGACGTTGCACGTGGGTTCCGAGGATCTCCCGGAAGGCTTCGAGCTCGGCCGCGCACAGCTCCGGGAATTCCTCGGCGACGTGCGAAACCGGGCAGTGATGCTGGCAGATCTGTACGCCCGCACCGACTTTCCGGGTGGAGGCCGCGAATCCGGCGTCGGTGAACGCTTCCGCGAGCTCCTCGGCCTTGGCCTCGGTCTCGGCCGGGGTGCGCCCGGCGAGATCGCCGACCCCGGCCACGATGGCCCGCACCCGTTTGCGCGCGAAATCGGTGATGGCCTGATCGCCGCCGATCTCCCGCAGCTGCCGCATGGCGGCCCCGGCGAGGTCATCGTAGGCGTGCCCGAGCTTGCCGCGACCGGTGGCCGTCAGCTGGAACTGCTTGGCGGGACGCCCTCGGCCCTTCTGCTGCCAGGGCGCGGACCGCGTGGCCCGCGCCTCACCCGATTCGATGAGCGCGTCGAGATGCCGGCGCACCCCCGCCGGACTCAGGCCGAGCCGCTCACCGATGGCGGTCGCGGTGATCGGGCCCTCCTCCAGCAGGAGCTTGATGACGGCTTCGCGAGTGTGCCCCTCGCCCGCCGGTCCGGACACGACAACGGACCGGGCACCCTCGCTCTGGTGCCCGGTCTGTTGCGCGTTCCGCAAACCCACGGTTTTCACAACACAAGTGTGACGGAATTCCATTCCGTGATCCAGTAAGGGTTCCCTGACCTGATCTCCGCGACCTGGGACGATGCGTCCGGGTGTGAGCTGGGCCACCATATATGTCCCGATAATTCGGAAATTCCGCCCCTTCGGGGCGGGTTTTCGCGAGGGTGAACAGTGTGCTCGCGGTGGGTGCGACGGGAAATGTCGGGCGGCAGATCATTGCCGGATCGGTCGCGGAGGGGTTCCGGTCCGGGCGCTCGCGGAGGCGCTCGGCCGGACGCTGGGCCGCCGAGCACGCGGGCGATTTCCGGTAGCGGGCATAAGTTCGACGTTCGGCGAATTATCAAGGTGGGCGGGTGTGCAGTTGTCCCGCCTCCGAAAACGACCGCTTATCCATGGAAAGCCGGTGCCCCCATGCCCGTCGCACTGTCCCTTCTCGATCTCGCCGCCATCGCGCCCGGCCAGACCGCACGCGACAGTTTCCACAACAGCGTCGCGCTGGCACGGGCGGCAGAACGCAGCGGGTACGAGCGGGTTTGGTATGCCGAGCACCACAACATGGGGTCGATCGCGTCCAGCGCGACCAGCGTGCTGATCGGATACGTGGCGGGGCAGACCGATTCGATTCGGCTGGGCGCGGGCGGGATCATGCTGCCCAATCACTCGCCGCTGGTGATCGCCGAGCAGTTCGGGACGCTCGAGTCGCTGTATCCGGGACGGATCGATCTCGGGCTGGGGCGGGCGCCGGGCAGTGATCAGGAGACGATGCGGGCACTGCGGCGCAATCCGTCCTCGGCGGACACGTTCCCGCAGGACGTACTGGAATTGCAGGGGTATCTGACCGGCAATTCGCGAATTCCGGGCGTGAAGGCCGTGCCGCGCGCGGAAGGGGTTGTGCCGCTCTACATTCTGGGTTCGTCGCTGTTCGGCGCGCAGCTGGCGGCGCATCTGGGGCTGCCGTACGCCTTCGCCTCGCATTTCGCGCCGGACGCCCTGCATCAGGCGGTGCGGGAGTATCGGGATCGGTTCCAGCCGTCGGAACAGCTGGCCGAGCCGTATGTGATGGCGGGGGTCAATGTGTTCGCCGCGGACAGCCGGGAGCAGGCCGAGTCGCAGCGGACCGTCTCCTACCGCAATCGCACGCGCGCGTTCATCAAGCGGGGCGCCAAGGGCATGGAGTTCTCCGATGAGGAGATCGACGCGTTCCTGACCACGCCGCAGGGCGCCCAGCTGGCCAAGATGACCACCTACACCGCGGTCGGCACACCCGCCGAAGTCGTTGCGTACCTGGAGGATTTCGCCTCCGACATCCGGGCCGACGAGCTCATCACCGCCCACCACGCCCAGGATGTCACCGATCGCGTGCGGTCGATCGAGCTGACCGGTGCGGCGATGGACGCGCACGCCTCCGCCACGTGATAACCGCCGAAACCACGCGGTCGGCCGCGATCCGGATACGTTTGCGGCGCAACATGCGAGGAACCGAATCCCGACCGCCCCGCCCGGCGAGTGCGCGGCCCAGCCGGTGCGGCGGGCGGCGGGGCGGGTAGCCCAGGAGGCGGCGGTCAGCAGCGCGAAGACGGTGAGCATCGGTACCTCGTTCAGCGCACGGCCCGTGGTCATGTGGGAAGCGATGGCCCCGGTGTAGACGAAAAACGCTCCGGCGTACGCCCATTCCTTGACCAGTGGGAAACGCGGGATCACCAGCGCGAGTGCGCCGAGCAGCTTCCAGATGCCGAGGATGACCAGGAAATAGGTCGGGTATCCCAGCTGCACAACGATGTCTCGGGCCCGGGGGACACGCGCGACGTCCCACCAGCCGCCGACCACCAGCTCGGCCACGGCCAGCAGCGTGGTGGTCCAGTACAGGTATACGACCGCGCGGTCGGGAACGATTCGTGTGACGATGGATTGTGTAGTCATGACACTGTGACGTTCGGCAGGCACGAAGTATGTCCGGCAACGACACGGGTTCCCCGGCGGAACGTTTCGAACGGCGGCGTGCGCGGTTGACCGCGCTGGCCTTCCGGATGCTCGGGGCCTCGGGTGAGACCGAGGGCGCGGTGCAGGAGACCTGGGTGCGGTCGAGCCGCACCGACATCGACGGCATTCGTGATCTGGACGGCTGGCTCACCGCCGCGCTCTCGCGTATCTGCCTCGACCTGCTGCGGGCCCGGCAGGTGCACAAGCAGTATCCGCTGGGAACCTCGGTGCCCGGCGGGCTGCCCTACGCACCGACCGTGGGCGGGCCCGAGGAGCAGGTCGTGCTCGACGCGGACATGGAGCGGGCCGTTCTCGTTCTGCTGCATCGCCTGCCGCCCGCGGAACGGGTCGCGTTCGTGCTGCACGACATGTTCGAGGTGCCGTTCTACGAGATCGCCGAAATCCTGCGGCGATCACCGAACGCGGCGCGGCTGCTGGCCAGCAGGGCCCGGCATCGCGTGGTCGCGGACTCCGACGAACTGCGGCCGGACACCTTGCGGGAGCACCGAATCGTGCGCGTCTTCCTGGCCGCGGTGCGGGCGGGTGACATCGGGGCCGTGGTGAGCGTGCTCGCCCCCGACATCACCGTCACCGCCGATCGGGTCGCCGCACCGGGAGCCGTGCCCGTGACGGCCGAGGGCGTGCGCGTCGTGGCGCGCCTCGCCGCGGGGTTCGCCACGCGCGCCCACTTCACCACGGTCGTACTGGTGGATGGACGGGCCGGGGCGCTGGTGGCCGCGCGCGACCAGGCGCCGACGGTGATGGCGTTCACCATCGACGGCGAGCAGATCACCCGGATCGACGTGATCGGCGACCCGGATGTGCTTGCGCGACTCGCGCTCACGGACTTCAGCGCGTAGCGACGAGCTTGACCGGTCCCTCGAGCAGGGCGTCGATGGAATCCTCCCAGGCCACCGTGCGCGTGGTCACCACACTCGGGTCGAAGCGGCCCGCGGCGACCAGCTCGAGAATATGCGGGATGACGGGGCGGACGTGGGCGCGGCCGGTGTGGAAAGTGCAGCAGCGGGAATACATTTCGAGCATGGGCAGGGCGACGTCGGTGTTCTGGACGCTGACGCTGGTGCAGTAGCCGTCGTTGGCGGTCGCGCGGATGGCGGCGACCAGGGCTTTCGAGCCGCCGGCGGCCTCGACCGTGATGGGGAAGCGGCCCACTCGTTCGGTGGGCCCGCCCTCGATGGGTTCGGCGCCGAGTTGGGCTGCCAGAGCCAATCTTTCGGGGTCGGTATCGAGGTAGACGGCACGGGCGGAACCCAGAGTCACCGCGAGACCGGCGGCGTACAGGCCGATCGACGGGGCCGCCGGGCCGCCCAGCACGAGGACCTCCGCGCCGGGACGATCGGCCAGGCGGGGCGCGACCGCGCGGTAGGCGTCGGCGATATTGTCGCTGGCGCTGGCCACGGTGGCCGGGTCCACCCCGGCCGGGAGCGGGACCAGCATGGCGTCGGCGTGCGGGACGCGGACCAGGTCCGACCAGAATCCACCCCAGTGCACGCCGCCCATCGGGCCGAGGCCGTAGGTCGACATGAACGGGACCGCGGTGCAGCCGCCGGTCACGCCGCGGCGGCAGGAATCGCAACTGCCGCAGGAGATCTGGAACGGGACGACCACCCTGTCCCCCGGCCGCACCGCGGTGACGTCCGCACCGACGGCGACCACTTCCGCCACCCCTTCGTGCCCGAACGGGTACGGGCCCGCGAGCGGGAACCGCCCTTGGAGCACGGCCGGGTCGATATCGCAGGTGGCCACGGCAATCGGGCGCACCAGGGCCTGGCCGGAGCCTTCGAGGGCAGGTTCGTCGATGTCCTCCCAGCGCAGCGCACGGGGTCCATCGAGCATGAGTCGCTTCATGATTCGATGTTTTATGGAACGATCGTTCTAGTCAACCCCGTCCGGAAATTCTATTTCCGGCGAGCCTCGAGCGCGTCGAGGATGAGATCCAGTCCGTAGGCGAATTCGGTGGTGTGGTCGTAGCCCGGGCGCAGGGCGTGGTCGACGATCATCTCCCGGAGATTCGGCAACTCATCGGGCGGCAGCTGGTCGAGGATGCCGGCTGCCACCGTTTCGACCTCCGCGGGTGTCCGCACCGGCAGATTCGCTTCCTGCAGAACATATCCGCCGATGTAGCTGTCGATGAGCGAGACGGCGTGCGCGGCCATCGGCAGCGTGAAGCCCGCGCGGCGCAGCACGCCGAGCACGGCGTCGTGGTGGCGCAGCGTGGTGGGTCCCGGATTGCGCCGGGAGTCCATGAGACCCAGGGCCCAGCTGTGCCGCGACAGGATCGTTCGGGCGGAGTGGGCGCGCGCCCGGATCGCGTCGCGCCAATCCTCGTCGGCGCCGGGCAGTTCGATGGCCGCGCACACGGCGTCGACCACACCGTCGAGGATCGCGTCCTTGTTCGGTACGTGGTGGTAGAGCGACATGGCCTCGACGCCGGTTTCCTGGGCCACCCTGCGCATCGTGATCGCCTCCGCGCCACCGCGATCCGCGACTCGGATCGCGGCTTCCAGCACGCGTTCACGGCTGAGCGGTTGCGGTCGTCGCGGCATACGGGCTCCCTGGGGACGAAGCATTGACAGGCTTACGACCGTAAGCCTACCTTACAGATGTAAGTCGCCTTACAGATGTAAGGCGCCCGGGGACGGCGCTGAATGTCTCTGACAAGGAGGGTGATTCCCATGCCGATGCCCAGATGGTGGGGGCACGTGAACAAGCGGGTGTTCAACCCCCGTGCGATAGCGGGCGGGAAATGGCCGGTACTGACCCACATCGGCAGGGTTTCGGGCGCGACCTACCGCACCCCGCTCGATGCCTACCCTGTCGAGGGCGGCTACCTGTTCGTCCCGGTGTACGGGTCGCGGTCGGACTGGGTGCGCAATGTTCTCGCGGCCGGGGTGGCACGGCTTCGGGTCGATGGCCGCGAGGTGGAACTCACCGCCCCGCGCCTGATCGGAGTCGACGAGGCGACCCGGATCCTCTCCGATCGGTCCAAGCTTCCTCCGAAACCGCTGCGCATCACCGATTTTCTCCGCATGGATCTGGTCGGTAGCTGACCGTTCAGGGTGAATTCGCCTCGACGGCAGCGGCTTCGGCCAGGCTCAACCGGATCAGCCGGGCCATGGCCGTCGAAACCGTGTGCAGCGGCTCATCGGTGCGGCGCACCCGGGCCAGAATCGTCGCGCCCTCGTAGGCCGCCACCACGGTGGTGGCCAGATCGCGGGCCTGCTCCGGTTCCAGCCCGAGCTCGGTCAGCATTTCGGCGAAACCGTGGGCCATGGCCTCGAACGCCGAAACACAGGCGGCGCGTACGGCTTCGACATCGCTGCCGCCGTCCAGGGCGGGGGTGCCGACCGGGCAGCCGGCGGTCCAGTCGGTCTCGGCCAGCTTGGTGGCCATGAAGTCGAACAGCTTTGCCGCCGTGCCGAACACATCACCGGGGGCCTGACCGATGATGCGCCCCACCAGGACTCCGGTCCCGGTGATGGCCGAGACCGCGATCTCCTCCTTGCCGCCGGGGAAGTGATGGTAGATCGACCCATACGGCAGCCCCGCCGCCTCGCTCAGCTTCTTCAGACCGAATCCGTGATAGCCGTGCCGGGCGAGCAGCCCGGCAGCGGCGACCTCGATTCGCCGTTTCGAATCGGACACCATTCATCCAGGGTATGAGCGGGGTCCGACAGCGGCAGGGTGAATCGTGTTCCGGCCTTGGATCAACCGAGCGCCGCGATGGCCGCGCGCAGCTTGACCGTGGCGGCATCGGCCACCCCGCGCAGTGCGGGATCGTCGGCGACCTGCACCATCAGCTCGGGATTCATGGCCTCCACGATCACCGTGTCGGCCTGTGAACGATCTTCGCGCACAACCACATTGCAGGGCAGCAGCAGCCCGATCTGGCGGTCCACGTCGAGCGCGGCATGCGCCAGCGGCGGGTTGCAGGCCCCCAGAATCAGGTACCGCTCCATGTCGGCGTCGAGTTTCTGCTTCAGGGTGGCGGTCACGTCGATCTCGGTGAGCACGCCGAAGCCCTGCTCGGACAGGGCCTTCCGGGTGCGTTCCACCGCGTCGGCGAAGTCGGTGTGCAGGGTGGTGGACAGGGCGAGGGTCATGGTGGGTTCCCTTTCGCTCCCGGCGTCAGGCCAGTGCCAGGAAGAGTTTTTCCAGTTCTTCGACCGTCATCGGCTCGGCGCCCTCGGCCTGCTCACCGGTCAGGCAGTCGCGCAGACCGGTGGCGACTATCTTGAATCCGGCGCGGTCGAGGGCCTTGGAGACCGCGGCGAGCTGGGTGACCACGTCCTTGCAGTCGCGGCCCTGCTCGATCATCGAGATGACGCCGGCGAGCTGACCGTGCGCGCGGCGCAGCCGGTTGAGAACCAGTGCGATGCTGTCTTCGTCGCCGATCATGGGTTTCCTTCCCTGAGTCCGATGACTCCAATATACCCCTGGGGGTATGGAGGGGTCGTGAGAGACGGCTCACCGCCACGCCCACGACCCCTGCCGTCAGTGCGCGAAGCTGATATCCGGCAGCACCTTGCGCAGCCAGCGCGGCGACCACCAGGCCGCGTGCCCGGTCAGGCGCAGCAGCACCGGCAGCAGGACCAGGCGGATCAGGACCGCGTCCAGCAGCACCGCGACGCCGAGGATGATGCCCATCTCCTTGGGCGGAAGCGGGTCGGCCAGGGCGAAGGTGAAGAACACCGCCACCATGACCGCCGCCGCGGCCGCGATCACCCGGCCCGAATGCGCGAGACCGTCGACGTGGGCCACCGCCGGGTCACCCGAGCGTTCGTAGTGTTCCTTGGCCGTGGCCAGCAGGAAGACCGTGTAGTCCATGGCGATCGCGAAGATCATGGCGAAGAAGAACACCGGACCCCAGCCGTCCAGGAAGCCCTGCGGGGTGAAGCCCAGCAGGCCCGCGCCGTGGCCGTCCTGGAACACCAGTTTCGCCACCCCGAAGGCGGCCGCGGTGGACAGCAGACTGACACCCGCGCCCAGCAGCGCGATGAGCGGGGCACGCAGCGCGACCAGCAGGAGCAGGAAGCCCAGCACCAGGATGATGGCGACCACCACGGGCAGGTAGTCGTTCAATGTCTGCTGCAGATCCAGATTCTCGGCGACCGCGCCGCCGAGCAGCGCGCCGGCGGGCAGTGCCGTGCGCAGCGCGGGGACGAGTTCGGCCATGGCCGGATCCGAGGGGTCGACGGCCGGGATCGCCTGGATCATGACCAGGCCGCTGCCGTCGGCGGCGGGTTGCGGTGGGGCGACCATCGCGATCCGCCGATCCGAGGCCGCGATCCGCGCGCTGTCGGCCGCCGCCGCGTCCGGGGCCACGATTTGCAGCGTTCCCGGTGCACCCGCGCCGAATTCGCGCTGGACCAGCTCGTAGCCCTGGCGCACGGCCGCGTCGGCGGGCACCACCTGGATCGAGGGCATGGCCACGCGCAGACTCGCCGCCGGGATGGCGAGGGCCAACAGGATGAGCAGCGAACCGATGGCGAACGGCCACGGATGCCGGTGCAGCAGCCTGCCCCACGCCGCGAACACCGGCGAGCGATGTCGCTGCCGTTTCGCGTACGGCAGCGCGCCCGCGTCGACCTGGCGGCCCAGCGCGCCCAGCACCGCGGGCAGCAGGGTCAGGGTGGCCAGCAGCACGAACGAGACGGCGAACATGATGCCGACCGCCATGGTTCGCACCGCGGGCTCGGGCACGACCAGCACGGCCGACAGGCTCACCAGCACGGTCAGGCCCGAGAGCAGCACGGCCTTGCCGGCGGTGGCCATGGTGAGCGCCACCGCGGTGCGCGGGTCGGTGCCGCCGCGCACGGCGTCGCGGAAGCGGGAGACCACGAACAGCGCGTAGTCGATGCCGAGCGCGAGGGCGAACATCATGGCGAAATTCATGGCCCACACCGAGATCGGCGTGACATGGTTCAGCAACACCAGCCCGCCCGCGGAGGCGATGAGCCCGGTGAGGGTGAGCAGCAGCGGCAGGCCCGCGGCGACCAGGGAGCCGAAGGCCAGCACCATGATCGCCAGAGTGACCGGCCAGGAGAACATTTCGGCCTTCATCATGGCGTCGTGATTGGCCCTGTTGAAGTCGCTCCACAGCGCGGAGGCGCCGGTCGGGTAGATCTCGAAGCCGTCGGTGGACAGGTTCTGCAGCTTCGGGCCGACATCGGTGACCGCGGTGACCATCGCGTCGGTGCTCGCGTTCGCGCCTGCCAGCAGGATGCCGGTATGCCCGTCGCGACTGATCGACTGGCCCGCGGAGGGTGCGACGATCGCACCGAATCGGCTGTCGGAGTGCAGGACCGCGGAAATATCGCGCACCAGCTGCTGGGCGCGCGGGCTGTCCATGGTGGCGGTGTCGGAATGGATCACCACCTGCACCGCGGCGGCGGAGTTGCCGCCGAAATGCTGTTGCGCGAGTTCACGCACCCGGACGGATTCGGAACCGTTGGCCTGCCAGCCCGCCCCCGCCAGGGCGTCGAACACCGCCGGGGCGGCCGCGCCCAGCGCGAGCGACAGGACCAACCAGAAGCCGAACACCCAGCGGGCGCGGTCGGCCATGAGGGCCCCGAAGCGGCCCAGTGCACCGCCGGGGGCGGTCGTATTCGGAGAAGCGTCGGCGACGCCGACTGTCGTACTTCGCATCTGACTTCCTTCCATACCCCCTGGGGTATATCCGAACCATACCCCAGGGGGTATTTGAACCGGGTGTGAGGTTGGTCCCGCAATCGGCGGGCACACCCCGGGAACCGCGCGACGGCCATGCGATCGGGGTCACGGGCACCGCGCCGGACTACGCTTCGCAGATGTGGCGGTAGTGGAAGGCGCGCGGCGCAGAGTCATCGATATCGGACGCCGGGCCCTCGGCCTGGACGTCCCTGCCGCCGATCACACCGTCGCCGTCCTGCACGGGGTCGACGCCGACCGGCCCGGGCTGGACCGGGGCGAAACCCTGCAACTCCTGCGGATACGGCTGCTCGGGGCGACCGGGGCGGTCATCATGGCGGTGTCGGCGCTGGGGGTGGGAGCCCAACCGGTGCACCAGAATCCGATCTCCGGGATGCGGGTGCTCGGGTTCTTCGCGCGGGCGGGGACCTCGACGCTGGCCATGTGCATGATCGGCACCGTCCTGGTGATCATGGCGTGGCTGCTGCTGGGGCGGTTCGCCGTCGGCGGCTGGGGCGGGGATCCGCGACATCGGCTCAGCCGGTCGCAGATGGATCGGACGCTGCTGCTGTGGATCATTCCGCTCAGCGTCGCGCCGCCCATGTTCAGCAATGACGTGTATTCGTATCTGGCACAGAGCGAAATCGCGGCGCGGGGCATGGACCCGTATTCGGTCGGGCCGGTGGCCGGGCTCGGGCTCAACAACGTGCTCACCAACAACGTGCCGACCATCTGGCGCGACACCTCCGCGCCGTACGGGCCGCTGTTCCTGTGGATGGGGCGCGGGATCGCGCAGATCACCGGGGACAACATCGTGCTCGGGGTCTGGATGCATCGGCTGCTGGCGCTGGCGGGCGTGGCGCTGATGGTGTGGGCGCTGCCGCGGCTCTCACGTCGCTGCGGGATCGCGGGGGTGAGTGCGCTGTGGCTGGGCGCGGCCAACCCGCTGGTGCTGTTCCACCTGGTGGGCGGGGTGCACAATGACGCGCTCATGCTCGGTTTGATGCTGGCGGGCATGGAATTCTGCCTGCGCGCCATCGAGGACTGCCCGCAGTTCGATCAGAGGGCTTGGGCGCTGCTGGTTTTCGGCGCGGTGCTGATCACGCTGTCTTCGTCGGTGAAGATCATTTCGCTGGTGAGCCTCGGGTTCGTGGGCATGGCTCTGGCACGGCGATGGGGGCGCGGGCTCGAGCCCGTGCTCGTCGCGGGCGGTGTTCTCGGCGTCATCGCCGTGGTGACGACGTTGTTCGTGAGCTTCGCCAGCGGGCTCGGATTCGGCTGGGTCAATACCGTCGCCACCGCCACCAGCGTGCGCAGCTATCTGTCGCTGCCGACGGCGGTCGGGATAATCACCGGGTTCGGCGGGGTACTGCTCGGGCTCGGCGATCACACCACCGCGCTGCTCGACATCACCCGGCCCATCGCGGAACTCGTGGCCGCCTTCGTGACCCTGCGCATGCTCATCGCCGCCTGGACCGGGCGCTTGAATGCGATCGGCGCACTGGGTGTTTCGCTCGGCGCGATCGTGCTGCTGTTCCCGGTCGTGCAGCCCTGGTACCTGCTGTGGGCGATCGTGCCGCTGGCCGCCTGGGCAAACCGGCCCATGTTCCGGGTGCCCGCGGTGGTGCTGTCGGTCGTGGTGTCGGTGATAGTGATGCCGCGCGGCGCGGACTTCTATGTCTTCCAGATCGTCGAATCCGCCATCGCCACCGTGATCGTCGGCCTGTCGCTGATCTTCCTCACCCGAAATGTGCTGCCGTGGCGCAATCAGCCGGGGGTGTCGTCCCGGTCACAGCGGCCCACGCCTTACGGTGTCTCCTCGTGACCGCAGCCTCCGCACCCGCCGTACGTGTCGACGGCGTCGTGAAACGCTACGGCGAGACCACCGCGGTCGACGGCATCAGCTTCGATATCGAACGCGCGCAGGTGCTGGCGCTGCTCGGGCCCAACGGGGCGGGCAAGACCACCACCACCGAGATGTGCGAGGGCTTCGTGGCTCCCGACGCCGGGCGTGTGCGGGTGCTGGGCCTGGACCCGATCGCCGATTCCGATCAGCTTCGACCCCGCATCGGGGTGATGCGGCAGGGCGGCGGGGCCTATCCCGGATCCAAGGCCGGGGAGATGCTGGATCTGGTCGCGTCGTACTCCGCCGATCCGCTCGATCCGGCCTGGCTGCTGGACACACTCGGGCTGAAAGACGCTCGGCGCACGCCGTATCGGCGGCTCTCGGGTGGGCAGCAGCAGCGGCTGGCCCTGGCGTGCGCGCTGGTGGGACGCCCGGAGATCGTGTTCCTCGACGAGCCGACCGCCGGATTGGACGCGCAGGCACGGCATCTGGTGTGGGAGCTGATCGACGCGCTGCGCCGCGACGGGGTCAGCGTGCTGCTCACCACACACATGATGGACGAGGCCGAGCAGCTCGCCGACCAGCTGGTCATCATCGATCACGGGCAGGTGGTCGCGCAGGGCACGCCCGCCGAGGTCACCTCGCACGGGGCCGAGGGGCGGCTGGCCTTCACCGCGCCACCCAAACTGGATCTGACGCTGCTGCAAGCGGCACTGCCGGAAGGGTTCTCGCCGCGCGAGACCGCGCCGGGCTCGTACCTGCTGCAGGGCGACATCACCCCGCAGGTGCTGGCCACCATGACCGCGTGGTGCGCGCGAATCGACGTGCTGCCCACCGACATTCGCATCGACCAGCGCCGGCTGGAAGATGTGTTCCTCGAACTGACCGGGCGGGAGCTACGGGGATGACCGAGACCGTGAACCGATTCGCGCCGGGCACCTTCTCCCCCGCGCCGCGGCCCACCACGCGGGCGAAGATGCTCGCGGCGCAGACGCGCATGGAGCTGATCCTGTTGCTGCGCAACGGAGAACAGCTGCTGCTGACCATGTTCATTCCGATCACGCTGCTCATCGGTTTGACGCTGCTGCCGGTGAGCGGGCTGGGCGAGCACCGGGTGGACCGGGTGGTGCCCGCGGTGATGATGGTGGCGATCATGTCGACCGCGTTCACCGGGCAGGCCATCGCGGTCGGATTCGATCGGCGCTACGGGGCGTTGAAGCGGCTCGGGGCGACGCCGTTGCCGCGGTGGGGCATTGTCGCGGGCAAGTGCTCGGCGGTGCTGATCGTGGTGGTGCTGCAGTCGATTCTGCTGGGGGCCATCGGATTCGCGCTCGGGTGGCGGCCCTCGCTGAGCGGGCTGGCGCTGGGCGCGGTGGTGATCGCGCTGGGGACCGCGACGTTCGCGGCGCTGGGGCTGCTGCTGGGCGGGACGCTCAAGGCCGAGGTGGTGCTGGCGCTGGCCAATATCCTCTGGTTCGTCATGCTCGGGACCGCGAGCCTGGTGTTCATGTCCGACGATCTGCCGCACGCGGTGAGCCTGATCGCGCGGATCATTCCGTCCGGAGCGTTGTCGGAGTGCCTGGAGCAGGCCATGCGGACCGGTGTCGACTGGTACGGGCTGGCGGTGCTGGCGGGCTGGGGCGGACTCGCCGGGTGGCTGGCGACCCGGTTCTTCAAGTTCGATTGATGCCGCTGCGACCGCGATCGCCCCGAAAGTTCGCGTGCGCCGGGGTGTTTAACGACACTCTGTAGTAGGGCCGGTGACGGGGCGAAATGCGTCCCCGCTACCATCGGTGCGTGCTGAATCGCGCCTTCCAGCGACTTGCCGATCTGTTCCCGATGCCTTCCCCGCGGGTGCAGCGGCTCATCGCCCTCCTGGTCGTCCTGACCCAGGCCGGAATCTCGGTGACCGGTGCGGTCGTTCGCGTCACCGCCTCGGGTCTGGGCTGCCCCACCTGGCCACAGTGCTTCCCCGGCAGCTTCGTGCCGACCGCGGTGGCCGAGGTGCCGGTGCTGCACCAGGTGGTCGAATTCAGCAATCGCATGCTGACTTTCGTGGTCACGCTCGCCGCGGCGGCCATCGTGCTGGCAGTCACGCGGGCGCGGCGGCGGCGCGAGGTGCTCGTGTACGCCTGGCTCATGCCCGGCGGAACCGTGCTGCAGGCGGTGATCGGCGGCATCACGGTGCGCACCGGATTGCTGTGGTGGACGGTCGCGGTGCACCTGCTGGCGTCCATGCTGATGGTGTGGCTGGCGACGCTGCTGTGGGCCAAGGTCGGCCAGCCCGACGACGGCGTCGACACCGTCCAGGTCCCCAAGCCCCTGCGCCTGCTGACCGTGCTGAGCGGTCTGGCCCTCAGCGCCACCCTCGTCGCGGGCACCTTCGTCACCGGTGCGGGACCGCACGCGGGCGACAAGAGCGTCGAGAAGCCGGTCGAGCGCCTCCAGGTCGAGATCACCACCCTGGTACACCTGCACGCCGAACTCCTCGTCGCCTACCTCGCCCTGCTGGTCGGCCTGGCCTGCGGCCTAGCCGCGGTCGGCATTAACAAGACCCTCTACACCCGCCTGGTCATCCTCATCGCCCTGGTCCTCGGCCAAGCCGCGATCGGCATCGTCCAGTACTTCACCCACGTCCCCGCCGTCCTGGTCGCCTTCCACGTCGGCGGCGCTGCCGCCTGCACCGCCGCCACCGCCGCCCTCTGGGCCGCCATGCGCACCCGCGAACCCCTCCCCACCTCGACCCCCGAACCCGCGGGCAAGATCAGCGCTTAACCCCGCAGAACTCGCCGCCTCCCGTCCCGGGCCACAACGCCGGCCGGATATCGGATGCGGCAGCGCCCGAGCCCTTTTCGACCCGACCGGCTGCGTGCAAAGGACTTTCCACCCGAGTCTGCCGACTAGCGTTCTCCTCCCACTCGGGTAGCCAGATTCGAGCACCATGGGACGACACACCATTCGATGAAATCGGCAATCGCCTGGGCGGCCTGGTCCAGTGGTCGTGCGTCGGCGCGGCGGCTCGACGAGGATTTCGCAGCCAGAATCGCTTGGAGCGCAAGCTCTTCCAGGCGCGTTGGATGAGGGGGCGGGCGATGTCGGTGCGGCGGCGGTCGGGAGCGATGGCCAGGCGGTAGATGTGGCAGCGCCAACCGTCCCAGCCTGCCATGACAGTGCCGACGAGTTCGATAGTGCCGGTTGGGGTCTCGTCGACGGCCAGGATCAGCGCGTCCGGGTCGCGGACGATCAGAGCCTCCATCGTGTCGGCGGGACGATGTGAGTCTTCGGCTGCCGTTCGCTAGGTATCGCTGGTAGAGCGGGTTGCGTATCGGGGTGTGGGGACGGATCTTTCGGGGGCTGGGGTGGGGAGTTTATGGTTGTCATGATGACATCGGGCTCTGGGGCGGGGTCGCGGTCCGTGAGGTCGGGCGGGGACGGCGGCAGCGCGTAGGGGGGGCCTGTTCCTTGACCGCTGGAATAGAAGAGCAAGACCATGACCCGCAAAATCGGCCTGATCTCAGGCATCGCAGCATCCGTTCTCGCGCTCGGCGCGGCATTCGCCGGGACTGCGCCAGCCGATACCTTCGGCACCACTCAGGTTCATCTGACCACTGATTTCCGTGGCGGAAGCAGCTGTCTCGACACCATCAGCGACAGCAGCCATTCGGACTTCGTGGCCATGCGGCCGTGTGAGGTTCCCCCCGAACGGTGGACAGATGTTTACGCAGCGTTCGCTGCGTCTGTCTCCAGAGACCGCTCGTAGCGGATGGGGCTGATTCCACCGATGGCGGAGTGCCTGCGGGTAGTGTTGTAGCGGTCGACCCATTTGTCAACTGCGGCAACGAGTTCGGCCTTGCAGGTGAAGGTGTGTCGGTAGTAGAACTCGTGCTTGAAGGTCGACCACAACGATTCGGCGGGGCTGTTGTCCCAGCATATGCCGGTGGCACCCATCGACCGGCGCAGGCCGTGGCGGGCGCAGGCTTTCGCGGTCA
Organism: Nocardia seriolae NBRC 15557; assembly: GCF_007990715.1. Classification (GTDB taxonomy): domain Bacteria; phylum Actinomycetota; class Actinomycetes; order Mycobacteriales; family Mycobacteriaceae; genus Nocardia; species Nocardia seriolae. The sequence continues at coordinate 135 of NZ_BJWY01000072.1, read as the reverse complement.
GGCCCGCGGTGAACTCGCCGCCGCGGTCCGAATGCAGGATCGTGCCGCGCACCCCTCCACCGCGCACGGCGACGGCCGCCTCGATCGCGGCCTCGACCACGTCCGAGCCGATGTGGTCGGCGACCACGTGCCCGA
>NZ_BJWY01000071.1 GCF_007990715.1 Nocardia seriolae NBRC 15557 | reverse complement strand
GGCCCGGTTGACCGGGTTTCGATGGGTTGGGAGCTGCAGTTTGTGGCTGAGGCTGCTCGGTCTTGGGCTGGGGCTGCGGCACAACGTAGTTGGGATCGACCTTGTCGTACTGGCCGTTGTCGATGTACTGCTGGTTTTGCTGGTAGGGGCCGATGAATCCGCCGGGCTCGGACATGTTCGGTTCGGGTTTCGTCGCGAGACCGATTGGCGACGCCACTGCAACCGCAGGGCTGTCAGCGAGTAGGTCGTTTGCCCTGTGGATGCGGGCCAGCTTCTGAGCAGCATCTGCTGCTGAGCTCACCGCGATGTCGTAAACCCGACTACCGCCCGCCGCAGCCGGTTCGTAGGAGGTGATCGACATGATCACTCATCTCGAGCTTGCCGCGCTTGGTCGATGCGGGCGCGGAGCTGGTCGACGAGGGCGGCGTAGGCGTCGGTTTTGGTGGGGGCTTCGGTGGCCAGGCCGCGGGGGTGGGTGGCGGACCAGAGGCCGTCGTCGGTCTTGGTGACCTGGATGTCTTCGAGGTTGTAGAAGACCTCGGGGTCGGGGGCGGGCCAGTTGCCGGTGGCGTCCTTGGTGAGGTGGAGGGCGGTGTCGAAGACGCCGGGCTGGCCGCCGGGGGTGGGGGTCCAGCGGATTTCCTCGAGGTCGGGGTGGACTCGGACGCCGCGCTTGACGAGGTATTCGGCAACGCGCACAGCCTGTTTGATGCTGGTGACCGTGGGTTCGGCGAGTTTGCGGCCGACTTCGCTGCGCCATTCGGGGAGGTGGATGACGGAGAGTTCTTCGGCCAGGGCCTTGACCTCGGGGGGTAGTTCGTCGGTCTGGCGGGACTCGGAGAGTTTGCCGGAGAGGGACTGCTGGATGAGGGCGAGGAATTCGGGGGTGACCAGCTGGCCGGTATCGGTTTTCACGTACTCGGAAGGCGGCTGGTGGTTGCCGAAGCTGATAGATTCGACGATTTCCTTGTCTGACATCGGGTTTCAGGACCTTCCGGAACGTGGGCATGACGAAGTCCCGGGCCCTTCCGAGGCTCGGGATCGTTGGATGGGGTGGGTCCCGTCCCCGGAGAGGGGACATCCGGGAACGGGACCCGGTGCGCCCCTTCGGCGTTACGACCGCTGTCTGCTACCGCGGACCACCTGCGGGAGACGGGTGCGCCGAAAGGGGCGGGTGTGAGAGGCCGGATCAGGCCTGGGTGGAGACGATTTCGTCGGTGTAGTGGACGTACTGCCACGACCCGTACGGGTGAATCAGCCCGAGGTCCACGGCACCGGCCGGCAGCTCTCGATCCGGGCCGATCGTGGTGACGCTGATGCGATGAATCTGGGTGACGTTCGTCGTGTTGTAGCGGACGTACAACTGGACGGTGCCGCGGTCATCCACCTGGCGGATCTTGTCGATCGCAACGAAGCCGGGGACATAGAACTCGAGGTTGTATGCCCGGCCGGTGACGACCATCGTCTTCTCGTTGTGCCAGTTCGTCGGCGCAGGCGAGGCGTAGTAACAGATGTACGCCCAGCCACCGAGGGTATGGACCTTGCCGAGAACGATGGGGGGAGGCGTTTGGCCTGCCGGCGGCGGAACGTCCGCGCTATTGCTCACGGTCACCTGGGCGACCTGACCGAGCTTCGTATCGTCGAAGACCACGTAGAACTCGGCATTGCCGTACTCGTCGGTCTGGCGCATCTCGTCGATCCGGACGAACCCGGGGATATTGAACTGTGCGCCATAGCTATTGGCCGTGAGGATCGTCGTCTTTTCCATTGCACTTCTTTCGATAGTCGGTCGGACGGAAAGTTGGGTGCCCCTGCGCTGCGACCGCAGCCTGCGACCGTGGGAGCACCGACGGGAGGCGCGGGAGCGCAGGGGCGGGCATGCGGCGCGCTCGACCCGCTGTCAGGAACCGATGGAAGGTTTCCGGGGGCTGGCCGCATGGGCTATGGAACGATTGCTTGATCGAAACTCGCTGGTAGCGAATGTGATTCAAGCGATGTTGACAGGTGGGGCTGTTTGCGGGGCGAGCCGCGCGGACATCACAATGTTCCGTATGGAACTGCGTGAACTCCGCGACGACATCAACCACGCGGTGGGAGACGAGTTGCGGGCCGCTCGCGCACGCCGCGACCTGACCCGGCTACAGCTGGCCGAGGCCTCGGGCGTTGCGATCAGTACGATTCAGCGCTTCGAGAACGGCGAACGCTCACCGGACATGCATCAGCTGTTCGCGCTGTGCGCCGCGCTCGGCATCTCGCCCACCGAGATCATGGAGCGGGCGGTGCGGGTCATCAAAGACTCCACATCGCCGGAACCCGATGGTGACGTCAGGTGATCGATCCATTGAATTCGACCTCATCCATCAACTCCCTGGACATGTGCAGTTCCGGGATGCGGCCGTGCTGAGCAGCCTCTATGACACCTCGCAATACCCCGAGGGCCTCACGGAAAAGCCCTGTCACCCTGGTCAATTCGCGTATCGAGGCTTCTTGGGCCGCCTCGACGGCGTCCAGCCGGCCGGTGACTTCGCGCAACTCCTGCGATACGCGGGAGAGCGTCTTGATCGCGATGTCGTTCACATCCTTGGCCGCGGCGACCTCGTGCCTCAGGCTTTCGGCGGGTTGTCGGCGGCGGACCTTGAGCCAGGTGAAGAAGGCTGAGGCTCCGGTGCCGCCCAGGAAGGTGGAGGTGGAGAGCAGGACGGTTTCGAGCAAGGGATCACACCGCCTCGGTGGCCAGCTTGTCCACGGTCGCGGCGATGGCCGGTTCGTTCTTGACGATCCAGACGTTGGTGCTGCGGAGGGCTTCCATTACCGCCAGTAGTGCGGTGCCCACACCGGCGTACTGCGGTGGTGCGAACTGGAACAGGGCCACGGATACGGCCAGCACGTTGATGATTCCGCCGATGGCGGAGACCACCGCCTTCGCATTGCGCGTCACGCACGCGCCCGGGGCGCTCACGAAGTCGCCTTCGGTGCGGGCGTCAGGTTCGACGCGAGATCTTGCTGGAGCTTCGCGACCGCATCGACCAGAGTCATGTTCTGGCCCTGCATGTTTCGGCCGAGCTGCGGCCAGCCCTGACCGTCGGGGCCGCGGAGCTGACCCCAGATTTCCTGGACCTTGTCGTACAGGTCGGCCTGCTGTGCATCGGTCAGCGCCATGAGGACTCCTTGGGTAGTGGTTGGTGCCAACCCCAGCAGTACGCGGAGTTGGTCGAGGGTGCCGGTGAAGGCGTTGGCGTCGACTCGATGTCCGGCGACCACGGCCGCGTCGGTGAACTGGAGAAGGTCGACTTCTTTGCCGCCGAAGCCGATCCAGAACGGCGAGTCGTCGCCCGGATACAGTGCCGAAGCGGGGCCTGAGCCGTAGACATAGCTCGACTGGATGAGCCCGGGCACATTCGACAGGTCCGGAGAACCGATCCGCTGCCAATACCAGCGCGGAATGTAGGAAAGGTTGATCTTGTGTCCGCGGGCGTTCACGGCATTGACGAACGCCCAACAGGTCGACAGGTCACCGGAATCCGTCTCGAAGTCGACCATGGTCGCCGCGTCCCCGAGATGAGAGACATACAGGTCCGCCTGGGCTTCGGCATCGGCGTCGGCCCGCAGATAGTGATAGCCCGCCACCAGTAATCCATTGGCGTGCGCCGCATCTCGATACGCGGGCCAGGTGTGGTCGACGAAGCCGTCGCCCTCGGTGACCTTGGCGAAGACGAACTGGAACCCTTCGCGGGCGACCTGCGCCAGGTCGATGTCCGGACCGTTGTTATTGGAGATGTCGATCCCGAAGATGGTCATGGGGTTCTCCTTATGTTGTGTGCCGCCGGATTCGAACCGACCTGGCGAGGGGTCGGGTGCTCGGTTACAGCCCGAACAGCGGCAGGACCAGCGGAATCAGGTCGCCGATCAGCTTGATGAGATCTTCGGCAATGGTGATCACTCCGTTCACCCCCTCTCGGGATATCGGTTGAGGATCGCCGCCAGGCGGTCGCAGAAGCCGCCGTTGATATAGGCGATGGTGTGTTGACCGCCGGTCAGATAGCCCTCCATCAGCGCGGCGGCCTGTGACCACAGCTCCCAGATCCGACGCGGCTGCGACCATGAGCCGAGTTGCATTGCCTGCCAGCGATTTCTGCGGATGCGGTCGGCGACGTCACGGGTCCAGCCGCCCATGTCCGCGAAGCTGAAGGCGGATACCGTGTCGGCGAGGGTGCGCAGCGGTGAGTCCGCGGGGCATGACGTGATTCCATCCGCCGGGTTCGCGACCTCCCAGGTCGGAAACTCATCCGGCCAAGCACCACGCTGCCCGTTGATGCCGAACCCGATCGGATCCGGATCGATCGAATCTCCCTGCATGCGCAGCGGATTGGCGATGTTGGCGGCCCACGCGAGTTCGCAGTCGGGGTATTCGCCGCGCGCCTTCGCTTCGAGGAAGCGAGTGACCACCTCCGCGCCGAGGCTGTAGCCGAGGAGGCCGACCTTGTTGGGCGTGGCATGGATCGCCTTCACCAGGACGGCGATGCCCTGGCGGATGGATTGTTCTTCACTACAGCCGCCGACACCGCGCTGCGGATTGGCGGGGCCTACGGCTGCGGGGTAATCGACGTCGGGTCCGATTTCGTAGATCGCGGGGTCGAGCCGCCCTGTCACCGCGGCGAGCATGTTCGTCGGGGATCCGAGTGGTTCCCCGGTACCACGGCAGGTCAAGACTGTGATCACGCGGAATCGTCCTTCAGGTGGATAGCGAACGGCCCCACCTGCGGATGAAGGCTGCGGGTGGGGCCGTCGGGAAGCGCGTATGCCAGTGGATACCGTTCCAGAGCAATGGAATACGGCTCGATACAGGCTTCGTTTACGAAACCTGTTGCTGAAGAGTGATTCCCGTGAGATTCGGGAGGAAGGCACAACTGTGGCGCTGCAGATAGCTTCACCCAAGCGGCGTTCAATGTCAACACCCGATCCGGAACTTTCTCGAAATATGCTGGTAGACATCCCTATTCACAACCTTCTGGAACGACAGAGGCCGCCGAACCGAGCGTTGAGCTACGGGTTCGGCGGCCTCTGGAGCGGGTGGGCTATTTTCGGCGGCGCATGGGATGAGCCAGATGTGCGTCGAAGACCTCGCCGACGACGAACTGCTCGGGCCAATCGGCGGCCCACGGTCCGGGCACCGGGGCGACGCGGCCCGCGTCGCGCAGGGTTTGGATGCGGCGAACCGTGATCGCACGGAACGGCTCTCCCAATTCCTTTGCCAGGATGGCGATTCCGGAGGAATTGAGCCGGGCCCGACGTGCGGCTTCGATCGCCATGGCATCGATCGTGTACTCCACAGCCGGCGGACAGACCACACGTTCGGCGGCCGCGACGGCCATCCGGATCTCAGCGGGCGCGCCTTCGGCACCCTCGGTCATCGCCAGCGCGATGAGGTTTCGGTGCAGCCAGCGCGCCAGCCCGGCCGTCGAGGTGTCGCCGGTGTAGTCGAGTGCACGCTGTTCGCAGATCAATCGGACCCAGGAGACCAGCGTCGCGTGCAGGTGGTCGCGCACCTTCGCCGCTCCCACGCTGAACGGGAGCGGTTGATCGCTGGACCTGCCGCTCAGACGGGTGTTGGCAGCACCCAGACGGGCGCGGCCGGAAACCGAGTCCTCGAGATCCTCGGCCAACTCGGGGACACCGTCGAGCAGTGTCGCGAGCTCGCGCAGGGCGGGGACATCGAGATACAGATCGTTCGGCTCGATACCGCTCATCACGCCACCTCGCGATCGGCGTGCGTGAGAACGCCCGCGCCCGGCAGCAGATCGGCGGGATCACAGCGGAGCGCACAGGCGATGAGCACCAGATCGGTCGCCGTGAACGGCACGCTCCCGGCCATCGCGGCCGCGAGCACGGCAGCGTCGAGTCCGATCCGGGCAGCGATTTGCCCGAGACCGACCTCGGCTTCGCTCATAGCCAGGGCCACCCGAGCGGCGATACTTCGATCCAGCAAGTCCATACGGGCCACACTAAGGTCCGTACGGAACAACAACAAGTCCGAACGGACCTGTTGCCGGATCGTTACCTCGGGCCGCGTTTCGGTAGGGATCCATGCGCGCGTGTTTGCAAGAATTCCATTTGGACCGCATGATGGTCCATATGGAACTGCGGGACCTCCACGACGGCATCAACCGCGCAGTGGGTGAAGAGCTTCGCGCTGCCCGCGCCCGGCGGGGTTACACACGCACCGAGCTGGCCGAGGCGTCAGGTGTCGCAGTCAGCACCATTCAGCGCTTCGAGAACGGGGAACGCTCCCCCGACATGCATCAGCTGTTCGCGCTAAGCAATGCACTCGACGTCTCGCCCACCGAGATCATGGACAGGGCCGTGCAGTTCGTCAAGCGAAGCCGGTAGCAATTCGCGAAGGTCCCAATCGACCACTTCCGCGGCCAGGAACAAGTCCGCGACAGTGGCCTCTCCCCTCATGATTCGTTGAGCGAGTTCGACCCCGAGTCGGCCGATCACCATCGTCAGACTTTCCGCATCGAAAATCTGCTTGAACCAACCGATCAGCGCTTCCGCAGACACAGCGCGAATCCCCTTCATCGATGTCCGCGAGCGCGGACGATCCAACCTTCAACCCCCGTTCACTCCCCATTGGACAGCACCACCCCGCCACGCGGACCCCGAAACCGCTATGGCGCACCTGCGCTTATCCCATAGTTCCACCCGTCGTTGCTGCCCAGGACAATTCCCAAGGGCACTGTTGACGGGCCGAAGTATACACAGGCAGTCGGACAGACGCTCAATTTGTCTCTTGCACAACGGGTCTGGCAACTCGAGGATGCAATTACTACTGGCGAGTTGGGAACTGAGGATCGTGAATCGGTCACCGAATCCGTCACGGAATGGGACGGTGCCCGGAAACCACTGATCCGTGCAGCGAATTGCGTACGGCGGCGGACGGATTGACTGGAGTTTTCCGCTAATGCGCGAAGGCGGGGGTGGTCGCCTGCGGAGGGGCGTAGGCCGAGGACGGCGGGGTAGGCGTGGAGGCGGTGCCGGGGGTGGGGGTGCCGGTGGGGATGACCGGCTGGAGGGGGATTCCCGGTGTTGCCGGTGCCGGAGACCAGCGGGAGTCGGAGAGCATCGAGTTGGGGTCGGCGCTGCCCGGGACCGGGAGGGGGACGTTGACGCGGGTGCGGTTGTCGGGTTTGGGGTGGGCGGGGGTGGAATTGCCCGGGGGGATGGGGGTTTGGGCGCCGGGGGTGGTGGGGTCGGCGTAGGTCGGGTCGGTGTAGGTGGAGTCCGGGGCGGTTGGGGAGGCCGGGTCGGATTCCGTTGGGGTGGGGGACGTTTCGGGGGTGGTGGGGTTCAGGAAGGGGAGGGTGGGGAGGGTCGGCCCGGCGGCTGGGAAGTCGGATAGGGCGGGGCCGGTTTCCATGGCGGAGGCGGGGGTGGGGAGGCCGCCGTCGGGGGCGGCGGAGTATTCGGCGCGCAGGAGACGGTTGTCGCGCACCAGGACTCGGCCGGAGGTGTCGAGGACGGCGGCGGTGGTGCGGGGGTCTTCCTTGTCGGTGCCGAGGTACATCTGGCAGTCGGTGGTGTCGCAGGTTTGGGCGTAGGGGTAGCGCTGTTCGGCGAGGGCGTAGGAGCGGGCGGCGATGGCCTGGGCGCGCAGGGCTTCTGCGCCGCCCTGGTCGGCCCAGCCGGGGACCATTTCGGCGGGGACGACGCCCTTGAGGTAGTCGTCGAGGTCGAGGTCGTTGACGGTGCGGAGGGAGCCGTTGTCGAGGGCTACGCCCAGGACGCCGCGGTAGGCATTGCCGCCGCAGATCTCGAGTTGCTCGGCGGCGGGGCGGTCGGTGCCCTCGGCGACGGGGTAGGCCCACGGGTCGTCGGTGCTGCCCTCCCAGAGCTTGCCGCCGTCGCAGCCCTGGGTGATGATGACGTCCGCGCCGGTGGCGGTGGGGGTCAAATGTGCTGCCTGGCCGGGGATCACGCGGCGATCAGCGACGTAGAAGACGGAGTCGGAGGCGATGTCGAGGGTCTTGTCGTCGCGCTCCATGAGGCGGACGCGGACCGTGGTCGCGCCGATGTCGGCGAGGTCGGCTCCGGAGTAGTAGTTGGCCAGGATGCGATCGGCGGTCCAGCCCGCCACGGCCTTGTCGAAGGCGCCGTTCTGGCTCAGGCCGCGGCCGTGGCCCGCGCCGGCGGTGAAGTGGAAGGCGTTGTCGGGCCAGGCCCAGACCAGGATTGCGGTGCCGCCGGTGGTGGCGGCCGCGAGGACGGACAGGGTGAGCAGACCGCGCCGTCTGCGGCGCTGGGCTAGGTACCCGTTCGGCATGTCATACCCGTTCTGTCGAGAGCCGAAGCTACATTCGAGTTACTCAAGCTAAGCCTCAACTTTATCTTCAGGGAATGTGACAATAAGGACTAGTGTGATCGCTGAGGCGCCAAGTAGCAAGCTTCTGCTCAGGGCGCGGTTAGACCGATTCACCTCGAATGGGAGATGCTCGTGCCGTATCGCAGACCGAAACACGCCTACACGCTCCCGGTTCTGACGGTTCTCGCGCTGGCCGCACCCGTCGGCATCCTCGCACTGAGCGATTCCCGCGATGTACGCCCCGCGAATGAGAGCAATCTGGCAGCTATACCTGCGCAAATGGCGGAAGTCGCCCTGTCTTCGGCACCCGACATCGTGCTGCCGCTGCGCGAGCTGACCGGGCTGAATCTGCCCGACCTCCACCTGTCCGATCTGCGGATGCTGCCGCTGCCCAAATCGATTCAGATCCCGCCGAATCTCATTCCGGGCGTTCAACTACCCAGCGAGATTCCGCTACCCCGGCTGAACACCGCACCCCAGCCCGGAACCGCCCCCGCCACACCGGGATCCACGCGCCCGGCGCTACCCGGCGCCACCAACCCCGCCGCGCCCGCGGCCACGCCCGGCACCAGCAGCCCGGCGGCACCGGCCGCCGCGCCCGGTGTCACGCTGCCCGGCATGGCGGCTCCCAAGACAGGCGCGGCTCGCCCCACGGGTTCAGCCCCCGCACCGGCCGCCGCCCTGCCCGGATCGGCGCAGCCGACCGCCCCCGCCGCTCCCGGCTTCATCGCCGATCCGATGCCATCCGCGCCCGTCATCGAAACTCCCTCGACCGCAGCGGCTCCCGCTGTTCCGACAGACGCCGCAGCCCCGGCAGCGCCCGTCCCCGCGGCCGACAACCCGGAAGCCGCGGGCCCGCGTCCGGTCCCCGGCCTGGGCGGCGACCTCCGCACCCCCGCCCTGTCCCCCGGCGCGGTTCCCAGCGAACTGGTCGACAAGGTCGGCGCGCAGGTCAAGGAACTCACCCGCGACACCCCGTTCAGCATGGTCGCGCTCACCGCGCAGGACATGGTGGGCACCACCACCAAGATCCGCGCCCAACGCCCCGACGGCACCTGGGGTCCGTGGTACGACGCCGAAACCGAAACCGGCAAGGATCATCCGGCCGCGGGTAAGCGCACCGGCACCGAGCCGATCTACGTCGGCAATACCAAGACCGTGCAGATGCTGGTGACGCGCAAGCCCGTCGCCGCGCCCGCCGAACCCAAACCCCTGGACGACGGTTCGGCCGATCCGGCGCAGATCAATCTGGAGAAGCTGGCCGCGGTGCTCATCGATCCGGGCCGCGGCAGCATCGACGAGAACCTGTCCACGGTGGCCGCGCCGCTGCCCGGCGGCGGGCCCAAGGTGATCACCCGGGCCCAGTGGGGCGCGGACGAATCGCTGCGCTGCGAGGAACCCACCTACGACGACGGCGTCACCGCGATCACGGTGCACCACACCGCGGGTCGCAATGACTACACCAAGGCCGAGTCCGCGGGCATCGTGCGCGCCATCTACGCGTATCACGCGAAGACGCTGGGCTGGTGCGACATCGGCTACAACGCCCTGGTCGACAAGTACGGGCAGATCTTCGAGGGCCGCTACGGCGGGCTGGACCGCCCGGTCGAGGGCGCGCACGCGGGCGGGTTCAATATCAATACCGCCGGTGTCGCGCTGATGGGCGACTACGAGGACGAGGCCCCGACCGACATCTCCATCCAGGCCATCGGCAAGTACATCGGCTGGCGCGCCAAGGTGGCCGGGGTCGATCCCGAGGGCTCGTCCACCATGTACTCCGAGGGCAGCGACTACACGAAATACGCTCTCGGACAGGCGGTCAAGCTGCCGAACATCTTCGCCCACCGCGATGTCGGCAACACCACCTGCCCCGGTGACGCGGCCTACGCCCTGATGGACCGGATTCGCCAGATCGCGGCGGGTGCGGCCGGCGGCACACCGAGTCCCGCCACCACCTCACCGCGCATCCGGCCGGGCCAGAATGCCGGAAACACGCAACCCTCCCCCGCGCCCGATGCCAATCAATCGAATCAGGCCGATCTGGCCGCGCTCGCGGATCTCACCCAGAAGATCCTGAACATGCTCGACCGCAGCCCCGTCGCCCGATATCGGAGCGAGCAGGGCGGCGCGAACGGCCCACTGGGACAACCGAAAGCGGAGCCGATCGCATTGGCCGACGGCAGCCAGTACGGGCAATTCAGCAATGGCTACGTGTATTCGAATCCGTCCGGCCAGATCTTCTCGGTGGTCGGCAAGATTCTGGAGCGATTCCTGCAATTGGGCGCGGGCGCGGGCATTCTCGGCCTGCCCTCGAGCAATGAATACGCCGTGCAGGACGGCGTGCGCGCCGACTTCCAAAATGGCGCACTGATTTTCAACCGGATCACCGGAATCGTCACCACGGTCCTGAACAACTACGGCGCGGTCCAGGACCCCATCCCCGCCCAGCCCAACTAACGGCTCAGGACCACCAGCGTTCCAGGGTGCGGGCCACGCCGTCGTCGGAGTTGGAGGCCGCGACCTCGTCGGCGGCGGCGATGGCCTCGTGGTGGGCATTGGCCATGGCGACGCCGTGCCCCGCCATCCGGAGCATGGGGACGTCATTGGGCATGTCGCCGAAGGCGATCAGCGAGCTGTAGTGGACGCCGAGGCGCTGGGCCACGATGGCCAGACCGGTCGCCTTGGTGACGCCGGGGGCGGACAGCTCGATCAGGCCGTTGTCGGTCGAGTAGGTGAGATCCGCGCGACCGGTCAGGTGGGGTTCCAGCGTGGCGCGCATGACCGCGCTCGAGGTGCCCGGCAGCCGGATCAGCATCTTGATCGCCGGGGCGGCGATCACCTCCGCGCGCGACACCTCGGTGTCGTCCGGATTCAGCCAGGCGTGCTCGTACTCGGGCGAACTCACGAACTGCGGCGTCGCCGCGTCGTGCGCGCTGACCCCCACCCGCTCGGCCGCCAGCCCGCACCCCGGCAACAGCCGCTCGGCCAGCTCGGCCAGCCAGATGAGGGTTTCGACCTCCAGCACCCGGCTGTCCAGCACGCGATCGTTCGCACTGTCATAGATGACCGCCCCGTTGCCGCACACACACAGCGGCGCGAATCCGAGCCCGTCGACCACCGGATCGATCCACCGCGGCGGCCGCCCCGTGGCAAGCACGAACGGCACCCCATCCGCGATGAGTGCGTTGATCGCGGCCTTGGTCCGCGCGCTCACCTGCTCACGGTGATCGATGAGCGTGCCATCCACATCGGAGGCGACCATCTTGGGTTTGGGCAGGTGAAAGAGCGTCACCTCTTCCATCCTGCCTCGAGCCACAACCTCAGCGCCCGTGGATTACGGGCGATGCCGTACAAACGATACCTTTCCGGCACCGACCCCCGAAAGTCCACCCCAACCATCCCCGCCTGACCCCCCACCCCTACCCGGGCCGCCCCCAATAACACACGGATTGCCGCCGCGTCCGCGCTCCGTACCCCGCGTTTACGGTTTCCTGTCCCTATGATCTGGGGTCAGTACTCGACCCCGAAAGGGAATGATGGCCGGTTTTCTGCTGCGACGAGCGCTGAACTATGTCGTACTGCTGGTGCTGGCATCGTTCCTGGCGTTCACGGTGGCCGCGTACACGTTCACCCCGTTGGACCAACTGGAGCAACGCAATCCGCGCCCACCGCAGTCGGTGATCGACTCGAAGCGGGCCGAACTGCACCTGGACGAGCCGATCCCGGAGCGCTACCTGACCTGGGCGGGCGGCCGCTTCTCCTGGGAGGGCGGCCCCTGGTGGATGGGCGGCATCTCCTGGACGGGCGGTGTGGTGCACGGCGATTTCGGCAAGACCATGGCCGGGCAGCCGGTGAAGGACGAACTGGGTCGCCGCATCGGAGTCAGTCTGCGGCTGCTGGTGATCGGTTCCATCGTCGGCACCGTGCTCGGTGTCCTGATCGGTGCGGCGAACGCGATCCGCCAGTACAAGTTCAGCGACTACCTCAGCACCATCGTGTCGATGCTGCTGCTGTCCACTCCGGTGTTCCTGCTGGCGACGCTGCTGAAATACGGTGCGCTCGAGATCAATCTGGCCGCCGGGAAACAGATTTTCCTCTATACCGGTGAGACCTCGGCGACGGCCGTGCACGGGCTCTGGAACCAGATCGTGGACCGTGCCCAGCACATGCTGCTGCCGACCCTCGGCCTGGCGCTGGGCGCGATGGCGGGTTACAGCCGCTACCAACGCAATGCGATGCTCGACGTACTAGGCAGCGATTTCATTCGCACCGCCCGCGCGAAGGGCCTCACCCGCAGCCGCGCGCTCTACAAGCACGGCCTGCGTACCGCGCTGATCCCCATGGCGACCCTGTTCGCCTACAGCTTCGGCGGCCTGGTCACCGGCGCGACGTTCACCGAGAAGATCTTCGGCTGGCACGGTATGGGCGAGTGGCTGGTGGATTCCATCCACGCCCAGGACATCAATGTGGTGCTGACGGTGACGCTCTTCGCGGGCGTGGTGATTCTGCTTTCGGGCCTGCTGTCCGACATCGTGTACGCGATTCTCGACCCCAGGGTGCGTGTCTGATGACCGATGTGGAGACCATCGTCCAGGTCGCGCCGCAGGTCGCCGCGACCGGACGCCGGAAGCTGGTATGGCGGCGGTTCCTGCGCAACAAGGTCGCGGTGACCGCGGCGATCGTGCTGATCCTGCTTTTCGTGATCGCGTTCACGGTGCCGCATTTCCTGCCGTACGCCTACACCGACATCGACACCGCGGCGAAACTTCAGCCGCCCAATGCGAAACACTGGTTCGGCACCACCTCGCTGGGTGAGGACGTGCTGGCGCAGACACTGCACGGCTTGCAGAAATCCCTGGTGATCGGTTTCGGCGCGGCCCTCATCTCAGCGGTCATCGCGACCACCGCGGGCTCGGTGGCCGGGCTGCTGGGCGGTTGGACCGATCGGGCCATCATGTGGCTGGTCGATCTGCTGCTGGTGGTGCCCAGTTTCATCTTCATCGCACTGTTCGCGCCGAAGACCAAGGGCAACGACTCGGTGATCCTGCTGGTGGTGCTGATCGCGCTGTTCGGATGGATGATCTCGGCGCGCATGGTGCGCGGGCTGTCGCTCACCCTGCGCGATCGTGAATTCGTTCGTGCCGCACGGTATATGGGCGCGTCCACCTGGACGATCATCACGACCCACATCGTGCCGAACATCGCCTCGATCCTGATCATCGACACCACGCTCGCGATCGGCGGCGCGGTCATGTCCGAAACCGGTTTGAGCTTCCTGGGTTTCGGTGTGCAGCCGCCGGACGTCTCGCTGGGTTCGCTGATCGGTGACTATTCCAAGAACGCGCTCACCTATCCGTGGACCTTCATGTTCTCGGGCATGTTCCTGATCATCATCGTGCTGTCGGCCAACCTCATGGGTGACGGACTGCGCGACGCCTTCGACCCGACCGCGAAGAAAGCACGGGCCAAGCAGGCACGAAAGGCCGACAAATGAGCCAGGATTCGGCCGAGACGCTGACCGCCGAGCGGTCCAGGACCACCGCGCCGCTGTTGGAGGTCTCCGACCTGCGCGTGTCCTTCCCCGGCGAGGAGGGCCGAGTCGACGCGGTGCGCGGGGTGAACTTCACCGTCAACGATGGCGAGGTGCTGGCCATCGTCGGTGAGTCCGGCTCTGGCAAATCGGTGTCCTCGATGGCCGTGATCGGCCTGCTGCCCGAGCAGGCCCGCGTGCAGGGCTCAATCCGGCTGCGCGGCCGGGAACTGCTGGGGCTGGGCGACAAGGAGATGTCCAAGCTGCGCGGCAGCAAGGTATCCATGGTTTTCCAGGACCCGCTCTCGGCACTGACCCCCGTGTACCGGATCGGCGACCAGATCGCGGAAGCCCTGCTGGCGCACAAGAAGATGAGCAAGCAGGAGGCCGCCGCCAAGGCGGTGGAGCTGCTGGACCTGGTAGGCATCCCGGATGCGGCGCAGCGCGCCAAGGCTTTTCCGCACGAGTTCTCCGGCGGTATGCGGCAGCGCGTGGTCATCGCCATGGCCATCGCCAACGATCCGGAACTGATCATCTGCGACGAGCCGACCACCGCGCTCGACGTGACCGTGCAGAAGCAGATCCTCAACCTGCTGCGCAAGGCGCGCGACATCACCGGCGCGGGCGTCATCTTCATCACCCACGACATGGGCATCGCGGCCACCCTGGCCGACCGGGTGGCCGTCATGTATGCGGGCCGGATCGTCGAATCTGCCCCGGCGCAGGAGCTTTTCACCGCACCACGGATGCCGTACACGGTCGGCCTGCTGGGTTCCATCCCACGCATGGACGGTCCTGCCCGCAGCCCGCTGATTCCGATCGTCGGCACTCCGCCCGCCATGCACGCGCTGCCGCCGGGCTGCTCGTTCGCGCCGCGCTGTCCGGTCGCCACCGACGACTGCCGGGCTGCCGAACCCCCGCTGCAGGACACCGGGCCCGGGCATCGCGCCGCCTGCATCCGCACTTCCGAGGTGAGCACGGCGGACCTGTTCACGGCCTACCGCAAGGAGATCGAGCCGCCCGACGAGGTCACGGCCGTCGACGCCGCCCAGGTGGTCATGCGGGTCACCGACCTGCGCAAGACCTTCCCGATCGTCAAAGGCGTGGTGTTCCAGCGCAAAACCGGCGAGGTGAAGGCCGTCGACGGCATCAGCTTCGAGGTGCGCGCGGGCCGCACGCTGGCGTTGGTCGGCGAATCCGGTTCCGGCAAATCGACCACGCTCACCCAGATCATGGATCTGGTGCGGCCGGAGAGCGGCAGCATCGAGATTCTCGGGCACGACGTCACCAGGCTCACCAATCAGCAGCGCCGCGATATCCGGCGGAAGATGCAGATCGTCTTCCAGGACCCGTCCGCGTCGCTGGATCCGCGCCTGCCCATCTCGGACGCGTTGGCCGAACCGCTCCGCATCGACGGGCGCTCCCGCGACGAGATCAACCGCCGGGTACCGCAATTGCTGGAGCAGGTGGGTTTGCGCCCGGAGCACGCCGACCGCTACCCGGCCGACTTCTCCGGCGGCCAGAAGCAGCGCATCAATATCGCGCGTGCCCTCGCCCTGGATCCGGAGCTGCTGGTGCTCGACGAACCGGTGTCGTCGCTGGACGTCTCCATCCAGGCCGGTGTGCTGAACCTGTTGCGCGACCTGCAGGCCGAACGCGGTCTCTCGTATCTGTTCGTCTCACATGATTTGTCCGTTGTGCGTAATCTTGCCCACGACATTGCGGTCATGTACCGCGGGCAGATCGTCGAATACGGGCCGGCGGAACGGATTTTCGCCAGTCCGGAGCACGAATACACCCGCGCACTGATCGATGCGGTGCCGGTTCCGGTGGCAACCCGATAGGAAGGTGTCGGATGCGGATTGGACAAGGCTGCGCCGCACTGGTTCTCGCGAGCGGCATGGCGCTGGCGGCATGCAGCAGCAATGCGCCTGCCCCGACCGGGACCGGCACGCTGGGCATCACCACGGACATCAACCCGCATCCGCGCGACGACATCAAGGACGGCGGGAATCTCCGGTTGCCGACGCCCGAGATCCCGGTCAACTGGAACGCACAGCAGATCGACGGCAACGACGGCGATTACGCGGATATCGAGCGGTTCATGCTGCCGCGCGCGTTCAACACCGATGCCGCGGGCAACCTCAGCGTCAACCATGACTACTTCACCGATATCCAGCTGACGTCGACCAGCCCACAGGTGGTCACCTACACCATCAATCCCAAGGCGGTGTGGTCCGACGGCTCGCCGATCACCTGGGAAGACATTGCCTCCGAGGGCAATTCGCTGAACGGGAAGAACAAGGACTTCCAGATCGCCATCAGCAACGGCTTCGACCGGGTGGCGAGGATCGAGCGCGGGGTCGACGACCGGCAGGCCGTCATCACCTTCGACAAGGGCTATGCCGACTGGCGCGGACAGCTCTCCGGCAACTCCATGCTCTACCCGAAATCGGTGACGGCGAACCCGGATTCGTTCAACAAGTCCCTGGTCAACGGGCTGCCGGTCTCGGCGGGCCCGTTCCTGCTGCAGAACATCGACCGCACCAACGGCCTGATCACGCTGGCCCGCAATCCGAAATGGTGGGGTGCGACCCCGAAGCTGGACAACGTGACCTTCCGAGTCCTGGACAGCAATGCGTGGACGCAGGACCTGCAGAACAACGAACTCGACGCCGCGCTGCTGCGCACCCTGCCCGATCTGCAGAGCGTCCGCTCGGTGCCGAACCTGTCCATCCGGCATGCCGCGTGGAACCGGTGGCGGTACTTCGCCTTCAACGGTGCGCCCGGCTCCATCCTCTCCGATCAGCGAGTGCGCGTGGCCATCTCGAAGGCCATCGACCGGCAGCGGATCGCCGATACCCTGCAGAACGGCATCGTCG
This sequence comes from Nocardia seriolae NBRC 15557, assembly GCF_007990715.1. GTDB lineage: Bacteria > Actinomycetota > Actinomycetes > Mycobacteriales > Mycobacteriaceae > Nocardia > Nocardia seriolae. Next base: position 21,844 of record NZ_BJWY01000071.1, on the reverse strand, counting down.
ACAAGCCGCAACCGCTGAACAGTCAGGTCTTCCTGCGCGGGCAGCACGGGTACCAGGACAACAGCCTCGGCTTCGATCCCGCTGCCGCCGCCAAGGAACTCGACGCGGCCGGTTGGGTGAAGCAGGGCGACGGCCGGTTCAAGAACGGCAAGAAGCTCATCATCCGCGACGTCTTCGTCCAGGACGACGCCCACCTCCAGGTCGCCAAGCTGATTCAGCAGGACCTCGGCAAGATCGGCGTCGAGCTGACCATCGACGCCCACCCAGCGCAGCGCTTCTTCACCGATGTCCTGCAGCCGGGCGATTTCGACGTGGCGCAGTTCATCCTCTCCGGAGACGCCTTCGTCTTCAGCAGCCTCCCGCAGCTGTTCGGGCTGTACCCCAACGACCTTCAGCTCAACTACGGGCGCGTCGGATCGCCGGAGCTGAACGCGCTCATCGACCAGACACTGTCGGAAGTGGACGCGGACAAGGCTATCGCGTTGGCGAATCAGGTCGATCGCAAGGTCTTCGAGGAAGGTCACTCGCTGCCGCTGACGCAGGACGAGGGCAACTTCGGGGTACGGTCCGATCTGGCCAACTTCGGTTCACCGGGACTGGCCTCGTACGACTACACCAGCATCGGGTTCCTGAAATAGGGCCCGGGCCCGAACAGACGACAGCCATCTCGGCGGAAGGAGCGGTCCATGCGGATACGTTCGACCATGATTCGACTGGCGATCCCGATGGTCGCGGTCGGGATGGTGGTGACCGGGTGTAGTTCGAGCGCCACCGAAGGCGGCACGGCGGCCCTCGGGACGACCAATGCGATCAATCCGCATCCGGTCTCGGACCTGAAGGACGGCGGGAATCTGCGATTGGCAATTACCTCGTTTCCGTCGTCGTTCAACACGTTGCACGTGGACGGCAATGTGCAGGACACCGCCGACGTCGTCACGCCGACGCTGCCCAGCGCGTTCAACAGCAACGCCGCCGGTGAGCTCAGCGTCAACCACGACTATTTCAGCGATATCCAACTGAGCTCGACCAATCCCCAGGTGGTCACCTACACCATCAATCCCAAGGCGGTGTGGACCGATGGCTCACCCATCACCTGGGAGGACCTGAAGTCGCAGTGGCAGTCCAGCAACGGCACCAATAACGACTACCAATCGGCCTCCACCTCGGGCTACGACCACATCGGCAAGGTCGAGCGGGGCGTCGACGACCGGCAAGCCGTGGTCACCTTCAGCCAGCCCTTCGGTGAGTGGCAGGGCGTGTTCGGCCAGATCTATCCCAAGGCTGCCACCGAATCCCCTGCGGCCTTCAACGATTGGGCGCGCAATTCGCTGCCTGTCAGTTCCGGGCCATTCGTGATCACCAATATCGACCGGACCCAGAACCGGATCACGTTGAGCCGCAACCCCAAGTGGTGGGGCGACACACCGAAGCTGGACAACATCACCTTCAGCGTCCTCGACTACACGGCGATCGTCCCGGCCATCCAGAACAACGAACTCGATGAGTCCTACGTCTCCGGACTCGAGGCCGTCACGGGCGCCAAGCAGGCCCCCAATGTCGAGATCCGCCGCGCCGCGGAACCGACCTACGGCTTCATCGCGTTCAACGGTGCACCGGGGTCGGTGTTCTCGGACCAGAAACTGCGGGTGGCCATCGCCAAGGCCATCGATCGGCAGACGATCGTCAATACCGGCCAGCACGGCATCGTCGACAATCCGAAGACCGTGAACAATCACGTCTACATCGACGGTCAGAAGGGCTACCAGGACAACTCGCAGGACATGGCGTTCAACCTCGACCAGGCCGCCAAGGACTTGGATGCCCTGGGCTGGGTCCTGAAGGGTGACGTCCGTGAAAAGGACGGCAAGCAGCTGGCCATCCGGGATGTCATGTACCAGCAGGACTCCTGGGTCGACACCGCCAAGATCATCCAGGCCGACCTGAAGAAGATCGGCGTCAAGTTGGACATCCAAACCGTCCCCGGCACCGGCCTTTTCACCAATGTCATCGACCCGGGCAATTACGACCTCGCGCAGTGGAGCCGCGGCACGAGCGTGCTGCCCATCGGGGCTCTGAAGCAGTACTACTACTACGACCCGAACAACTGGCAGTCCCACAAGTCCCGCATCGGCTCGCCCGAGTTGAACGCGGTCATCGACCAGGCCATGGCGGAACTGGACCCGGCCAAGGCCATCGAACTCGCAAACAAGGCGGACAAGATGATCTGGGACGAAGGGCATTCCATGCTTTTCAACCAGGCGTCGGGCACCCACGCCGTCCGCACCAACCTCGCCAACTGGGGAGCCTTCGGTCTGGCCACCGCCGACTACACCAAGGTCGGCTTCCTCAAGTGACCCGGCGAAGGGAGCGGTCCATGCGGACACGTTCGACCCTGATCCGACTCGCGATCCCGATGGTCGCGGTCGGACTCGTTGTGTCCGGGTGCAGTTCGAACAACGGTGGCGCCACCGGCAGTGGAGAACTCGGCACCACGAACGACATCAACCCGCATCCGGTGTCCGACCTGAAGGAGGGCGGCAATCTTCGATTGGCGCTGACCTCCATGCCGGATTCGTTCAACTACTTGCACGTGGACGGGACCACCGCCGACACCGCGAGTGTGATCGGACCGCTCCTGGGTTCTCCGTTCGTCAGCAACGCGGCCGGCGAGCTCAGCATCGACAAGAACTACTTCACCGATGTGCAGTTGACCGGCACCAGCCCGCAGGTGGTGACGTACACCATCAACCCCAAGGCGGTGTGGACCGACGGCAGCCCCATTACCTGGGAAGACCTGCGGTCGGAATACCAGGCGCAGAACGGCTCCGACAACGCGTACCAGGTGTCGTCGACCGACGGCTACGACCGCATCGACAAGGTCGAGCGCGGAGTCGACGACCGGCAGGCTGTCGTCACCTACAAGCAGCCCTACAGCGAGTGGCGGGGCATGTTCTCGCCGCTCTATCCGAAGGCCGCGACGGAATCGCCCCGGGCCCTGAATGATTGGGCGCGCAATACGCTGCCGGTGAGCGCTGGACCGTTCGTCATCACGAACCTCGATCGGACCCAGAATCGAATCACGTTGAGCCGCAATCCCAAGTGGTGGGGCGATACGCCGAGGCTGGACACCATCACCCTCAGTGTTCTCGACGATAACGCCCTACTGCCGGCGGTGCAGAACAATGAGATCGACGTGGCACGGGCGTCGGGGCTCGAAGGAGTCACCACCGCACGGAATTCGCCGGGTGTGGAGGTGCGGCTATCCCCGCCGCCCGGCTACTCCTTCATCGCGTTCAATGGCGCGCCCGGATCCATCCTCGAGGATGTGAAACTGCGCCAGGCCCTCGCCAAGGCCATCGATCGGCAGACCATCGTCGAGACCTTCCTGCACGGCGTGGTCGACAACCCGAAGGCGCTGGGCAACCACGTCTACAACCTGGGACAGAAGGGCTACCAGGATAATTCGGTGCCGTTCGCGTTCAACCTGGATCAGGCCGCCAAGGAACTCGACGCCCTCGGCTGGGTCCGCAACGGTGACGTTCGCGAAAAGGACGGCAAGAAGCTGGTCGTTCGCGATGTCATGTATCAGCAGGCCGCCTGGGTGAACGACGCCAAGATCATTCAGGCCGACTTCCAGAAGATCGGCGTCAAGCTCGAAATCCAAACCGTTCCGGGGCAGGGCCTGTTCACCAATGTGATCGACCCGGGCAACTACGACCTCGCGCAATGGAGTGTCGGCGGAACCCCGTTCCCGCTCGGCATCCTGAAGCAGTTCTTCTACTACAACCCGAGCAATTGGCTGGGTAACAAGTCCAGGATCGGTTCGCCGGAACTCAATGCCGTCATCGATCAGGCGGTCGCCGAACTCGATCCCGCAAAGGCGATCGAACTCGCAAACAAGGCCGACCAGATGATCTGGGACGAGGTGTGGTCGATGCCGTTCAACCAGCCCGCGGGCACCGTCGCCGTCCGCAAGAACCTCGCCAACTGGGGTGCCTTCGGCATGGCCGACAAGGACTACATCAAGGTCGGCTTCCTGAAGTGAGCCTCCGGATGGGACATCCCCTGGCCTATCCGGCACTCGTGACGATCGGGACCCTGGCGATCACCCTCGCCTGGGTCCCGTTCGGCGATTCGGAGCAGGCGGCGATGCTGGCCGCGGTGGCGGTGATCATTCTGGGGTACAGCGGGTTTCGGTTGGCTGTCGGGCTCGGGTATCTGCCCGCCGGGGTTCCTGCGGGTGGTGGGGTGCGGGAGGTTGCTGTGCGGCGGGTGCGGCAGCAGGATCGGCTGGTGAGTCGGTCGTGGCTGGAGTTCACGGTTGGTGGGAAAGAGCGTTGGCTGCCGGTTTATTTCGATCTGCCGCTGGTTGCCGTCACGCAGGGTACGGCCGAATTGTCCGGGCGGGCTGTGTATGTGGACGGGGGCCGGGTGTATCCGGCTGGACGGGTGCGGGATTCGGAGCCGGTGGGGAAGCTGATCGATAATCCGGCACGACCGGATCCGGAGGCGCTGGGGCGGAGCGGGATCGGGCGCAGGCTATTACTCGACGCCCAATCCGCCGTCGTCGCACCATTCGCAGCCCTGCTGTGGGTATACGTGGCAGGCGGCGGCTGGACAGCCTTCGTGGCCGCCACCCTGGTGGCAGCAGCCACCGCCACCTGGCTCCCCGCCATCCGCGGCTCCGACCCCACCTGACCGGATCATCGAGTGGCACACTTTCAGCCCGAAATTCGGACGAATACCCCGGAAATGTGCCACTCGGTGATCAGGGGCGGTCGAATTCGCCGGAGCGGACGCCGGCGGTGAAGGCGGACCATTCGGTGGGGGTGTACAGGAGGACGTGGCCGTCCTTGGCTTTTGAGTGGCGTACTGCGACGGTGCCGTTGGGTAGGAAGGCTACTTCGACACAGTCGGGGCCGTTGCCGCTCTTGGTGCTCTTGCGGAAGTGGGCGTTGCGTAGTTGAGTGCCCGTGCCGGACAGGTTGTACATCGTGGGCTATCCCTTCGGTCTTGGGTTCTTGCTGATTTGTCGCAGTAGCGTGCGGGTGCCGACTTCATCCAATGCGGCATCTCGGAGTGCGGCGATGGCCGCGGTGTGGGTTGCGAGGCTGTCGGGGTCTTCGAGGCACGCGGCACCGACCAGGGAATCGAAGTACACGACCGGCTGGGGATCGATACCGCCGGACGGTTTCATCTCGATGATCGTGAACGACCCTACGGCCGTTCCCAACGGGAACCCGGCGCTGTAAGGCACCACTCGCAGACTGATGTTGGCGCGTTTTCCCATTTCCACGAGGTGCTCGAGCTGGGCTTCCATGACCCTCGGCTCGCCGACCTGCGTGCGGATGGCGGCCTCGTGCAGGATCGCCTGCACCGCAATCGGTTTGGTCTTCCTGGTGATGAATGTTTGACGTTCCAGTTTGAGCTGGAGTCGGCGGTCGAGCAGGTTCTCCGGATCGTCCTTGAAATAGACTCGATCCAATTCCCTTGCGTAATCGGGCGTTTGCAGCAATCCGGGCACGATATTGCAGTTGTACAGCGTTAGCCGCTGCGCACAGGCCTCCATGTCGGCGTAGATGCGGAAGCCGCTGTGCACCACATCGCGGTACTTGTACCACCACCAGGATTTCGAGGCCGCCTGCCTGACCAGGGCGATCAGATTCGTACGCGCGTCCTCGTCCATTTCGAGGATCTTGGCGAGGAGATCCACCTCGGGGAGGCTGATCCGGCCGGACTCGCCACGCTCGATACGACCGAGTTTGCTGATGCTCCAACCCGGCCCGATCTCGTCGACCACATCCTTGAGGTCCAGGTTGGCTCGCTCGCGCGCTTCGCGCAGCTGCATCCCGACCTGTTTGCGCGCCACCGAAGTCGGCGCTTGGTTCGCATTTGCCACGACCACTACCCCCTCATGCGTATGAAGAATGGCAACCGCGTATAGCCATTTTGGCAATGTCTCAGGGCTTTTGGGGCAGTTTCATGCGATTGCCGCAATGGCATTGCCGCTTTCCTCCACTGGGTGTGTGCTTGTAGTGCGCCGGTGCACACGTGTCAGCCAGTCGACTCGAGGAGGGCGAAATGCCTTTGGAGATATGGACTTTTCTGCTTGGTGCCGGTTCGTTTCTGGTGCTCGTCGCGGGGGTGCACTGGACTGTCGGCGGGGATCGGGTTCAGGCTTCGCCCGGGGGGCCCCTGGTTATCGCCGGTGGGGTGGTGTGGCGGCGGGTTCCGCTGGGGAATCGGTATCGGGTGCACGGTCGACATCGGGCCGGGTGAGGGGGATGGCGAGGCTTCCGGAGTGGGTGAAGGTGACTGCGGCCGTTCGGTTTCGGGTCAGTGGGCGGGATGCGGTGGAGTGTTGGATCGATCAGGCGGGCGATCGGGGGGTGCTGTTGTCGAACGGGGAGCGGTTCGGGATCGGGCATTTGCGGCGGGGGAACAGTGATGACACCAGTTATTTCGAGAAGTACGACGCGCGGGCGGGGGTGCGGAAGACCGTGCGGCGGAAATGAGATACGGCCCGTTCCGGGGGTGCTCCACCCCGGAACGGGCCGTATGTCGCTGAGCTGAACGGTTATTCGGCGGACTTTTCCGCGCGGCGGGCGGCCTTTTCGGCGGCTTCGGCGGCGTCCATGGCGTTGGCTTCCTCGAGGGTGGGGGCGCTGCCGCCGAGGCGGGCGGGGACCCAGTAGGCGCCGGGCTCGTGGACGTAGTCCTTCTGGAGGTCCAGGAGCATTTCCGACATGGTCGCGTGGAGCTGGTCGGTGAGGGCCGAGGCGGGTTCGAAGGGTGCGATGGGCTTGCCGACCGCGATGGAGATGGGGGTGTTGGTGCGGCCCAGGCGTTTCGGGTGGCCCTTGGTCCAGACGCGCTGGGCGCCCCAGATGACGATGGGGATGATGGGGACGTTCGCCTCGAGGGCCATGCGGGCCGCGCCGGACTTGAAGTCCTTGATTTCGAAGCTGCGGCTGATGGTGGCCTCGGGGTAGACGCCGACCAGTTCGCCGGAGCGTAGGCGCTTGACGGCCTCCTGGTAGGACTCCGCACCCGCGGAGCGGTCCACCGGAATGTGCTTGAGGGCACGCATGATCGGGCCGGTGGGGCCCTTGAAGACCTCTTCCTTGGCCATGAAGCGGACGTAGCGCTTCACCGTGCGCGCGGGGAGCCCGGCGTAGGTGAAGTCCAGATAGCCGGTGTGGTTGATCGCGATCACCGCACCACCGGTCGCCGGAATGTTTTCGTCGCCCTTGACGGTGAACTTCAGGCCCTGCAGCGCGAAAATCGTGCGGGCCAGCCCGATGATGGGGTAGTAGACGGGTTCCACAAGTCCGCTAGCGTAGTCGCTGCTCGCGCGTCATCCAGTGATCCAGGCAACACCTTCTTGATTAATGTGACTTACAGACACTGAAAGAGGTTCGCAGGAGTGGAGAACGGCCGGACAGCACTGCGTGTTCATCTCCGCAAGGGGCTGGTCGGGACGCTGATAGCCGGGGTGGCGTGGCTGGCGAACGGCTGCGATTCCAGAGTCGGGATCGAGGGCACGGATTGGGAGGCGGACTCCGGCACGACCGCGCAGACCAGCACCATGCCGCCACTCACGGTCACGACGACGATCGACGAGGTAGGTGCGGTGCCGGGTCGGCCCGAGGCCGCGCCGGCGGTCGCGCACTGGGAGGCGGATCTGCGCAACAAAGCGCTGAGCATCGACGACCTCGCCACCCGCTGCTGGACCATGGCACCGCGCAACGTGAGCAGCATGTACGCCGACACGCGGCCCATCCGCGAGGCGCTGACCGGACCGGGCGTGGCCTCCGGCACCACCGTGACCTGGCAGAGCGCCACGGTCACCGTCACCGCGCAGGATCGCGACATCGCCACCGGATACGCCTGCCCGCACGTGTACCCGGCCGGCGGCGAGGTCGGGTTCGATGACGCCGACGCCCGACACACGGTGCGCCGCTACCTATCCCGCGCCGTCGGCAAGCCGCTCAACACCGCCGATCGGGAGGACGCGTACCCGCTGACCTGCGCGGCGGGCCGCACCTGGGATCCGAACGGGACCGGCAAACCGGTCATGGTGCCGCTGGCGGTGAACCCGTCGAAGGCGGGCACGGTAAAGACTTTCGTGGACGACTCGCTCAAGTCGGAGTGGCCGCGCGGCGGATACATCACCGTGTCGGTGCCGGTCACCACCGCGGCGGGTAATCAGACAAAGCAGATATACACCCTGAAGTCGAGCTCCGAGGGTTACTGCATCGGCGACGTCTCCGGCTAGCCAGTACTCTGGGTGGCTGGTAACGGTCAGGGAGGAATGAAGCTCGTGCAGATCACCAGCGTCGGACACGCCGGATTCCACATCCGAACCGCGGCCGGGACGATCCTCTGCGATCCCTGGGTCAACCCCGCTTACTTCGGATCGTGGTTCCCGTTCCCCGACAACACCCAGCTCGACTGGGACGAGCTCGGCAACTGCGACTTCCTCTACGTCTCGCACCTGCACCGCGATCACTGGGACGCGAAGCTGCTGGCGGACAAGATCAGCAAGGACGCCACCGTCCTGCTCCCGGACTACCCGGTGCCGGATCTCAAGCGCGAACTCGAGAAGCTCGGCTTCACCAAGTTCGTGGAGACCGAGGACTCGGTCAAGACCACCGTCACCGGTCCGGGCGGCGACCTGGACATCATGATCATCGCGCTGCGCGCCCCCGCGGACGGCCCGATCGGCGACTCCGCCCTGGTCGTGTCCGACGGGGAAACGGTGTGCTTCAACATGAACGACGCGCGCCCGGTCGACATGGATGTGCTGCACGAGAACTTCGGGCACGTGGACATCCACCTGCTCCAGTACTCCGGGGCCATCTGGTACCCGATGGTGTACGACATTCCGGCCAAGACCAAGGCCAACTTCGGCAAGCAGAAGCGCCAGCGCGGCATGGACCGCTGTCGCTCCTACATCGAGCAGGTCGGGGCCACCTGGGTCGTCCCGTCCGCCGGTCCGCCGGTCTTCCTCGACGACGAGCTGCGCTTCCTCAACGACGACCGCGGCGACGAGGGCAATATCTTCCCCGACCAGATCGTCTTCCTGGATCAGATGAAGACCCACGGCAATGACGGCGGGCTGCTCATGATCCCGGGCTCGGTCGCGGATCTGCGTGGCAAGGAACTGAATTCGCTGACCCACCCGGTGGATCCGGACACCATCTTCGGCGACAAGGCCGCCTACATCGAGGCCATGGCGCAGCGCATGGCTCCGGTGCTGGCCGCGGAGAAGGCGACCTGGGCTCCGGCCGAGGGCGAGCCGCTGCTGCCGCAACTCAAGGCCAAGTTCGAGCCGATCATGGCGCAGTCCCACCTCATCTGCGACGGCATCGGCTACCCGGTCGGCCTGGTCATGGGCGACGAGACCGTGGTGCTGGACTTCCCCAACCGCGTCGTGCGCGAGCCGATCGCGGGAGAAGGCAAGTACCGCTACGGATTCCGCATCGACCCGGCGCTGGTGCGCACCGTGCTGCGCGATGACGAGCCGGACTGGGTGAACACCATCTTCCTGTCCACGCGCTTCACCACCTGGCGCATCGGCGGGTACAACGAATTCCTCTACACCTTCTTCAAGTGCCTCACCGATGAGCGCATCGCCTACGCCGACGGCTGGTTCGCCGAGTCGCACGACGACTCCGCCTCCACCGAACTCGACGGCTGGGAAGTGCAGCGGCGCTGCCCGCACCTGAAGGCCGATCTGTCGAAATTCGGTGTGGTGGAAGGCAATACGCTGACCTGCAACCTGCACGGGTGGCAGTGGGACCTGGAGTCGGGGCGCTGCAAGACGTCCAAGGGTCACGAGCTGCGCTCGAAGAAACTGGTCTGATCCGGCGAGTGCGGCCGGGCCCGGGTATCGGCCGCACTCACCACCGCGCTAGGGGTTCGGCGTCACCGCCTCACACCCCGATTTCGGATTCCTTCAGTTCCCTGGTGAGCCGCGAAGACCATGGACACCAGAAGCAACCGGGCAGGAACGCCCCGCACGCCTCGTCGAGATAGTCCTCGGTATAGGTCATGGTGGCGTCGCAGACCTCGATGGCCACGGTGAAAAAGCTGATGGTGTCCGGGTCGAGCATGTAGCTCCAGCCCGGGTTGTAGGGCGCCGGCCGCTTCCTGATCCGGCCCATCACATGGGTGGACGCCTTCTCCTCCCCGGAGAGAATGCGGCGCGCTTCCGCGATCCGCTGCTCGTTCAACAGCTCGAAGACGAATTCCTTACCGGAGATGTCGGTAAAAGCGAAGTAGGCCATGGTATTCCCTTCGGCAAAGCGATCGGGTGAAGCAGGACCTGCGCTTTCGATAGTAAGGCCGACAAACCGGGCAAACCGGCGAATTCGCTTGCATACCAATAGGTTCAGAGAACCGCCCCGTTTGTTTGGGATTTCTCCGACTTGCCAGTCCGCTTGGCCTGAAAGATCAAGTCGCGCACCGCCATCGCGCCGCGCGCCACCGGAGCCGCCACCCGGCCCTGCTGATTGATCAGCACACCCGACGGCGTCCCCCGCACCCGATAGCGCAGGGCCGCCTCATTACCCTGCTGCACCAGCACCGGAATCTCGCCGAGCCCCTGCTCCCGGCCCCATGCCGCGTGCTCGGCCACATCGCCGTTGCCCAGCACCGCGATGGTCAACGCGTCCGCCGATCGCGCCTGCCAGCGCGGCAACTCCCGGGCCAGCGCGGCACACATCTCACAGGCCGGATGCACGAAAACCAGCAGCAGAGACTTACCCGGAGAGAGCAATTCATCCAATCCGGAACGACGGCCCGCGGTATTCGACACCTCGAACTCCGGCGCGACCGCACCCTGCGGCAGACCCTCCGCCCCCAGCGTCGACAGCACCTGTTCGTCCAGCCGCCGACGCAGCGCGCGCAGCTCACCCCACAGCGAGACCAGTACCGCCGCGAAAACGGCCCCGACCACCATGGCGACCGTGTGATCGACCGGCAGGGTCTGCGGCACATCGGATTCCACCAGGGTGGCCACCACCGTCCACCCGGCGAGGGCGATCAGCGCGATATTGCGCACGATGGTGCCCCGTCCGATCGGCGCGGCACTGGCCGCCCCGAAACACGAACAGACCGGCCGCTTTCCCTGCCGCAGCAGCCGCACCACCGCACCGGTGAACATCCCCAGCAGCAGAATCGCCACCAGCGTCGCACCGGCCGCGGTCCACGGCGGCAGCAGCGCGACCGCCACCAGCGCCTCCACCCCCGGCAGCCCCCACGCCACCGCGGGCACCCAGGCCAGCGGAATCCCGAACTCCCCCACCGCCTTGCGGGTCCCCGCGCGATCGGCGAACTTCCCCCACGCCGAGAGCCCGAACACGACGGCCAGCGTCAGGCGCGCGGCCCACACCACGTAGTCGACAGCCATAACCGAACCATCGCACACTCAAATGGACGGCGAATTACGAATCCGGAGAACAGATTTCACCGGTCACCCGCGCGATCGAGCCGCTACCGCGACCGCCACGAAGGTCAGCGCACAGCCGACGACCGCCGAGACCGACAGCCCGGCACCGCTCGGAGCCACCACATCCAGTACCAGCGATGCCAACAGCTGCCCCGCCACCGAACTCAGCCCGAGCAGCAGCACCCCGATCCAGCGCACCGCCAGCACCGCCAGCGCGACGAACACGATTCCGATCAGACCGCCCAGATACAGCCACGGCTCGCCAGGCAACTGCCCGAAACCGCCGCGCCGGAGCAGCACTCCGGCCTCGATCGCCACCAGGGCGGCGGTACCCGTCGCGAAGTTGGCCAGCGTCGCCGAGAACGGTCCGCCGACCACGCCCACCCGCCCGTTCACCGCCTGCTGCCAGGCCACCAGCAATCCCGCCACCAGCGGCAGCGCCACCAGCAGCACCGAGACCCCGCCGTGCCCGCCCGTGCGCACGCCGAGTCCGTTGCGCCCCGTCACCGCCAGCACCACCGCCACCAGCCCGAGCACCGCCGCACCGATCCGCCACGCCGTCACCGGCGTCCGCCCGCTCGGCCCCCAACCCAGCCGATCCACCACCAGACTGCTCACCAGCTGCCCCGCCACCGTCGCCACGGTGAACGCGGTCACCCCGATCGTCGCCACGGTAAGTCCCTGGCAGGCCACGAAATACGCTCCGGAAAGCCCGCCCAGCAGCTGCCACCACCGCAACTCCCCGGATCCCAGCGCGACCCGCACCCGCCCGACCCCGGCCCGCAGTTGCCCGCTGAGCGCGAACACCACCGCGAGAATCAGCAGCCCGCTCCCAAAACTGATGGTCGCCGCCGCGATCCCGTCCCCCAGCCGATGCCCGAGCTCCCCATTGATCCGGGACTGCACGGCGACGGCCGCCCCGATAGACCCCCCGAACACCAACCCCAGCCACCGCCGCACCGCCACGGGTCGATTGTGCTCTCAGGGCAGCAGCCCTCAACCAACCGGTCGTTTCCCAGTGCTGTCAGCCCGGCCCTTGTCCTCGGTCTCGACGCGGGCACGAATGGCCTCGACGGAGTTCCGGTCGCGTTCGCGCCGTCCGGTCGGGACCGGACGTTCGTGGTTCATCCACAGCGTCAAAAAGACACAGAGGGCCACCGCTACCGCGACGAACCAGAATTCGAGCATCTTCGGACCGCCTCTCTCGAGTTCTCACGGCCGACCGCCCGACGCGCGTCGGCACCCGACCAGAATCCCCTCGGCCCACGCCCGAACAGTAGGGACGATCCTCCCGATTCCGCGGTGATCTTCGGCCCGACCCGGCGGGACCTGATTCGATTCGCGATCAGGAGGATTCAGTTCGACCTCGCCGTTCGCGCGGGAACCCCGCCCACTGTTCCGGGCAGCCAGGTCGGGACCAGCGCGGCGGCCAGCAGCAGCGGCAGACCCAGCAGAGCGACCATGACCGGGACCGAGAGCCAGGTCGAGGCCAGGGCGGCGCAGCCGAAGACCAGCAGGGCGATCACCTCCGTGGCGAAGCCGGACACCGAGGTGACGGTGGCGCGGGCGGGACCGGTAATGGCGTCCTGCAACCTGGCCGAGGCGATCACGTCGGCGTTGTAGTCGATGCCGTAGGCGACACCGACCGCCGAAAAGCCCACGGCCATCAGCACGTACGGGGCAGCCGGATGGCGCGCGGCCGACCCGGCGAGCAGGGAACCGCCGATGAAGAGGACGCCCGCCACCGCCAGCGCCGCGGCCACGGCGCGATCGCCCATGCCCTCGGTCCGGCCCGCCAGCAGCGAACCGGCCAGGGATCCGGCCACGGTGACGCCGACCAGCACCGCGGCCAGGGCCGGTCCGGCACCGGCGTGCCCGGCCAGCAGTGAGAAGTACTCGTCGAATGCGGTCATGCCGTTCAACAGGGCGACCAGCACGATGCCGCAGCGAATCACGCGCACGCGCATGGCTTCTCGCAGGCCGGTGCGGAGCATCGCGAGGTAGCCGGTCGAATCCGCCTGCGGCACGGCCGGTTCGGGCTCGGCCGCCGCATCATCGTCGAAGTCATCGGCCTCCTCGAGTTCCTCGACATCGGCTGCCGACACCGATTTCGGGGCGCTCGGCAGCGTGATCGCGGCGAGAGTGTGCAGCACCGCCATGCCGACACTCGACCAGGCCACCAGCGCGTAGCCGCCCAGGGCGTACAGCGGGGCCGCCGCGAGAATGCCTGCCAGAGCAGCGGATTCGGTGGCGGCACGGGTGTAACCCATGATCCGGGGGTAGGAACGGGTCGCGGCGCGGGCGGCGAGGTCGTCGTAGAGCAGGGCCTCGAAGGTGCCCGATCGCAGTGCGCCGGAGGCGCCCCACAGGATGAAGCCCGCGGCGAAGCCCAGGTAGGACGGGTACAGCGTCCAGGCCAGGAATCCGGCCGCGAGCAGTGCGCCGGACAGGATCAGCAGGCCGCGACGCGACACCGTGTCGGCCCATGCGCCCGACGGGATCTCCAGCAGGAACGCGGTCGCCGACCAGATGGCGAGGAGGGAGGAGATCTGTGCGGCGCTCAGGCCGTGCGCGGCGAAGAGCAGTGCGTAAATCGCGTAGAACGGGATCAGGTCCGCGGTGAATGCGAACAGCACCGCGCGCACCGTGAGGGCGCGCGTCGTGTCCGGCCCGGAGGACCGGGCGCCCGCGGGAACGGGGCGGGCGCGGGAGACTCCGCTACGGAGTACGAATCAAACGGCGTAGACGAGCAGACGCATGTGATCAACCCTGCGCGCCGGGCGCACCACCGTCAAGCGGATTATCCAGGGGGATCCAGCCATTGGTGGAGAGCTCGCCCTCGGCCACCGCCGCGCCCACCAGGCCGTGGCGGTCGTTGAGGTCGTTGATGAGCTCGGACACCGGGTGCGAATCGCTGTAGTGGTAGCCCTGGGCCAGCGCGAAACCGAGCTCGGTCAGCACCGCGGCCTGGTATTCGGTCTCCACACCCTCGGCGATGACCTGCAAATCGAGCGACTTGCTCAGCGCCGCGATCACACCGAGCAGCGGCGGGGCGGGGGAATCCGAGCGGATCGCCGCCACGAAGGACTGGTCCACCTTGAGGATGTCCGACGGCAGCGTGGCCAACCGGCTCAAAGACGAATAGCCGGTGCCGAAGTCGTCGATGGCGATGCGAACGCCGCGCTCGCGCAGCTTGTGCAGATTGGCGATGGCGGTGTCGGACTCGGCGGCCAGTTCGCTCTCGGTCACCTCGAGCACGAGTTGCTCGGCGGGCCAGCCGGTTTCCTCGAGAATGCCCGAAACCCGGTCGGCGTACTCGGTTTCGGCCAGCTCCAGCCCGCTCACATTGACGTTCAGGGTCAGATCGAGCTGGGCGAAGGTCTCCTGGAGGCGGGCGGCGTCGGCGCAGGCCCGGCGCAACACCAGCTCGTCCAGATCGGAGATGAGGTCGTATTCCTCGGCGACGCGGATCAGGCCCTCGGTGGTCACCTCCGGCTGCGCGTGCGAGGACCAGCGCAGCAGCGCCTCCACGCCGACCGCGCGGGTCGCGCCGTCGGAGAGCGAGACGATCGGCTGGTACTGCACGTCGAGGGTGCCGCGGTCGATGGCCTCGCGCAGCTCCACCGCCAGCGGCAGCTGCCGCGACGACTCCAGCACCGTGCGATTGCGGCCCGCCTGCTTGGCGCGGTACAGGCCGACATCCGCGCGCGACACCAGCAGCGAACCGGATTCGCCCGGCTGCCAGGCGGTCACACCCGCCGAACAGCCGGTGGTGACGGCGGCCCGCAGCTCCTCGGTCAGCAGAATGGCGGCCTGCTCGGTGGTGCCGGGCAGCAGCAGCGCGAAGGCGTCACCGCCGTAGCGGGCCAGCCGCTGATCCGGGGTGAGCAGCTTGGCCCAGGTGTCGGCGACCCGCTGCAGCACCGCGTCACCGGCCCGGTGCCCGAGGTGATCGTTGATCTTCTGGAAACGGTCCAGGTCCACCAGCACCAGCGCCAGCCCCTGACCGGTGCGGGTGGCGTGCGCGATGGCATTGCTCAGCACCCGGTCGAAACCACGCCGATTCAGCAGACCGGTCAGCACGTCGATGTCGGCGTCGGAGGCCATGCGCGTCAAAATGCCGACCACGATGCCGATTCCGAAGGTGATACCCGCCGGAATGATGCCCGACCACCACGGCAGCCCGCGCGACGGCACCACCCACAGGCACATGGCGATGGCGAACGCCAGATGCGCGCCCAGCCAACGCCACGAGAAGAAGATGGCCGCATCACACGCGACGAACACGTAGAACGCCGCCAGGCTGATCGCGCCCACCGTATTCGGAAACCAGTGCACCGCAACGGTCACCAGCACGGTCGCGGTCGCCACATAGGCGTGATGCACCGAATGCGGCAGCCGCGGACCCCAGATGAGCAGGCTGATACCCAGCAGCAGCGCCACGAACGCCGCCGCGCCCACCAGCGGCCGATTTCCCTCATCACCCGGGGCGACCGCCGTCAGGATCAGGCCCAGCAGCCCACCCATGACGTAGAACGCATCGGTGGTCCGAGCCATGACCATTGCCGTCGCCAGCGCCGATGCCGCCCACACCCGGGTTCGGGTATCGCCGCGAGACCCGATTCCTCGCACGGTGCCTAGCCTAGACATAACCCCTGCCAGCGGTAGACACAACCGGCGGAATAAGCCACGCCGAGTAGCGAATACTCAGCGAGGCTCCAGCACCTCGGTGCCGACGAAAGGCACCAGCGCAGCGGGCACCCGCACGGAACCGTCGGCTTGCTGATGGTTTTCCAGCAACGCGACAATCCACCGGGTTGTCGCCAAAGTGCCATTCAGCGTGGCGGCGATCTGCGGCTTGCCGTTCTCGTCCCGGTACCGGACATTTAGCCGACGGGCCTGGAACGTCGTGCAATTCGAGGTCGAGCTGAGCTCGCGGTAGGTCTGCTGGCTGGGAACCCAAGCCTCGCAATCGAATTTGCGTGCCGCCGAGCTGCCCAGATCACCCGCGGCCGTATCGATGATGCGGTAGGGCACGTCGATGGCGGCCAGCATCTCCTGCTCCCAGGCCAGCAGCCGCTTGTGCTCGGCGTCGGCCTGGTCCGGGGTGGTGTAGACGAACATCTCCACCTTGTCGAACTGGTGCACGCGAATAATGCCGCGGGTGTCCTTGCCGTAGCTGCCCGCCTCGCGCCGGAAGCACGACGACCAGCCGGCGTAGCGCTTGGGGCCGTTGCTCAGATCCAGGATCTCGCCCGAGTGATAGCCCGCCAGCGGCACTTCCGAGGTGCCGACCAGGTACAGGTCGTCCTCCTCGAGGTGGTAGACCTCGGCGGCGTGCTGGCCCAGGAAGCCGGTGCCCTGCATGACCTCCGGACGCACCAGCACCGGCGGGATCATCATGGTGAAGCCGTTGGCGGTCGCCTTCTGCGCGGCCAGCTGCAGCAGACCCAGCTGCAACAGCGCGCCGTAACCGGTCATGAAGTAGAAGCGCGAACCCGACACCTTCGCGCCGCGCTCCATATCGAACAGGCCCAGCGACTCACCCAGGTCCAGGTGGTCCTTGGGCTCGAAATCGAATTCGCGCGGGGTGCCGATGTGCTCGAGCACGATGTAGTCGTCCTCGCCGCCGGCGGGCGCGCCCTCCTGCACCACATTCGACAGCGCGCGCTGGGCGGCGACCATGTCGGCGTCGGCGGTGCTCTCGGCGGCCTCCGCCTCCTTGACCTTCGCCGACAGCTCCTGCCCGTGCTTGAGCAACTCGGCGCGCTCGTCGGGGGACGCCTTGCCGACCTTCTTGCCCAGGGCCTTCTGCTCGGCACGCAGATTGTCGGCCGTCGCGACCGCCGCGCGACGCGCGGCATCCGCCTCGAGCAGGGTGTCCACCAGAGCGGGGTCCTCACCGCGAGCACGCTGCGACGCACGAACCGCTTCCGGGTTTTCCCGCAGGAATCGAAGGTCGATCATGGGTATTCAGCCTAGTGGGACCCCGCTACCCGATTTTTGGTAGGTCCGCCCAACCACCGCACGACCGGCCGATTTCCGCCCTAGGGTTAGCGCCATGGGACGGCAAGGGAGCCCGGCAGTGGCTGCCGCCGTGGTCTTTCGGAGGAGTCACGATGACCCAGTACACCCCGCACACCGCCGATTTCGTCGTCGTCGGAGCCGGATCCGCGGGGGCCGCAGTCGCCGCACGACTGAGCGAAAGGCCCGGCACCAGTGTCGTGGTGCTGGAGGCCGGGGGTGAGGACAAGGACAAGTTCGCCCACATCCCGGCGGCGTTCAATCAGCTCTTCCAGGGACCCAACGACTGGAACTACCGCACCGAACCCCAGCCCGAACTCAGCGACCGGCGGGTGTACTGGCCGCGCGGCAAGATGCTCGGCGGCTCCTCCTCCATGAACGCCATGATGTGGGTGCGCGGCTTCGCCGCCGACTACGACGAGTGGGCGCGCTACGCCGGACCCGAATGGTCCTTCGAGAAGGTGCTGCCCTACTTCCAGAAGATCGAGTCCGTCGAAGAGGCCAGCGCGCCCGGCGAAGGCCGCGGCGGGCCGCTGCACATCTCCCGCCAGCGCAGCCCGCGCCCGCTCACCCACACCTACCTGCAGGCCGCCGCCGAGGCCGGATACCCGGTGGAGCGGGCGAATCAGGATCGGCCGCAAGGCTTCTCGCAGACCATGGTGAACCAGAAGCGCGGCGCGCGCTGGAGCACCGCCGACGGCTACCTGCGGCCCGCGCGCCAGCAGGGCCGCAACATCACCATGGTCACCGACGCGCACGCCACCCGGGTGCTGTTCGAGGGCAACCGGGCGGTCGGGGTGGAATTCCGGATCGGCGGCCAGACCAAGCAGATCAGCGCCAAGCGCGAGGTCATCCTGTCCGGCGGGGCCATCAACAGCCCGCAGTTGCTCATGCTCTCCGGCATCGGTGACGGCGACCGGTTGCAGGAACTCGGCATCCCGGTGCTGGCGCACCTGCCCGAGGTCGGCCGCGGCCTGCGCGACCACCTGGCCGCGCCCATCGTCTACCGCACCACCGCGGGCAGCCTCTACGGCGCGGACAAGAACCTGCTCGAACTCGCCAACTACCTGGTGCTGCGGCGCGGGCAGCTGACCTCCAATATCGGTGAGGCGTACGGGTTCACGCGCAGCCGCGAGGATCTCGAGCTGCCCGACCTGGAACTCATCTTCGGACCCGCGCCCTATATCGCGGAGGGGCTGGGCGATCCGGACGGGCACGCGCTCACCTTCGCCGCGGTGCTGCTCAAGCCGGAATCCATCGGCAGCATCACCCTCACCTCGCCGGACCCGTTCACCGCGCCGCGCATCAACCCGCGCTACTGCGCCGAACCCGCCGACCGCGCCGCTCTGCTCGCGGGGCTGCGCACGTGTGTCGAACTGGCGCACCAGCCTTCGATGAAGGAGCACATCGGCGAACTCATGCAGCCCGCCGTGCCGTCGGACACCCCGATGGAGGAGGTGCTGCGCCGCTGCCTCGAGGACCACTCGCACACGCTCTATCACCCGGTCGGCACCTGCGCCATGGGCAAGGACGAGACCAGCGTGGTGGATCCCCAACTGCGCGTGCGCGGATTCGAGGGCCTGCGCGTCGCCGATACCTCGGTCATGCCGGTCATCACCCGCGGCCACACCCACGCCCCGGCCGTCATGATCGGCGAAAAGGCAGCCGACCTGATCCTCTCGTGAGAACAACTACGCAAATCAAGAAGCGACGTGCCAAAACTCGCTGGTTCGCGGCGCGTCTCGTTCTGGACTGAGTGGAGCGGGGGAGCGAAGCGGAGGAGCGGAGGGAGGGAAGAACGAGACCTCCAGCGCCGCGAACCCGCCGGAGCGAAGCGGAGGCAATTAAACTCGGACGCGATGCCTGAGCACAAGACGCCTCCGCATAGGCCCGCGCCTCCGCCTTCGCAGCGACCCGGGTCGCCGAACCGTCGGAAAACGACGGCGATGGATCGATTGGTGACACCGTTCCGTGCTGTCGAGTCCAAGCTCGACAAGAACGGGCCGCTATCGGCGTCAACGGTGCGGTGGGGGCTGCTGGCCATGGCGGTCGGCGTCACGCTGGCGGTGCTCATCACCATGTTCATGTCCAACGGGTTCGACTCGAACCGGGTGAAGGCGCACGCGCCGGGCGGCGCAGAACCCACCGGCGCGGTGGCGGGCACCGCTTTCGGCACCGCCAAGGAAGGCGACTGCCTGACATGGTCCAAACCCGGTGGGGCAGATCTGAAGAAAGTGGACTGCTCGAGCAAGCACATGTTCGAGGTGACCGCCGTGGTCGATCTGAGCAAGTACCCGGGTAAGGAATTCGGGCCGGGTTCGGTGTATCCGGATTCGCTGCGGTTCACCGAACTGCGGGACGAGCACTGCGTCAGCGCATCCCAAGTCTACTTCGACGGAAAACTCGATCCGCGCGGCAAATTCGATATCGGCGTGATTCAACCCGGCAAGGACGGCTGGAAAGCGGGCGAACGCAGCTTGCGGTGCGGCGTTCAGGTGAAGACGACCAGCGGCGAAGCCGTCGTGCCGTCACTCGGCAGCGTCCGCAACGTCAATCAATCCAAGGTCTACGACACGGGCACCTGCATCGGTATCAAGAACGGTCTGCCCACCGGCGAACCCGTCGACTGCACCCAGCCGCACGCCTACGAGATGATGTCGACCGTGGACCTCGGTACCCATTTCAACGGTGGGCCACCGAGCAAGGACGATCAGGACAAATTCATGTCCGAGCAGTGCGCCAAGGACAGTGCTGACTTCCTAGGCTCACCCAACACGGTCCTAGACAAGACGCTCACGGTCTTCTTCGACTATGTAGACGCCCGCAGCTGGCGGGTCGGTAGCCGCAGCCTCAACTGCATGATCGGCAAGGGCAACGACCAAGGTTTCTCGTCCATCACCGGATCGGCCAAGGGCGACATCCAGATCGACGGCCAGGCCCCGGTGCCGCCGCCCAATTCCGGCCGCTTCACCCCGGCCCCGCTGCCCGGCGCGGCCCCGCCGGTTATGCCCCAGCCACGATGATCCGGCGGTAGCGAACACCCATGCCCGTCTCCATGTCCGACGACCGCTTCGAGGAACTGGTCGGCGATGCCCTCGACCTGATTCCGCGAGAGTTGTCACAGGCGATCGACAATGTGGTCGTGCTCATCGAGCCGCGCAGCGACGAGGACCCTCACCTGCTCGGTCTCTATCACGGCATCGCACTCACCGACCGGGACTTCAGCCATTACGGCGGCGCGCTGCCCGACACCATCACCATCTATCGCGAAGCCATCCTGGAGATGTGCCACAGCGAAGAAGAGGTGGTCGAAGAGGTGGCAATCACAGTGATTCATGAGATAGCGCACTATTTCGGGATTGACGACGAGCGCCTTCATCAGCTGGGATGGGGCTGAACAGCGGCGCTGGGAACCGATCAGCAAACCTCTGCGTCCAATCTTCATAACCGGGGTGGAACGTAGAAGGGAGCCCGATCATGGTTGGCCATGTCCTCGTGCAGCCCGAGGTGATTCTCGCGGCGGCACTCGAGCTCGACCTGCTCGCCGAACGCCTGGCGGCGGCCGCGAGCGCCACCGCACCGGCCACCCACGTGCTGCCCTCCGGCACCGAAGAGGTGTCGTTCTTGGCCACAGCGCATTTCAACAATGCCGCCTTCACCCACGACCACTCCGTCGCCCAGGGCATTCTCGAGCTGCATCACGCGGCCGCCACCCTGCGCAGCCAGCTGGCCCAATACCTGGCCCAGGACGCCCTGCGCGCCGCCGGTATCGCCGCGATCCAGGTGTAGAAGGGGAGATACACGCATGACGCTGGGAATCACCGGGGTGTTCTGGCTGCCCCGCATGGCCGAACTGAACTCCGTCTCGCTCAATGCCGGTACGCACGCCATTCCGCTGGTGGCCGCGAACACCGCGTGGAGCGGGCTCACCGCCGCCTGGGTCGACGCGACCACCACGGTGGCGCGGGTGATGGCCGAGATCGGAGTCGGACTCGAGGGGTTGAACGGACTCAATGTGCTGGCGCGGCTCGGTGTCTTCACCGGCTGGGCCGAGCAGCAGGCGGTGATGGCGGGCGTGATGGCGGGCAAGGCCGCCGCCAATGCCACCGCCTACACCGTGGCCTCCATCGCCATGCCGAGCCTGCCCGAGATCGCGGCCGTGGACGCGGCACGGGTGGCCGCCTACTCCAGCGGCGGCGCGCTCAACGGCACCGCCGAGGCGGCCGAGGCCGCCAAGCTGGCCCTCGACATCCGGGCCGCGCTGGTGATGGAAACCTATGAGGCCGCAACGAGTTTGATGGTCATGACGCCCGGCCAGTTCCTGATGCCGCCGCCCATCGCCATGGGCGCGGGCTCGGCTAATAC
>NZ_BJWY01000070.1 GCF_007990715.1 Nocardia seriolae NBRC 15557 | reverse complement strand
GGACACTAGTGGCCGAAGACCGCTTCGAGGCTGGTAGCTGTGAGAACACGGGCGGCCCAGACTCTCAGTTGCTCGACCTCGCCGGACCGGACAGTCTCGACCGTCGCGGCCGACAGCTCCCCGAACTTCAACCCCAACTGCTCGATCAGGCTCTCAGCGCGTCCCCGAGCCTCGCCCCGAGCTTCACCCCGGGCTTCACCTCGCGCTTCGCCTTCGGCGCGGAGCTGTTCGGCAGTTGTCATCATGACCTCCCGCGCTCGGGGACCGAGCCTATCGATAAGCGGTCCCAGATCGGATTTCCTGGTTTCGCCGACAGTAAGAATGTACGTCACCACGCACTCGAAGTCCGCCTCGCCATCGGGCCCCGCCAGCAGCGCTTCCAGATCGTCGACCAAGGGCAGGAGGTCCGCGCCCAACTGCTTGTTACCTGAGGCGATCTTGAGCAGCACGAACAGGACTCGGGCTGGCGGCGTCAGTCTTCTATCGAGCAATGTCGGCAGTTCGACCTTGGTGAGGTCATCGAGTAGGAAGCGGAATCGCGGCAGATAGTCGCCGATAACCGCACGGGTTGCAGGGTCGATGTCGAGCAACTCGGACAGTTCGGTCGGGACGTTCCAGCGTCGGCCGTCGGGGCTGGCGTGAATGACCAAGGGAACGACGATCGGCAGCGTCTCGAAGTCGGGATGTTCGCGCACGTAGCGATTCCAGATGGCGACCTGATATTCCAGCAATCGGACCGGCATCAGTCGGTCGGGTCGGCTCTGGTGCTCGATGAGCAGATAGACGAAGGCCTCGTGCCCTTCGAGGCGAGTGCGGAACAGCAGGTCGCTGAAGCGCGAACGCAGGTGCTGGGATACGAAGCTGCAGGATTGCAGGGTGAGGTTGTTCCAGTCCAGCCTCGCCGCCAGCTCTTCCGGGAGGACTGCCTGCAACTCGCTGGCCACGTCGGGTGGGCGGGCCAGCACGTGCCGGAAGTATGCGTCGTGCGAATTTGTCGGCGTCTTGGCCACGTCTACGGAAGCTATTCGACAACAACTGTTGTGCAAGTGATTTCGTGCATGGCTGTCCGGAAACGCCTGAAAATCAGGCGATGTCATGCCGTCGTGTTGCGGCTGTCAGGGGCCAGGGCGGCTGCGAGGGCGGAAAGAGTGGGGGCGGTGAGGTTCGTGGGCTCGGGTGTGGCCGCGGTTCAGGATGAGTACGGGCCGACCGGACTTCGCGGCGTGGCGGCCAGGGTGCGGCGGGGCGGGGAGGTGTCGTGGGTCACGTCGTGTCACAACCGCCGGGGGTGCGTCGTCAACTCGGCAGGACGCCATCGAGGCGGCGCGAATACGACGAAGGAGATGGTCATCATGGCGCAGACGGTTCTGGTTACCGGAGGTACGGGCACGTTGGGCAAGTTGGTCACCCCGCTGTTGCGGGAGGCGGGGGTCAGCGTGCGGGTGCTGAGCCGCACCGCGCGGGAGGCGAGGGACGGGATCGAGTATGTGGCCGGGGATCTGCAGACCGGTGTGGGGGTCGGCGCGGCGGTAGCGGGAGTCGACACCGTGCTGCACCTGGCGGGTACGAACAAGGGCGACGGGCAGAAGGCGCAGGCGCTGGTCGACGGCATCCAGGCGGCGGGGGTGTTCCCGCATCTGGTCTTCATCTCGGTGGTCGGCGCGGAGCGCGTCCCGGTGGAGAGCGCCATCGATCGGCAGACCATGGCCTACATGGCCTCGAAGCGGGATGCCGAACTGGTGGTGGAGAATTCGGGCCTGCCGTGGACCACGTTGCGCGCCACCCAGTTCCACGATCTGCTCTTCACCATGGTCTCGGCGCTGGGCCGGATGCCGGTGGTGCCGGTCGTCGATTTCCGGTTCCAGCCCATCGAAGCCGCCGAGGTGGCAGCGCGTCTGGTGGAACTGACGCTGGGTGAGCCCGCGGGTTACGTCGCGGAGATCGGCGGGCCGAAGATCTACACGATGAAGGAACTCGAGCGCAGTTACCTGGCGGCCACCGGCCGTCGCCGCCCGGTGTTCACCATGAAGGCTCCGGGCAAGGCGTCGCGCGCCTACGCGGCGGGCGGCAATCTGACGCCGGATCACGCCGTGGGCGAACGCACCTGGGAGGAATTCCTGGCCGCCAAGCTCGCCACCGCGTGAGCCGATCGGATGCGAAAGCCGGTGTCAGCGCGGTCCGTTGGTATTGAGGTACACCACCGGACCGTCGCCGAACCGGCCGTGCGCGTTCATGTCCAGCAGCGCGGCCATGGCCTTGGCGGTGTACACCGGCTCCAGTGTCATATGCTCCCGATCGGCCGAAAGTGCCTGCGCGGTCGCGGCTTCCGGCATCGGGTGGCCGTAGCCGGGCCCGAGATACTCGGTCACGATCTCGAGATTGCCGGTGGGGGACAGGTTTTCGGGAAGCTGAGCGCCGCGCCTGCGCAGCAGCCGCTCGCAACGCCCGGCCAGCTTGGCCAAGGCCGGTTCGTCAAGTCGCAGAGTGTCATTCACGACCACGCCCACCACCCGGGTCGCGAGCCCGGCCAGCCGCAGCCCCAGCGACAGCCCGGCCGCCGTCCCGCCCGAACCGACGGGAACCACGATATGGCTCGGCTCGGGTAGCTCACCCGAGCGCACCTGCTCGGCCAATTCCAGTGCCGCCTCGACATATCCGAGCGCACCCACCGCCGAGGATCCGCCCGCGGGCAGGAAATACGGCGGCCGCCACCCCGAGAAGCCCCGCGCCAGCAGCCACGGCGCGGACGCGATCGTGCGCGCCTTGGAATGCGTGAAATGCAGCTCCGCCCCCGAGGCCCGCAACCGCTCGAGCTGCGCGGTCACATGCGAGTCCACCGGTTGATCGATCAGTGCCAGAACGGTTTTCACCCCGTGCTCGCGCCCGTACAGCGCGGTCGCCAGCCCCCAGTTGGTGCCCAGCCCGCCCACGGTCACGATCGTCGTCCGATGCTGCCGCAGCGCGTCGGGCAGCAGCCATTCCAGCTTGCGCACCTTGTTGCCGCCCCAGCCGCCGTCGCCGAACACGCTGTCGTCCTTGAGCCAGATATCCGCGCCGACCGTATCCAGCGAGGCCAGCGGCCGGACCGGGGTCGGGCTCTTGCCCAGCGGCACATGGGGCAGGGTCCGCGCGAGTTCAGGATAACGCTGGTGCAGGTGCGGAGTCATCACACCAACCCTATCGATCGACCAGTTCCGCGACGAGTGTGTCGGGCAGCACAAACGCCCCGGCGCGCTACTGCTACTTTTCGAAAGGAACCTAAATTTCGCAAGGAGAGTTTCATGCCTGGTGTAACCGATCGAGTCGTCATTGTCACCGGAGCCGGTGGCGGCCTGGGCCGGGAGTACGCGCTCCTGCTGGCCCGCGAGGGCGCGCAGGTCGTGGTCAACGACCTCGGCGGCGCCCGCGACGGCACCGGGGCCGGACACAATATGGCCGACGCGGTGGTCGAGGAGATTCGCGCGGCCGGCGGCACCGCCGTCGCCAACTACGACAGCGTCGCCACCACCGAGGGCGCGCAGTCGCTCATCCAGACCGCCCTCGACAGCTTCGGCGCGGTGCACGGCGTGGTCAACAACGCGGGCATCCTGCGCGACACCAGCTTCGGCAAGATGACGCCCGAGGCCTTCGAGGCCGTGCAGCGCGTGCACCTGTTCGGCTCGTTCAATGTCACCCACGCCGCCTGGGGCCACTTCCGCGAGCAGGGCTTCGGCCGCATCGTCATGATCACCTCCACCTCCGGCCTCTACGGCAACTTCGGCCAGGCCAATTACGGTGCGGCCAAGCTCGGACTGGTCGGCATGATGAACACCCTTTCCATCGAGGGCCGCAAGTACGACATCAAGGTCAATGCCGTGGCGCCCATCGCCGCCACCCGCATGACCGCCGACATCGCCTCGGCCGAAATGCTCGAGAAGCTGCCGCCCGCCCAGGTCGCCCCGATCGTGGGTTACCTGGTCAGCGAGGACAACCAGGACTCCGGCATGACCTTCGTGGTCGGCGGCGGCGCGGTGCACCGGGTCCAGCTGTTCGCGAACAAGCCCGTCTTGTTCAGTGCGGTCCCGACGCTGGACGAGGTGCGAGAGAATTGGAGTCGTATTACCGATATGTCCGACGCTCAGCCCGGGGTGAACCCAGCGGGGTGATCCCAGCGGGCCGAGCCTGCTCGAGGGGGTTCTCCATGAGCGAGAACAGGTGGGACGCACTGGTTGTCGGAGCCGGGGTGGGCGGGCTGTGCGCGGCCGCCCGGCTCTCCCATCACGGCTACCGGACCCTGGTGGTCGAGCGCCTGGACCGGGTCGGGGGGCGCGCGGCCACCGAGGAACTCGACGGTTTCATCATCAATACCGGTGCGGTGGTCGTCGAGATCGGCGGCATCACCGAACAGACCTTCGAGGAGGTCGGCGCGAAATTCGAAGTGCGCCCGGCGGATCCGCCGATCCTGTACCGGATCAACGGCCGCGACGTGGATGTCAGCACCGGCGGCTGGGGCCTGCTCATCTCGCAGCTGACCCGGCACGGCGCGAACCTGCTCACCGGAATCGGCGCGGCCCGCGAGGACGGCGGGCTGCCCGATCGGGAGCTGTCCACCGCCGACTGGGTGCGCCGATACACCAAAAATGAAGCGGTGCAGGGGATCTTCCGCAACATGTGCGGCTCGATCTGCGCGGTCGGGTCGGAGGAGCTGCCCGCGCGGGTGTTCCTCACCTACTTCACCAACAAGTCCGCGTTCAAGAAGTTCGGCTTCTGCCCGGAGGGCACCATCGGCCTGTGGAAGGCGCTGGCCGAAGTGGTGGAACACAATGGGGGACAGGTCTGGCTGGACAGCGAGGTGCGGCGGCTGCTGGTCGAGGACGATCGGGTCACCGGGGCGCGCGTCCACCGGGGCGATGAAACCGTCGATGTCGCTTGTGCTTTCGCGGTCAGCGATATCGGCCCGTCGGCGACGCTGGATCTCGTCGGCCCCGAGCACTTTCCGTCGGACTACGTCGGCGCCGTGCTGCAACGCGATCTGCCCTGCGCCATGATCTCGGTCAATTTCGCCAGCCGCGAACCCCTGATCACCGCGCCCGGCCTGCTCAGCTTCGCCCGCACCCGGCGGCTGTGCTATGTCGCCAACTTCACCGCCACCTGCCCCGAGATGGCCCCGCCGGGCTGGCACCTCTACGTCGGCACCGGCGTACCCAAACCCTCGGTCGGCGACTTCGATCCCGAGGCCGAAACCGCCCTGGTGCTACAGGATCTGCGCGAGGAGATCCTCGGCTTCGAGCAGACCCGCATCCTGTCCATCGCCGTCACCCGCGACGACTGGCCGCCCCAGCGCGCCGTCGCCGGCTACGACCTGCCGCACGAGACGCCGATCGCCAATCTCTGGAATGTCGGCGACGCGGTCAAGGAGTACGCCAACGGCGGCATCACCGCCTGTTCGGAGACCGCCAAGATCGTCGTCGACGAGATTCTCGCCAGCGGGGTGGGCCATCGCGATTCCTGAACCGCCCGGGCGGGACGCTCAGCCGAGCCGTGCGGTCAGGCTGGGTAGCCGATCGACCATGGCGACCACGTAATCGGCGACGAGATCGATGAGCACCGGCCGCTCGACCTTCAGCCCGCCGTCCAGCCACACCAGGATCAGTTCCGCCGCACCGCCGGTGATCAACTGCGCCAACGTGGTCAGCGCCGTGTCGTCGCCCTCGGGCCGGTTCAGCAGTATCCGCGTCTGCTCGATGAGCAACTCGGCCACCTGCCGCATGCCCTGGAACCGGCGGCGCATGAGCTCCTCGCTGCCGTACGCCTGCGCGAAGGCGATATTCGCGCGCCGCGGATCGTCGGTGACCGCGATGATGAGCGCGGCCACCCCGGCGCGCAGCTTCTCATCGGGACCGCCGGGTGTGTCGGTCATGGCCGCGCGCGCCCGTTCCAGGGCTTCGCCCTGCACCTCGTCGAGCAGAGTCGCCGCCAAAGCGTCCAGATCCGTGAAGGATTCGTAGAAGAAGCGCGGCCCCACCGTGGCCTGCTCGCACACCCCGCGCACCGTCAACGCGGCCAGCCCCTGCGTCCCGACGATCTCGAGGGCCGCGTCCAGCAGTCGCCGCCGCCGCTGCTCGCGGCGCTCATCGGTGGTGGTGCCGCGATAGGTCCCGTTGAAAGCTCGCGTCACCCACACAGCTTCGCACAGAAATCGGGAAACGACCGTTTACGGATATTCTCGTTTCCGCTACCGTTGGTACATGGCTGTACGAAAAGCCGTGGTGAATCACCGAATTCAGTGCCGCGCCGCCGGGGTGCTGGAGCGCTACCCGTCCGTGCCGCGCGCGCTCGCGACCCCGCCGCCGGGTAGCGGGCTCAAACCGGTGATGGGTGATTCCGGCCCGCCCGGCATCGGCCACGTGGTGGCCACCCTCGCCGATCCGCTCAGCTTCGGCCGCGAGCGCATGAAGCTCTTCGGACCGGTGCAGTGGATGGGGATCTTCGGCCGCCAGGTCGTCGGCCTCGGCTCGCCCGCGGCCTTCGAGGAACTGCTGCTCGACCGCAAACACGTCTTCTCCGCGCAGCGGGGCTGGGAATTCCTCATCGGCCCCTTCTTCCGCGGCGGAATCCTGTTGCGCGACTTCGACGATCACACCTACCACCGCCGCATCCTGCAGCAGGCATTCACCCGCCCGCGCCTGATCGGCTACCTCAACCTCACCACCCCGCGCATCGTGCGCGGCGTCGAATCCTGGCGGCCCGCATCGGATTTCCTGCTCTACGACCACGTCAAGCGCATGCTGCTGGAGCAGGCCACCGTGGTCTTCGCTGGCGCGGAACTCGGCCCCGAGGGCACCCGCCTCTCGCGCGCCTTCGAGGACGCCGTGCACGGCGGCGCGGCCATCATCCGCACGAATATTCCCGGGGGAGTGTGGAATCGGGGCCTGCGCGGCCGCCGCCTGCTCGAGGACTACTTCCGCCGCGAACTGCCCGCCAAGCGCGCCGGCGACGGTGAGGATCTGTTCAGCGTGCTCTGCCACGCCGAGACCGAGGACGGCGAATCCTTCACCGACGCCGACATCGTCGACCACATGATCTTCGTGATGATGGCCGCCCACGACACCAGCACCCTCGCCATCTCCATGCTCGCCTACGAACTGGCCCGCCACCCGGACTGGCAGCAGCGCCTGCGCGAGGAATCGCAGGCCCTGGGCAAGCCCACCCTCGACTACGCAGACCTGGACCGGTTGCCGAGCCTGGAGAGGGCCTTCCGCGAAACCCTGCGCATGTACGCCCCGGTCGGCCAGATGGTGCGAGAAGCCCTGGCGGACACCGATATCGCGGGCTACTTCATCCCCAAGGGCACCCTGGTCATGGCCGGACCCTATTCCATGATGCGCAATGCCGAGTACTGGCACGACCCCGACGTCTTCGACCCCGAACGCTTCGATCCCGCTCGCGCCGAAGACAAATCCCACCGCTTCGCCTGGCCCCCCTTCGGCGGTGGCGCGCACAAGTGCATAGGCCGCTACTTCGGCGGCATGACCGTCAAGGCGACCATGCACCAGATGCTGCTCAACTACGGCTGGACCGTCCCGCCCGGCTACCACGTTCCCCTGGTAGCCGGAACGGGCCCCATGCCCGCCGACGGCCTCCCGATCGACCTGCGCCGCCTCTGATCATCTGACGTCGCGGGGGATGCCGAGTTCGATGTCCAGGTAACGGAGTGCAGGGTCGCGCCGCCGCCCGTTGCGGAAGGCACGGAAGACCAGATCCTGCGGATGACCCACGGTGAACACCTCGGTGAAGGTCGCCACCGTGCGCCGCGGCGCACCGCGCAGGTTGGGGTTGAAACCGGCCTTGGCCAGCGGGCCCTCCCAGATGAGCGCCGCGCCGCCGGGGACGCTGTGGGGGGCGAAGCTCCAGCCCAGATCGCGCATGCGGCGGTCGAATTCGCCCGCGCCCAGGCCGGCCACATCCCAGCCGCTGGCCTCGTTGAAAAGCTGGCGGCCGTGCAGGAACTGGACGAAGCACGGGTCGGGGCCCGGGTGCGGGGTGCTCAGGTTGATCACGCCGTCCCACGGCAGCGTGGTCAGTGCCCAGCTCAGGCGCGCCTCGAAATCGGGCCAGTCCGAACAGACCACGGGCGCTTCGCGCTCACTGGGCCGGTCGGCGGGCAGGCCGTAGCTGCCCAGGCCCGGCGCGTCCATGCTCCAGGACGCGAAGCGCAAGCGGCTGCCGTCGAAGCCGAGCCCGTCGCGCAGCACCGTCACCACCGATTCGGCGACGCCGCGGCGTAGGTCCACGGCCTCTCCGCGCTGCCAGCCGGTGCTCCACTCGCGGGCCAGCCGCGGCTGCTGATGCACCCGCTGCATGGCCCGCCACTGCGGATCCGGTGCGGTGGCATCGGATTCCGAGGGCAGCGGCACCGGGTCCCAGGTGCCGTCGGGCTGGGCGCCCAGCACGCCCAGCAGTCGTTCGGCGTCGGCGGCGTCGTCGGGGACTGCCACGATCACCTCGATCTCGGTGCCCTGCTGCGCGAAATGCACTCGGCGGCCGGTGAGTTCGTCACGGACCTGGACGAACCGCGGGTTCCAGCCGAGTCCGGATTCGTCGGCGTCCTCGTCCTCCTCGAGAAAAAACGGCATCCATTCGATCAGCACATCCCATCCCTGCGAACCCACCTTGCCTCCCTCCGGGTGTCCGCCAACCTACCCGCCGGTTACCGGCGCTGGCCATCGGTGGGTACCGGTCGGCACGCCCAGCATGGTAGAACCTGTTCTAGTTTTTTCACATGAAGGACCACGAATGAACTGGTACACCGGCAATACCGTCTACGACACCGTCTTGACGATCGCCTTCGCGTTCGCCGCTTTCGTGCTGATCGGCGGCCTCTTCGGGCAGAGCCCCTACGGCCGCTTCGCCACCACCAAGCTCGGCCTCAATCTCAATCCGAAGCTGGGCTGGTGGCTGATGGAGATTCCGGCCACCGTGGTCTTCGCGGTCGCGTACCTGAGCGGCCCGCACCGTTTCGAGCCGACTTCCCTGGTGCTGGCGGCCATCTGGATTCTGCACTACGGCAACCGGGGCTGGTTCTTCCCCCTCAATATCCGCCAAGTGCCCGGCAAGACCAGCAGTTTCAATGTTTCGGTGCTCGGCATGGGCATGTTCGTGACGGCGCTGCACGGCTACCTCAACGGCGCGCTGTTCAGCCACGACTACCTGGGGCAGTACGGCACGGACTGGCTGACCGACCCCCGCTTCATCGTAGGATCGGTCGTCTACCTGGCCGGTTTCGCCCTGCTGGTCAGCTCCGAGCGCATCGTCCGGAATCTGCGCGACAAGAACAACCCGGGCGCAACCGAATACAAGATTCCCTACGGTCTGGGATTCCGATTCGTCACCAGCCCAACCTATCTCGGCGAGCTGGTCGCTTGGGCGGGTTTCGCCATCCTCACCTGGGCGCTGCCCGGCGTGGTCATATTCCTGATCACCTTCGGCAATCTGGTGCCGCGGGCCTTCGTCACCCACCGCTGGTACCGCGAGAAGTTCGGCGACTACCCGGCCGAGCGAAAGGCACTGGTGCCGTTCGTGATCTAGTGCCGCGCTAGCGCGGCACCGGCCCGCCGCCGTGGCGCAGCGCCTTGTCCCGGTACATGGCGGTGTCCACGGCGTGCATGAGCTCGTCGACTGCGGTGGCGTCGGTATCGACCAGTGCGGTGCCGATGCTCGCGCCCACCCGCACCGACAGCCCGGCCACATCGAACGTATCGCGCAGCGCGGCCAGCAGATTGTCCGCGACGGTCGCCAATTCCTCCCGGCCCGTGCAGCTTTCGACCAGCACGATGAATTCGTCGCCGCCCAGCCGCGCGGCGACCCCGTTGGGCGGCAACGCCATTCGCAGTCGCTGCCCGACCTCGCGCAGCACCTGGTCGCCGGCGGTGTGGCCACGGCGGTCGTTGATCTCCTTGAAGCCGTCCAGATCCAGGTAGCAGACCCCGACCTGCCCGGTGGTGGCGGCGAGCCGGTCGAAGAACAGCAGCCGGTTGGGCAGTCCGGTGAGCGAATCGTGGTGGGCGTCGTACCAGAGCCGGTCGGCCAGCTGCTTGCGGTCGGTGACATCGACGGTGACGCCGATCAGGAAGCGCGGCGCGCCGTCGGTGTCGCGGACGATGGTCATGGACAGGTCGATAATGGTGTGCTGGCCATCGGGTTTGGTGTGGTCGGTCTCGAACCGGAAGCGGTCGATCTCCCCGGACAGCAGGCGCTGGAACAATCCGAACGCCTCGCCGATATTGGCCGGGCCGAGAATGTCGGCCACCGACCGGCCCGGCATGGACGCGGCGGGCACGCCCAGGGTTTCGGCCATGGCGTTATTGACATCGACCACCCGTCCCGTGGTGATGTCGACGGTGCCGATGCCCACCGACGCGCCCTCGAAGATGGCCTGGAAGCGCGCCTCCGACAGATGCCGCCGGGCCTCGGCCTCGCGGGCCGCGGTGAGCGCGGCGTAGAGCGTCGTCTCCTGTTCGGACAGCGCCACATTGCGCAATCCGGCGGTGAATTCGGCCGCGAATTCGGCGGCCAGCTCGATGCCGCGGTGCCGCACGGGCCAGTAGTCCTCGCAATCGGGTTCCGGGCAGACGGTTTCGACCAGGTCCCCGCACAACACCAGTACCGAGCGGTGCACGGCGAGCGGATCGCGGTAGTTGGCGGCCACCAGGGCCGCGGCGGCCTCGCGGGCCACCGACATGTCCGCGCTGCCGCGCACCGCCGCGATCAGGCGATCGCAGAAACCGTCGAGCAGCTCCTCGACCTGGGCCCGGGTGAGCGTGGGCGCGACCGCGCCGTCGAGTGAGTCGGCCCACCGGACCGCCAGCTCACATGCTCCCACCGCTGACCCCCAACCCCTGTCTGCCCTGCCGCATTCGGTCAACCCCGATGTATTTGCCAGGTGCGATAACCCTGACCGTGCGCTCAGGCCTTACGGCCCACACCCGCCAAACCGAGCGAACGGCCCGGCTCCTCATGCTGATCGCGGTCGGATTCCGGCCGCCACAACGGCAATTCCACCACACCGGGTTCGATCGGGTCCCACTTGCCGAACAGCGCGGTGATCTCCTCGCGGGAGCGGAACTGCAATCCGATCCGGCTCACCTTGGCCGAATTGTTCTGCAGTTTCGCGGCATCGTCGGGGCGGCTCGCCGAAGTCAGATGGGAGATGGCCACGTAGCTGCCCACCGGAACCGCGTCGTAGAGCGCGTTCACCTTCTCGACCGGTGCGTCGGCATCGCTGGCGAGGTGCAGGACCGCGATGAGCAGCACGCCGACCGGCTGGTCGAAATCGATGACGCCGGTGGCCCGTGCCTGTTCCAGCAGGGCCGCGGGCGCGCGCAGATCCGCCTCGATGGCCGCGGCGCGATCATTGCCGCGCAGAATCGCACGGGCATGCGCGACGGCGACCGGATCGATATCGGCGTAGAGCACCCGGCACTCCGGATCGATGGCCTGCGCGACCTCGTGCACATTGCCCGCGGTCGGCACACCCGAGCCGATATCGAGGAACTGCCGCACCCCCGAATCCACCAGGAACCGCACCGCGCGGCGCAGGAACGCGCGATTGCTCAGGGCCAGCCGGGGCAGATCCGGGACCAGCTTCTTGGCCTGCTCGGCGGCTTGGCGATCGACCTCGAAATTGTGCGAGCCACCCAACAGCGCGTCGTACATGCGCGCGGGACTGGGCCGGTTCATGTCCACGCCCTCCGGGGCCCATGCCGGTCGTTCCATCCCGAAACCCTCCTGCCGCAACGATCGAACGCCCGCCCTCGGTCGAGGCGGGCCGAGATCCGGGCAAATCCGGTGTTCGTGATCACCCGGACGGTGCATACCGAATGTTAGTCGGCATTCACCAGAAGCCTTGCAGCGATACCGGTCTCGCCCCGAGGTGGGGCAATGCTCACCGTGCGGCGACTGCCGCGCAGGTGCTGTGGGTGAGCGGCGGCACGCAGATCCCCGACACATCGGCCAGCAGCAGCCGCCCGCCGAAGACCAGCGAGCACAGCGCGATCGCGCCGAAGACCAGCACCCACAGCAGGCCCGGGATATGGGTCAGGCGCGCGAGCTGATCGGCATCGGAATTGGGCTCGTGCGCCCGATTGCGCTGGAGTTCGATCACCGGCCGCACCGCCGCCAGCAGCAGGAACCAGGCCGCCGCGTAGGCCAGCGCGGCCTGGGCGGTGTCGCTGCCGAACCACGACACCGCGAACACCACGCCGCCGGTCACCAGGATCGACAGCAGGCCGTACCAGTTGCGGACCTTCAGCAGCAGCACCAGCAGCAGCGCGATGGTCAGCCACAGCATGAGCGTGATCCGATGCGCGCCCAGCAGCGCTGCGTAGCCCAGGCCCAGCAACGCGGGCGCGGGGTAGCCCGCGGCCATCGTCAGGATCATCCCCAGCCCATAGGGTTTCCCGCTGGAGACGGTGAGACCGGAAGTGTCGGAATGCAATCGGATGGAATTGAGCCGCCGCCCGGTCAGCAGCGCGGTGAACGCGTGCCCGCCCTCGTGCGCGATGGTCACCGCGTTGCGCAGGATCCGCCAGGTCGGGTGGAAGACCACCAGCGCCAGCGCCAGCACACCGGTGCCGACCACAATTTGCCATGGCGGCGCGGCCTGTGTGGTCGAGAGCCGATCCATGATCGTGCCGCCGCGCTGAACGAACTCCGCTGTATCCACCGCCGCACCCTATCGACTCCGGCCGAGAGCGACCACAGCTCGCGGGAGCGCCCGAAGGGTGGCGACGGATCAGGCCGCGGCGCTGGGCGCCGGTTTCGTGGTGGCGGAGCCGGGCGGCGCGATCGCCTGCCGGTCTTCCTGGAGCAGGGTCGAGATGCGATCCAGCAGTTCCCGGGTGTGCACGGGCAGGCGCAGGCAGTCCGACGCGCCCTCGGCCCGCAGGGCCTCGGCGAGATCGGGGTCGTGGTCGGTGCTCAGGACGATGATCGGCACGGCGGTGCGCGCCCGCAGTTCCCGGCACATGTCCTCGGCGGCCACATCGGGCAGCGACCCGGCCAGCAGGATCACATCGGGACCGATGCCGGCGTGCGCGCGCAGCGCCTGCCGACCGCTGGTGTGCTGGAACGCCCGGTGGCCGGCGGTGGTCAGCACGAGCATCATGATTTCGGCGATCGCCGGATTGCTCTCGATGACCCGCACCTTCGCGGGCGCGCATTCAGCTGTAGAGACATTCATGTGCGGACCTCCGCTCGGCTGGATCCCCCGACCCGTGCCGTCAACCGTCGAGCGAAACAATCGGCACCTTGGTCCGTGTATCGAACCGCGTGCCCGATGTGTTATCGACGGAACCCGACGTTATCCCGCAATCGTGCGTTTGTGCCAGCAGGATGTGACATATAGCGGAACGATTGCTGAGTCTTTTCGGGTTTGATACCGGAGTTTACCTCTTCGATACATCGGATTCCATGGTTCGGCATTGTTCGGTGCCGGATGTTTTCGAGTGTGGACACTGGCCGGTGTGCCCACGGATCCGGATCTGCCAACCGGGTTTGCGGGCGGTTACGGTGGATTGAGTAATGCGCTTCGAAAGAGATTCGGCGGCATTACATTTCGCGGATGTGGTCCCACCCGTAGACCCGTGATCCGCGGCAAAACCCCAGTTGACACCCCTTGCTCTGGGTATTTCACGGTCCGGGAGCGATTCTCGCCCGATGTCGTGCGAAATCGCTTGCCGGATCCTCGAATCGCACCGCGGTAATTCCGCTCTCATGCCGAACGACTCGGGAGGATTCATTCAGGTGTCCGCCACCACATTCTATGTGCCGAAGACTGCCTTGTCTGTACCGATGACGATATTGCCCGCTCCGACCGGCACGCTGGCCGGTCGCCGGGAAGCGGTTCTCACGTATCTGGAAGGTCTTTCCTATCGCGATCGCGTTGTCGCGTCCGACGGCCGGTTCGAGCTGAATTTCGCCGAGCTCGAGCGCTGGTCGAATCGGCTGGCCCGCATGCTCGTGCGGCTGGGGGCGACACCGGGCTGCCTGGTCGGGCTGGCCGCGGTGCCCGAATTCGAGGCGGTCGCGGTCCGGCACGCGCTGGCCAAGATCGGGGCGGCCGCAGACTCGGTCGAGGCCGGGGTGTTCACGCCCACGGCCGCGGTGGGGGTGACCGTGCGGGCTCGGCGCGGCGGGCTGACCGATGCCGTCGGCTGGCTGGTGCTCGACGACGGGGCGGCGCTGCGGCAGTACCTGAGCACCTCCGGCGCGCCGCTGACCACGGCCGAACTCGGCCGCGACCACCGCGCGAGCTGAACGAACCCATCCGAAGCAGACAGACAACCATGCCCCGATCCGCCCCAGCACAGACGGCCCCGGCCACCGGCGCGTTCGAGCTGTCGGCCGCACAGCGCGGCCTGTGGTTCGCCCAGCAGGTCGCCGGTGCGGTCTCCGTCTCCATCGCCCAATACGCCGAAATCGCCGGTGCGGTCGATATCGAGGTGCTGACGCGGGCCGTGCGGCAGTCCGGGCGTGAGTTCGGCAGCGGTGAGCTACGGCTCATCGAAACCGGCGGGGTGCCTCGGCAATTGGTCGATCCGGGCTTGGAGATCGAGGTCGGGATCGTCGATCTGCGCGGGGAATCCGACCCGCCCGAGGCGGCCCGCGCCTGGATGCGGGCCGAGTACTCGACCCCGGTGGATCTGTACGCGGATCGGCTCGTCCGGGTGGCGCTGCTGCGGCTGGGCGGGCAGTCGTGGTTCCTGTATTCGCGGATGCATCACATCGTCATCGACGGCACCGGCGCCATGACGATGATGCAGCGCACCAGCGAGATCTACGACGCGATTCGCGCCGGGGAAGTGCTGCCGCCCGCGCGGGCGGCAGCACTGCCGGGAATCGTGAACGACGATCTCGCCTACCGGGATTCGACCCGTATGCGGGCGGACCGGGAGTACTGGCACGACCATCTCGCCGGGCTCGCCGAACCGGTGACGTTGGCCGGGCGCACCGGCGGCTCGGCCGCGCAGCCGATCCTCGTCTCCGCCGAATTGCCCTCGGCCACGGTGGAATTGCTGGATCGGACGGCCGCGGAGGAGTCGAGCAGTATCGCGCCGATCGTGGTCGCCGCCTTCGCGGCGTATCTGGGCGCCATGACCGATGCGCGGGAAGTGACCCTGGGCCTGCCGGTTTCGGGCCGGACCACCGCGACGCTGCGCCGCTCCGGCGGCATGGTCGCCAATGTGGTGCCGCTGCGGCTGCGCCGGGATCCCGGAATGACGGTCGGCGGGGTGCTCGCCGCCACCGGGCGTGAGCTGACCGGCGCGCTGCGGCGGCAGCGGTACCGGCAGGAGGACATCTTCCGCGACCTGGGCCACAGCATGGACATCGCCACCTCCTTCGGGCCGACGGTGAATCTCATGGTGTTCGACAACCGGATCCACCTCGGACCGGTGGTCGGACGGTTGCACGTGCTCACCTCGGGACTGATCGACGACCCTGTTCGTCCATGTGTATCCGGGCGTGGGCGGGCAGAGCACCCACCTGGACCTGCAGGCGAACCCGAATCTCTACACCGAAGCCGAACTGGCCGCGCACCACGGGCGGTTTCTGGCCTTCCTGCATCGCTTCCTGGCGGCCGGCACGGGCACCGCGCTGGTGCGGGTACCGGTCATCGACGCCGCCGAGCGCCGGGCGCTGGCACCGGTGCGGGGCGCGGACTCGGTGCCACCGCGAACCCTGCCCGAAATCCTTTCCGGCGCGGTGACTTCCGACCCAGGTGCGATCGCGCTGATCTGCGGGGACCGGCGGCTCGATTACGCCGAGCTGGATGCCCGGTCGAACCGGCTGGTACGAGAGTTGTTGCGCCGGGGCGTCGGTCGCGAGCAGTTCGTGGTGCTGGCCCTACCCCGCTCGATCGAATCGCTCATCGCGCTGTGGGCGGTCGCCAAGACCGGTGCGGCGTTCCTGCCGATGGACCCCGACCATCCGCTCGATCGCATCGAGCACGTGCTCTTCGACTCTCGGGCCGCACTCGGAATCGCCGTGCGCGACAGCGCATCCCGGCTACCGGGGCTGATCGACTGGCGGGTGCTGGATGATCCCGGCACCATGCGACGCGTGAACTCCGAACCGGCGACCCCGGTGTCGGATCTTGAGCGGGGCGGCCGGGTCCTGCCGGAGCAGATCGCGTACGTGATCTACACCTCCGGTTCGACCGGGAAACCCAAGGCCGCCCTGCTCGATCACCGCGGACTCGCGAATTTCCTTGCCGAGCACCGGGAGACCATGCGCCTGGACCAAGAGGCGCGGGTGCTGCATGTGGCCTCACCCAGCTTCGACGCCTCGATCCTGGAGGCGCTGTTCGTCTTCGGCTGCGGCGGCACCCTGATCGTCGCACCGCCGGATGCCTACAGCGGTGCGGCACTGGAGGAGCTGCTGCGCGAACAGCGGGTCACCCGCGCCTTGATCACGCCGTCGGTGCTGGCCAGCATGCGTCCGGATGATCTGCCGGAGCTGCGGACGCTGGCGGTCGGCGGCGAGGCGGTGGGTGCGGAACTCGTGGCGCACTGGGCTCCGGGCCGACGCCTGGTGAATCTGTACGGTCCGACCGAAACAACCATCGTCGCAACGAGATTCGCCGAGTTGCGGCCGGACGTGCCGATCACCCTGGGCGGCCCGGTGTGCGGGTTCTCGTTGCTGGTGCTCGACAGCTGGCTGCGGCCGGTGCCGCCGGGCGCGACGGGTGAGCTGTATCTGGCCGGTCCGGCGCTGGCCCGCGGCAGTGGTCGTGCTGGACGCCATTTCGCTGACCCCGGTGGGCAAGCTGGACCGCCGGGCCCTGCCCGCTCCCGTATTCGCCGATGACAGCGCCGAATACCGGGCACCGGGAACCCCGCCCGAGCACACGCTGGCCGGTTTGTTCGCCGACCTGCTGGGCCGCGACCGGGTCGGCGTGGACGACTCGTTCTTCGCCCTCGGCGGTGACAGCATCAGCGCCCTGCAACTGGTCGCCCGCGCCCGCTCGGCCGGACTCGCGTTCAGCGCCCGAGATGTCTTCGACCACAAGACCATCGCGGGACTGGCCGCCGTCGCCGCCGTCACACCCGAAATCGCCGCGCCCATCGAGCCTTTCGCCCTGGTCACTTGGCCGGAGGCCGAGATTCAGCGCTGGCAACAGCAGCGACCGGGACTGATCGACGTTCGGCCACTGTCACCGCTGCAACACGGCATGTACTTCCACACAGCGCCGCGCTCACCGCGGCCCTCGAAGCTGCCGCTACCCGTTTCGGCCGCATCGATGTGCTGGAGTTCTCGCCGCACGCCGGCCTCGTAATGGTCAACCCGGCCGAAGTGCGTGCCGAAAACCTGCAGGAACAGCTCGACGTGATCCTGCATGGTGCCGTCGCCGCAACCCGAGCGGTGCTGCTTGCCATGTTGGCGGCCAAGAGCGGCACGCTGCTCTTCAGCATGGGCGGAGGCGCGATCAACCCCTACCCGATGCTGGCCACCACCAACATTGCCCAGGCCGGCCTGCGGAACTGGGTCCACAACCTCCACAACACCCTGGGCTCCGAGGGTGTGCTGGCCGCGACCGTCGTCATCAACCTCCTGCCCTTCGCCGAGGCTCCCGAAGGCGTGCCGCATCGCGCCCCCGACGAGATCGCTCTCGAATTCTGGAACATCCACGCCGACCGCGATCGGGTCGAGCACGTGGTGAACGCCTGACCTGACCGGCGCCTCCGACGCAGGCGGTCATCGCTGGACGACGTTGCCGACCGCCCTTGCGCAAAGTGACGGTTTCACCACTGCCGCAGGTGGATTCACGTCTTCGGGCTACCTCGCCGACTACCTTGAAGCCATCGTCGCGGTAGTACCGGGCCTTGGCGCCAGTCTCGAACCCATCGTCGCGCGGAGGTCAGCAGCGGGCGTTGCGACTGGCGAAACGTGAGCACAGTGTGGATCCGGAGGCCGCGTAACGCACTCGCAACGCTGTGACCTTGACGTTCCCCCGGTTCGAGGCGTATCAGATTGGGTACAGCTACCGATGTAGCCGGTACGGCGACGCGTGGAGAGAGGCGGTCCAGGTGTCGATGCGTCCTTCGTTGCCGACACGCCTGTGGCGTGTGCGGCCCTGGAACCCCAATCCGCTGATGCGTGTCTCGGATCGGGCCGAGGTGGTGCTGCGGGCGGTGGCGGTGATCGTGGTGGCCGCGGCGGTGCCCGTCGCGGGGGCCATCGGGACCGTGAGCTACACCGGTGCGCAAGCGCGGATCGCGGCGCAGGACGCGGGGAAGACCAAGGTCACGGCCGTGTCGACCGCGGATGCGGTGCGGCAGCCCGATCCCGACCATTACGCGGGGCACGAGCGGTATCAGGCTGCCGTGCAATGGAGTATCGACGGCAAGACCGCCACGGCCACCGTGGATGTCGTCGGGCCGCAGGCCGCGGGGGCTGCGGTGACGCTGTGGGTCAAGGACGGGCAGCCGACGCTGGCCCCGGCCCGGCCGGGCGCGGCGGCCGCCGAGGGGATCGGCACCGGGCTCGCGGTGCTGGTCGAATCCTGGTGTGCGGCAGCGGCGACGGTGTGGTTCACCGGCACGGTGTTCGACGCCCGGCGATATTCCCGCTGGGAGCGGGAATGGCGGGGGATCAACAGACCCATCGGCAAGGATTTATAGCAACTCTCGTAACTCTCGGGGGCTTAGCCCCGAAGCCCCCCGAGATGCTGAGGGCTGCGCCCGAACCCCGCAGGGGGTCTTCAGTATTCGCCGTGGACCAGGTTCTTCGGCGGTTCGCCCGCGAGGTAGCGCGCGATCTCCGCGGTGGCAATCGCCCAGCCGCGCTTCAGATTTCCATTGCTGCTGCCTCCGACATGCGGGGTGAGCAGCAGGCCGGGGGCATCCCACAGGGGGTGGTCGGCGGGCAGCGGCTCGGGATCGGTGACGTCGAGAACGGCGCGCAGGCGGCCGGATTCGAGTTCGGCCAGCAGGTCGTCGGTGCGGACGACCGGGCCGCGGGCGGCATTGACCAGGATGGCGTTGTCGGGCATCCGGGACAGGAACTCGGCGTCCACCATGCCGATGGTCGACGAGGTGACCGGGACCATGAGCACCGCCGCGTCGAAATGTGGCAGCAGGGTGGGGATTTCGTCGACGCCGTGCACACCCTCGCGGGCATAGGTGCCGACCAGTTCGACGGTGGTGTCGAAAGGCAGCAGCATGCGCTGGAGTTCGGTGGCCAGATCGCCCGCGCCGATGATCAGGATGCGCTTGCCGTGCAGGGTGTCGGTGCGATGCTGGGTCCAGCGGTGCTCGCGCTGCGCGATCGCGAAGCCGGTGAATTCGCGGTAGACGCTGAGCAATCCGGTGATGGTCCACTCCGCGGTGCTCGCGCCGTGCGCGCCGCGGCCGGTGGAGATCATGACGTCGCCGGGCAGCTTGCCGACCCACGCCTCCGCGCCCGCGGTGAGCAACTGCACCAGCCGCAGTTTCGGCAGCGACCGCGCCAGCTCGATGTGTTCGGGGCCGCCCGCCAGGAAGGTGGGCACCAGTACCTCCGCCGCGTCGGCCCCGGCCGGCAGCGGTTCGCCGAGGGTGTAGCGCAGCGGGCACGCGCCCTCGAGCCGCGAGACCGCCTCGAATCCATGGTTGTCCGGAACCAGCACCGTCACCGTCATGACAGCGACGCTAGCCGACCGGCGCGGGGCGCCGGTCGGTCCCGTCAATATCGGGGATGGGCGAGGTAGCGGGCGGGCGCGCCGAGCAGCCAGCGGATCAGGGCGGCGGTCAGCACGAGGATGCCGAGGGAGGTCAGTGCCGGGGTGGCGATGAGCCAGCCGGCGTCGATCAGCGCGAGGCCGAGCACGGCGAGCATGCGATGTCCTCTGTGGACCGGGATCCGACTCCTCGGCGACCGCGGTCCTATTTGGCGACGGATTCGGTTTTTGCGGGCGCGCCCGGACGCTTCCGGAACGGATTGACCGACCAGTTCGGCCGCGGGAACTGCCGTTGCGGCGGCTTGGTCATCGGAACCACCGGCTGCCGGGGCGAATCCACGCTACGCGCAGGCTCGGCCACCGATACAGGTTTCGCGAGTTCCTTTCGCGCCGCCGCCATTTCGCGCCGGGACTGCCGCAGCTCGCGCCGCGCCAGCACGCCACGCCGGGATGTGGTCCAGGCACCGGCCAGCAACAGGATGAAACCCGCCGTGCCGACCGCGCCCACCAGAATCCCGTAGGCGAACAACAATCCGGATGACCCGCCGTAGGTATGGTCGAAAACGGTGAAACCGCTGGGTAATGCGTGCTCCCCACCGCTGTTGGCCTGAACCCCGGCCACCCCCACGGTCACAGCACCCAGCAGAGCGATGAGCCCGATGATTGTGAACATATAACGGGCATGCCCCCTGCCGCGCGGGTCAAACCCCCAGGACGGCGGGTTGTCCGCATGTCCCGGCGGTTCGATCGCCGACACGCGTCAACGGTCGTCCGGCAACGTGACCTCGCGCGGGGTCTTGTCGGCACGCAGGCCGCGCCACGACGGATGGCGCAGGCGGCCGTCGGTGGTCCAATCGGAGTAGCTCACCTCGCCGACGAGCTCGGGCTCCACCCAGACCGCGTCCGGGACGGGGGCGGCGACGGTGGGCGTATGTCGTTGCAGCGGCTCGAGTTTCGCGGCCAGGGCGTCGAGGGTGGCGCGGGTGAAACCGGTGCCGACATTACCGATGTAGGTGAGCGGCCCGGTGGCGTCGTGGACGGCCATCAGCAGCGAGCCGATGTGACCGGCGCGCGCGCCGCTGCCGGGACGCCAGCCGACGATCACTATCTCCTGGTCCCGGATGTTCTTGACCTTGATCCAGCGCGGGCTGCGGCGGCCCGGCTGGTAGGTGCTGTCGAGGCGTTTGCAGATGATGCCCTCCAGGCCGAGGCGTCGCGATTGCTCCAGAACCGCTGTGCCGGGGCCGTTCAGGCGCGGCGGGGTCTGCCAGTGCGGGCCGTGCGGGGCGAGTTGCTCGAGGAGTTGGCGGCGCTGCTCGTAGGGCAGGTTGATCAGGGGGCGGTCGCCGATGTGCAGCAGGTCGAAGATCATGTAGGTGGCCGGGGTGGCGGCGGCCAGGGCGGCGATGGTGGCCGGATTGCGCTGGTGCATGCGGGGTTGCAGGGCCGCGAAGGAGGAGCGCCCGTCGGGGGCGAACGCCACGATCTCGCCGTCGACGACGAACGGGGGATCCGACGGGGCGAGCCCGGCCAGCTCCGGCCAGGCCGCGGTGATGTTCCTGTCGTTGCGCGACAGCAGCCGCAGCTCCTCGCCGATGTATCCGATGGCGCGGATGCCGTCGAATTTGACCTCGTAGCTCCACTGGGCGTCGTCGCCGGGGACGATCCCGGCCGTGGCCAGCATCGGGGCATAGTGCGGTAGCCCGC
This sequence comes from Nocardia seriolae NBRC 15557, assembly GCF_007990715.1. Lineage (GTDB taxonomy): Bacteria > Actinomycetota > Actinomycetes > Mycobacteriales > Mycobacteriaceae > Nocardia > Nocardia seriolae. Next base: position 17,541 of record NZ_BJWY01000070.1, on the reverse strand, counting down.
TCACCTCCGTCTCGCCGCCATCGCCGGTCCTCTCGCGAACTCGAACGCAGTTGCTCGACAGTCGCTCGAATAATACCGATCGGTTTGTTGCATTGGTGGAGGCGGCGACACCGCCCGGGGCGGCGGCCGTTCCCGGCGGCGATCGTCGGGGCGGTGCTGGGAGTGAACCACCGGATGCGGCAAGGCAATTGGCGAATTTCGTCACGATCGACCACAATCGGAGAATGGGCGGCGTTGGGGCACGAAAGCTGCGCGAGCTCTCGGCTGCCGATTCACTGAAACGGCTGGCGAGCGCGCAATACGGACGAATTGTCTACTCGCGCCGGGGACTTCCGATCATCCGGCCGGTCAACCACATTGTGGAAGAGGACATCGTCGTGGTGCGCGCGCACCTGGGCGCAAGCCTGTTGCGGGGTGACGGCCAGGTGGTGGCCTACGAGGCCGACTTCTTCGACGAGCACACCCGGCAGGGCTGGAGCGTCATCGTCACCGGCGTCGCCCGCGTGGTCATGGACCCCGACCAGGTACAGCGCTACGAAACCCTGCTGGACCCCTGGATCAATCTGCCGATGGACCACATCATCCGGATCGAGACCGAAGTCGTCACCGGCCTGGAACTGATCGACGAAGCGGGCTGATCCGCGCGTCGGTGACGGTGACCGCCAATACCTCTCCGGTAGCGTGACACGCCGTTGGACCGAACCCGGCAATCCGTCGGCAAGTTCGGGGCGGCCGCATTCCTGCGATCACGACTGGCGGGTGTGTGGCCGTACGCACGTGGAAGGATATGCATGACCGCCTCGGAAAGGCAGCTACCCGACACCGGTGCCGCGCTCGCGGACGACGAGGGGTATGCGCGCGGACTGTCGCCGCGCACGATTCAGATGATCGCCATCGGGGGTGCGATCGGGACCGGCCTGTTCTATGGCGCGGGCGGCGCGATCCAGAAGGCGGGCCCCGCGCTCATCCTGTGCTACCTGGCCGCGGGCCTCGCGATCTTCGTGATCATGCGGGCGCTGGGGGAGCTGCTCACCTATCGGCCGGTCACCGGCAGCTTCGCCGAATACGCGAACGAGTTCCTGGGCCGCTTCGCCGGATTCGCTACCGGTTGGACGTATTGGGCGGTCTGGGTGGCCACCTGCATGGCCGAGATCACCGTGGCCGGAAAATACGTGCAGTACTGGTTCGACATCCCGCAGTGGGTGACCGCGCTGGTCGTACTCGGCATCATGTTCATCGCCAACCTGGTGTCGGTGCGACTGTTCGGCGAGGGCGAATTCTGGTTCTCCGCCATCAAGGTCACCGCAATCCTGGCCATGATCGTGATCGGCGTCGGCGTGCTGATCTTCCACTTCGGCCACGCCGCCAACCCGACCGTCACCAACCTCTGGAACGACGGCGGCGTATTCCCCAACGGCTTCGGCCAGGCACTGCTGGCCCTGCAGATCGTGGTATTCGCCTACGTCGGTGTGGAATTGGTCGGCGTCACCGCCGGCGAGGCCCGCGACCCCAAACGCACCCTGCGCAAGGCCATCAACACCCTGCCCTTCCGCATCGGCCTGTTCTACATCGGTGCCCTCATCGTCATCATGTCGGTCTCGAGCTGGCGCTCCTTCCACGCCGGCCGCAGCCCCTTCGTCGAAGTCTTCGAACAGATCGGCATCCCCGGCGCCGCGGGCATCATCAATTTCGTCCTCCTGACCGCCGCCCTCTCCTCCTGCAACTCCGGCATCTACTCCACCGGCCGCATGCTCCGCAGCCTCGCCCAGCGCGAAGAGGCCCCCGCCGCCCTCGGCGCACTGAGCCCCCGCTCGGTCCCCGCCGTCGGCATCGCCGTCTCCGCCGCCGTCATGGTCATCGGCGTAGCCGTCAACTACTTCTCCCCCGACAAGGCCTTCGGCTACATCACCTCGGTCTCCACCATGGGCATCATCTTCGTCTGGGGCATGATCCTGGTCTGCCACCTGATCTACCGCCGCCGCGTCAACCAAGGCACCCTCCCCGCCAGCGACTACCGCCTCCCCGGCGCCCCCTTCACCACCGCCCTGGCCCTGACCTTCCTGGCCCTGGTAGTGGCCCTGCTGTTCTTCACCGAAGACGGCCGCAGCGCCCTCGCAGTCGGCCTGGTCTGGGCAATCCTGGTCTGCGCGGGCTACCCCCTGCTCTCCCGCAAACACGCGGAAACCACCGCCTGACAGCAGCCTTCCCGCAAGCCCGACCAATCTGGTGGATGAGGTGGCGATCCCGGATCCGGTGTGGAAGTTGGAACCGGGGCAGTCGCTGGATGACGTTGATGCGCCAGGATTCTTGGTGTCGCTGGTAGGGGCGTCGCGCTAGTCTCGGTGGGCATGACGCATGCTCGCGATCGTCGGGGGAGGCATTCGGCTGCGTACGACCCGGAGACGGTGCCGCTGGCCCCGGTCGGACCGGCCGGGCGGTCCAGACCTCGCCCGCCCGGTGGTCGCCGACCTCGTGCTCGAGCTTCGGGAGCGCGGCGGGTGGTGGTGGCCGGGCGGGCGGCGGTGGGGTTGGTCGCGGTTGCGGTGTTGGTCGCTACGGGGATGGGGTGGCGGCAGTATCACCATGAGTTGAATGGGCTGACTATCGCGGGGGTCAGTCCGGAGGGGCCCAAATCGTCGGGAAAGACGCAGAATATTTTGATCATGGGGTTGGACAGTCGGCTGGATGAGCATGGGAATGCGTTGCCGCAGGATATGTATGACGCGTTGCATGCGGGGGATGACAGTGAGGGTGGGTTCAATGCGAATGTGCTGATTCTGGTGCATATTCCGGGGGATGGGTCGAAGTCGACCGCTATCTCGATTCCCCGGGATGACTATGTGACGCTGGATGCGGGCTCGTGCGCGTCGTCGCCGTGTAAGGGGAAGATCAAGCAGGCGTATGGGTTTGCGTATGCGCGGGCCAAGGACAAGCTCACTGCTGCGGGGGTGAAGGATGCGCAGGAGCTGGATCAGCGGTCGCGGGATGCGGGGCGGCTGGCCGAGAGCAATACGGTCAGCAGGTTTCTCGGGAATGTGCCGGTGGATCACTTCTTCGAGGTGACGCTGGCCGCGTTCTTCCAGATCGCGCAGGCCGTGCAGCCGATCACGGTGTGCCTCAACGAGGACACCTCCGACAGCTACTCGGGGGCCAATTTCAAGAAGGGGAAGCAGCAGATCGACGCCGCGCAGGCGATGGCTTTCGTGCGGCAGCGCCGCGACCCGGATCAGCCCCTGTTCACCGACCTCGACCGCACCCGCCGCCAGCAGGCGTTCATCGTGTCGCTGCTGCGGCAATTGCAGGACAGCGGCACGCTCAGCAGCCCGAGCAAGCTGCGCAGCCTCCTGGACATCGCCAAGCAGAACACCGCCATCGACAAGAACCTCGATCCGCTGGCCTTCGTGCAGCGGGCCTCCGCGCTGTTCGACGACGGGGTCTCGCTGTTCACCCTGCCGGTCAAGGACTTCGGCACCGACGACGCCGGGGAATCGATCAATATCGTCGACACCGACGAGATCCGGACCATTGTACGAAACCTGCTGTCGCCCGGCGATTCCGAGGCGACCCCGACCACCGCGCCCACACCATCCGCCACGGCGATCCCCGGCGCGACCGGAGTGGTGCTGAACGTGGTCAACAGCTCCGGGCAGAACGGCCTGGCGGCGGAGGTGGAAACCGCCCTGGTCACCCGCGGATTCACGCGCGGAGCCACCAGCACCGGCGCGCCTCGCGACACCACCGTCCTCACCTACGGCGCCGGCGCGGAATCCGCCGCCACCGCCCTGGCCTCCCGACTCGGCCTCACCGCCACCAAATCGACCGCGCTGGACGACCAGACCGTCAAGCTCACCCTCGGCACAGATGCCCGCAGCGGACCCATCGCGAATCTCGTGGCAGACCAACCCGATCCGAGCACCGCGACCTCGAAGACCCCGAAACCGACCACCTCCACCACCCCACCCGCCCCGGTCTCGGCGACCGCCTCCGGCACGAATGCCCCCGCCGCCACCGACCTCTCCCAGATGGATACCGGCGGCATCCCCTGCTTGAGGTGACCGGACGGTGGCCACTCGACCGCGCTGGCCGTCCGTAATCCGCTGTGTCAGTGCGGAGCCCGGCCGCGGGAGCCGCGACGCCGAGGGCCGGGCCGCGTCGATGGTCGTGGCATGCGACTCCCCGGCAAACGTGCAAGCCCCTGCGGGGTAATCGAATTCGCGGGTGAGACACCTGGACCGGGCGTAACTTGCTTGGTGCAGGCTTTGGTTCGAGGTGCGCATATGAACGATCCGCGACGGTACGTGGTGATCGGCGGGGGACCGGCCGGGCTGGCGTCGGCGGTGTGGCTGGCCGAGGCCGGGAAGTGGGTCACGTTGCTGGAACGGCGGGGGCGGTGGGGCGGGCGGACCCATGCGCTGGAGGTCGCCCCGCTGCGGGACGTGGCCGACAACGGGCGGCACGTGATCGCCAGCGGGTATGAGCATCTGTTCCGATACCTGAGCAGCGTCGGCACCCGGCAGTACGTGACCTTCCCGCAGCGGGGTGTGCTGCGCTGGCCCGGCGGGCGCACGGTCACCATGGGCACCAAGGGGTTTCCCGCCGTGCGGGCGCTGTTCGGCGCGCATCCGGACGCGAGTGCGGGCGACAAGATCCGGGCCGCGGCGGCCACGCTGCGAATGGGTTGGCAATGCCTGCGGCAGCCGGGCCATCTGGCCGACCTCACCACCGATCAACAGCTGCGCCGGCTCGGCATGCCCGAGACCGCGCGTGAGGCGCTGTGGGATTGGCTGGCGCTGGGCATCGCCGCCGAACCGGTGCGGCTGGAGTCGGCCAAGGTGTTCGCCGATGTGATGGCAACCGGAATCCGGCTGGGCGCCAGGCATTTACGGCCGGTGACCATCGGATACCCGACCATCGATCTGGACACCCTGTTCGTCTCCGGCGCACAGCGCGTGTTCGACCGGACCGGGACCGAGGTGAAATACCGTGCGGTGGCCCGGCGCATCCGCATCGAGAACGGCGCGGTCACCGGCGTCGTGCTGGCCGACGGCGAGGTGGAGCCCGCCGACGCGGTGGTGTGCGCGGTACCCAATTCCTACCTCGCCGGACTGCTCGACGAGCTAATCGAGCATGACGAGATCTGTTCCGCCGCCGACAAACTCGGATACGCCCCGATCGTGAGCACCAACCTCTACCTGGACCGCCCGCTCGGCACCCGAGCCGCGATGGAGGCGCTGATCGGCGGCGCGGGCGTGATCGACGAGGTCTTCGACCGCCAGCGCATGCACGGCCGCGGCACCCTCAACGGGTGGCTGTACTGCCTGACCACCAGCGGCGCCTACGAGCAGATCCACCAGCCGCACCACGAGGTGGTCGACGAACAGCTGGCACTGCTGCGGCGCTACTACCCGCGGCCACGGCCTGAATTACCCGGACGACCACTCGGTCTGATTACTCGCGTTCTGCTCGCGCGGGCGGTTCCCGGAAGAAGTTCAGGATCAGGCGCGTGATGTCGGCCAGGAAGCGCTCGCGCGGGATGGGTGGGGCGTCGAGCAGGTATCGGACGGTGAGATGCTCGACCGCGCGCACCAGCATCCAGGCGGCGGATTCGGCATCCACGTCGTCCCCCGGACGGCGGCCCATCGACAAAGCGACCCGCGCCAGCTCGCCGATCTGCTGTTCGAAGGCCACCACCGGGGCATCCGCGAACAGCCGCGGCGTCTGCTCGACCACCGCGCGCAACAGCTCGCGATCATTGCCGAGAGCGTCCATCAGGTACGAAATGGTCTCCGGCACAGCCACTTCCGGTGGCCTGCCGATATTCGCCAGTACCCGCGCCCGCACCCGCCGCACCACCTCGCCGGTGTAGCGCTCGATCACCGCGGCCACCACCGCGTCCTTGTTCGGGAAGTACTGATACAGCGAGCCCGGGCTGATATCCGCCGCCGCGGCAATGCGGTTGGTGGAGGCCCCGTCGTAGCCGTGGGTGATGAGCACCCGCTGCCCGGCGTCGACGATGCGGGCCACCATGGCGCGCGAACGTTCCTGCTGTGGTGTGCGGCGCGACGGGGTGGCGGGTGTTCCGGGGGTGCGGCGTTTCGATGTCATGGCGTTTCGGGGGAGAATCGGAATGCGAATTGAATGCGAGCGATTATTCGTGTCAGCGTGGACTCATGGTGTCACAGAGCGCAAGGGCGCGCGAGCCCCATCACGATCCGGTGCCGCTCGGGCCGGAATCGCTGACGTGGAAGACCTTCGGATCGCTGTATTTTCTGCCCAGCGCCCTGTTCGTCGGCATGGTGCAGAACATGCATCCGGGTCTGGGCGCGGGCGTGGAATTCCATTCCGAAATCCAGGACGAGTTCTACCAGCGAATTCTGCGGTCGCTGTACCCGATTTACGGTGTGGTGTTCGACGGCGAGCGCGCCGGGCGGACGGCCCGCGAGATCGTCGGATACCACCGCGACATCAAGGGCGTCGACGGCCTGGGACGCCGTTATCACGCGCTCGATCCGGGCACCTTCTACTGGGCGCACGCGGTGTTCTTCGTGCAGAACCTGCGCGCCGCCGATCTTTTCATGGGCGGGCTGAGCGGGGCCGAGCGCGAACAACTCTGGCGCGAACACTATCGCTGGTACGAGCTCTACGGCATGAGCATGCGGGTGGTACCGGCCAGTTGGCCCGCCTTCCAGCGCTATTGGCGCGACATGTGCCGCGACACCCTCGAGCCGACCAAGGCCGCCCGGGATGTCTTCGCGCTGGTCGACACCGTGCCGGTGCCGCCGTTCCCGCTGCTGCGCCGGCTGCCGGAACCGCTGTGGGAGCACGTGATCCGGCCCACCGGCGGGCGGTTCTACAAGTTCGTCACCATCGGCCTGTGCGATCCGGAGATCCGCGCCACCATGGGCTTCGCCTGGACCGCGCGCGACCAGCGCCGCTTCGAGCGGCTCTGCGCCACGCTGTCGGCCATGAATCGGGTGACACCCGACCCCGTCAAGTACTTCTTCCCCCGCATCCACGCCGCCCGCCGCCGCGTCGCCGGCAAGCGCCCCGCCTGGCTGCCGCCACCCGAAGCACCCGAAATGCTGTGGCCCACCGCCGAACACCGCGCCGAGGGCAAGCACTACTGCCCGGTCCACGCCGACCGCGGCGCCGACTCGATCACCAGATTCCGCCAGCTGACAGGGTTTTGACCGCCATGACACCGGGACTCGAAGCCACCCGCCCGCACCCTTACGACTACTACTACCGTCCCGGCCTGGCGCTGCGCCCGCCACCGCCGCGCGCCGTGCCCTCGGAGCTGTGGTTCGAACCGCGAAAGGCCATGCTGGGCCCGTGGATCGACGTCCGGCGCGAACCGGTCGACACCCCGCGGACTCGCCTCATGGCCGATCATCTCTGGCAGGGCGACGAACCCATGGATGCGCTGGTTGCCGCCTTCCGCGGGCTCGGCTCCGCCGGCGGCCGCCGCATGTTGAACCAGGCCCTGACCCGTGGCATCGACAGCCTCGACGACCCGCTGCCGGAATTGGTGAATCTCTTCGCCCAACTGGACAATCCGCCGGACTGGTACGACCCGGACCTGTGGGAATACGGCCGTCGGCTCTGGATCAATGTCTCCCTCGCCGGAAAGATGGCCATGGGCGTCCAGGACTTCATGGGCACCTTCGTCGGCGCGGAGGTCGCCTCCGCCGTCGGTCAGACCGGCCGCTTCGTCAGAGACCCCTACCGGCGCGGACTGGAATCCTCGGTCTGGTTCCGCAGCGTCACCGCTCCCGGCGCTCTCGAGCGCCGCAACCTGATCTTCCACGACACGGTGCGCGTCCGTCTGATGCACGCCCAGGTCCGCGCCATGCTCCGCCGCACCTGGGGTGACGAGCATTTCGCCCGGCACGGCAACCCCATCTCCAACGCCACCACCATGGGTGCGGCCGTCACCTTCGGCCTCGCCCCCATCTGCTTCGACCACATCCACGGCCGCCGTTGCACCACGGCACAACTCGACGCCGTCATGCACTACTGGGCCTACATCGCCTACGTCTTCGGCGTGGCCGACGAACTCATCCCGCGCTCGGCTGCCGAGGGTCTGGAACAGGCCGACTACATGGTCGCCACCGCGGGCGTGGCCCCGCAATGGACCGCGACCATGGCCGGCGCGGCCACCCGCCGCTTCACGAATTCCACGCCGACAGGTCGCCTCCAGATCGCCGCCACCGCACCGTTGCTCGGCGCTCTCGCCTACTACGGCAGCGAACCTCTGGTCCGCGCCCTGCTGGCCGACACGCCCCTGAATTCGGTTCCCCTGCGCCCCTTCTCACGTCTCGTGGGTCTCGCCGCCACCACGGAGGTCCGCCTCCGCGCCCTCGACGACCGCCTTCCCGGCGCGCGCGCCCGCATGCGCCGCCGCGCCCGCCACATCGACCCCATGTGGGACCGCAACACCCGCGTGGCCCGCTATCTCGCCGCCCGGGTCGGCATCCGCGGCACCCCCTTCGATCACCACGACACCACCGCCGACACCTCCCGCTGCCCGGTCTGATCCCGCTGTCCGATCCGGCCGATCACTGCGTCCCGACCACGCTCAGATACACCACCATGAGCGTGAACAGCAGCCACCCCACCCCCTGCCAGATCGGCCACGCCCGCTCCGCCCGCCACGCGCGAAAAGCGAGTACCAGTGCGCCGATTCCCCCGGCCAGGAGAATCCCGCCTGGCACCAGCCCGACCACCGCGCGGGAGGTGCCGTCGCACAGCATCGATGCGGCTTCCAGGCACCGCGGTCGAGCCGACGCCCACACCACGGTGACGACGACACCCAGCGCGGCGAGCCCCAGCACGGCCAGCACGTACCGCGTCGCGTGCCGCAGCATCGGTGGATCGTTCCACCGCTTCTTCACGTCATTGACCATGCGTCCCACCTCCTCACTCGGCTGCCCGGACTCGAACCAGATATCACCATGCTCGTCTGCCGCCGGGCCCACCGCTTCCGGTGCGGCGTAGCCAGGTTCCGGCCCGGTCGGCGGCCAGTACGATGCCGACGCACCACGCGGTGTCGATGACCAGCTGCAGCGCGGCCAGGATCAGCACCGTCGGCAGAACCGGGCCGGTGCCGGGTAGGAACTGCGGCAGGATGGTGAGGCCGAAGACCGCGGCCTTCGGATTGGCGGCGATGGAGACGAGCGACGCCCGGCAGCACCGCGATGAGGGCCGTGCCGAACGCGTCCGAGCCTGCCGGGGCCGCGAACACGCTGGGAACGGGTGGGTCAGGGCCGTGCCGTGGCCGGTGCCGCGGTGGCGTCGGAAACGTAGTCCTGCCCGCCGACGTAGACCGTATGCCCGAGGGGTGCGTCGAGGGCGGTGGCGTCGGCGACGGCGGTGGCGAATTCCTCGACGGTGGGCAGATCGCCGTGGTCGCGGCGGGCGGTCACGGCATCGGGGTCGCGGCGTTCGAGCAGCCGGACGATGATGGTGCCGTCGATCATGTCGCCGGAGACGACGGTGAAACCGATACCGCGGCTCGCGAATTCGCCGCTCATGGCGCGCACCGCGTCCTCACCGGCGCGCTTGCTGGCGGCGATCGGTTCGTACCCCGGCGGCACCTCGCGGGTGGGGGAGAAGTGGGCCTGGTGGCTGGTGACGAACACCAGTCGGCCGCCCACGGGCAGGTGGGGGAGCGCCAGTTCGGTCAGCCGCCGCTGGGCGTCGCGGTTGAGCAGCATGGCGTAACCGGGCACGGCATCCCGTTCGAGGCCGCCGGAGGCATTGAGCACCAGCACATCCAGGCGGCCGAACTCGGCGACCACGGACTCGACGAGGCCGCGCGCACCGACCGGATCGGCGATGTCCGCGCCCGCCACCGAGGCGCTGCCACCGGCCGCGGTGATCTCGGCGGCCAGCGTCTCCGCACGCTTGCGCTTCTCCCGGTAGTTGATGACCACGTGGTCCCCGCGGCCGGCCAGTACCCGCGCGGTTTGTGCCCCGATGCCGCGAGAAGCGCCGGTGATCAGCACGATTCGCCGCTGCCCACCCGATGCGCCGCCGTCCGCCGCCATCGCCATACCGTGCCTCCGACCCGCTCGAGTGCTTCTGATTCAGAACCAATATGGTAGTTCGAAATGAGAAGCGCAAGTCAGCCACCGCCCGCGAACAGCCGCGCCGACACCGCGCACGCACCCCTGCTCGCCGCCATGGACCTGCTCGGCCAGCGCTGGATGCTGCGCGTGATCTGGGAACTCGAACCGGGCCCGCTCGGCTTCCTGGAACTGCGCCGCCGGATGGGCAACTGCTCGTCGAGCATGCTCTCGGTGCGCCTGCAACGCCTGACCGAAACCGGCGTGGTGACCAAGAACGCGGACAAGTCCTACGAATTGACCACTGTCGGAAAGCAGTTGGGCCTGGCCCTGGAGTCCGTCTGGCAGTGGTCCGAGCGCTTCGCTGGAGCCCTCGAGCGCGCCGGGGAATCGGACGAAACGTAGGACCCGCAGTCTGCGCATCGGCGGCGACCCGGCCGCCCACCGGCCAGGGCCACACCATCGCCCAATGGCTACCTCGGGGAACGACAACCGCTCAGGCGGCGTCGCCCGAGCCGGTGATGCCGCGGCGGATCTCGCCGGGGGTGTGTTCTATGCGCAGCGGGTCGCGTGAGCGCGAGGAATGCAGTTGCCAGGGGACGCTGGTGACCATGACGCCGGGCTCGAAGAGCAGGCGGGCCTTGAGGCGCAGGGAACTCTGGTTGTGCAGCAGGTTTTCCCACCAGCGACCGACCACGTACTCGGGGATGAAGGCGCTGACCACATCGCGCGGGCGTGATTTGCGCTGGCGTTTGATCTCCTCGAGCACCGGGCGGGTGATCTCGCGGTACGGGGATTCGATGACCTTCAGCGGAATTCCCACGTGGAATTTGTCCCAGTCGCGGGCCAGCTCGCGGGTGTCGGCCTCGTCCACGTTCACCGTCACCGCGGTCAGGGTGTCCGGACGGGTGGCGCGGGCGAACTGGATGGCCCGCTGGGTCGCCTTGTGCCAGCCCGACACCAGCACCAGCGCGTGCACCCGTCCGGGCAGGGTTTCCAGATCGTCGGGGTCGATGGCCAATTCGGCGCGCACCGACGAATAGTGCCGGTGGATCAGCCACATCACCGCCACCAGGATCGGCATGGCGATGACCACCAGATACGCGCCGTGGCTGAACTTGGTGATCATCACGACCACCAGCACCACCCCGGTGAAGCACGCGCCGAAGGCATTGATGAAGCGCGCCCGGTGGATCCGCAGCCGCTCCGAGGTGCTCCCGGCCCCGCGCAGCTCCCGGTTCCAATGCTTGACCATGCCCGTCTGGCACAGCGTGAACGAGGTGAACACGCCCATGATGTAGAGCTGGATGAGCCGCGTGGTCGACCCGTCGAAGGCGTAGATGAGCGCCCCCGCCACCACCGCCAGCAGAATGATGCCGTTGGAGAAGGCCAGCCGGTCCCCGCGGGTGTGCAGCTGCCGCGGCATGTAGCGGCGCTGCGCGAGAATCGAATTGAGCAGCGGGAAGCCGTTGTAGGCGGTATTGGCGGCCAGGATGAGGATCAGCGCCGTGGTCACCATCAGGTAGTAGAACGCCACGCTGTGCCCGCCGAACACCGCCGCCGAGATCTGCGCGATGACCGTCTTCTGCGCGTCGGTCCGGCAGTTCCCCTCGAATCCGATGAGGTCGCAGGCGTTCTCGACCACCCGCGTCTTGGTGATCATGGCCAGCGCGGTCACCCCGGAGAACATGGCGATGGCGATGACGCCCATGGCGGTCATGGTGCGGGCCGCATTGAGCGCCTTGGGCTTGCGGAAGGCGGGCACGCCATTGGAGATGGCCTCCGCGCCGGTGAGCGCGGTACAGCCGGAGGAGAACGCCCGCAGCAGCAGGAACGCCACGCCCGCGGTGGACAGCCCGACCTGTTCGGCGTGGATCCCGTAGTGCGCGCTCTCGGCCACCGGCGTGTGCCCGAACAGGGTCTGCGTCAGCCCGACCGCGATGAGCACGAAGACCCCGAGAATGAACCCGTAGGTCGGAATCGCGAACGCCCGCCCCGATTCCCGCACCCCGCGCAGGTTCATGGCGGTCAGGAAGACGATGAACGCCAGATTGATGGCCACCCGGTACGGATTCAGGTCCGGCACGGCGGAAATGATGTTGTCCACCCCCGCCGCCACCGACACCGCGACCGTCATGACGTAGTCGACCAGCAGCGCCGCCGCCACCACCAGCCCGGGCAGCGCCCCCAGGTTCTCGGCCACCACCTCGTAGGAGCCGCCGCCGGACGGATAGGCCTGCACCACCTGCCGATACGACAGCGCCACCACCGCCAGCAGCACCACCACGCCGCCGGCCACCACCGGGGTCAGATGCAGATAGGCCAGCCCGCCCAGGGTCAGGATGAGCAGGATCTCCTGCGTCGCGTACGCGACCGACGACAATGGGTCACTGGCGAAAATGGGCAGCGCCAGCCGTTTGGGCAGCAGTGTCTCCCCGAGCCGATCGCTTCGGAACGGACGTCCGAGCACCAGTCTTTTGGCTACGTCGATCGGTGAAACCACGCTGCGCAGCCTAGGTGCGAAAAGCGTATGTACCGGAACCCATGCCGTATGGATTTCGTAAAGATACAAAGGAGTCTGATGCTTCTTCTTGCGACTTCCGAGACTTGTGCGGTTGATCCAACAACCACCTAGACTGTCTGGGACGTGAACCAATTTTGGGAGAGGGTGACACGATGGGAGACCGGACGGTCGTCGCCGACGTAGCCGATGAGTTGGCGCGCCGGGTGGCATCCGGGGAGTACGAGCCCGGTGGTCTGATGCCGTCCGTCCGCCAGGTCGCCGACGAATTCGACCTGAATCGTGCGACGGCGCAATTGATTCTGGGTCGGCTGGAGTCCTACGGCTTCGTGGACGCCTATCGGGGCAAGGGCTTCGTCATCCGGGATGTGCGCGCCGAGGGCGGCGTGGATGTCTACCGGCGACTGTTCCGGTTGTCCATGCCGGATCCGGAGTTGGCCGCGGAGATGTTCGGCAATATCGTCGACGAGGAACGCGGCATCGCCCTCGAGGCCCTGCTGGCCTACACCGGCAGTGCCCGCGAGCTCGATCCGGCGATCCTCAAGGACGCGATCGACGAACTGGAAACCCTTGCGCGCGGCACCGATCCGGATCCGCGTCGCATGCTCGCCATCGAACTCGGGCTGCTGCGCCGGTTGCTCACCGTGCTCGGGCACTCGGTCCAGCGCGCGGTGCTCAATTCCATCGGCGACATGGTGCTCGAGGTGCCGCAGGCGATCGAGGCGTACTTCGCGGTCTCACCGGATCTGCACGTGCTGGTGTGGCGGGCGCTGATCGCGGTGTGGGAGTCCGAGGGCGGGCCGAGCCAGGCGCAATCGGCGTTGTTCGAGGATCTGTTCGGGATGTACCACCGGAAGGTGGTGGCGCGTTTCGAGGAATTGGTCGGGGTGGGCGGGTCGTCGGCGGTCGACGAGGTGCCCGGGCACGCCGCGACGGCCTGAGTCGCAGGTGACCGCCTGAATTTCGCTGGGGCGGGGCCGATCACGACCGTTTCAAATCCGACGGTTCGGTTTCGTCTCAGACAACCCCGCTAGACAGCAATTCACTGCCCGATCACCGCATTCATGATGGTCCCCGCGCTCGTCGCCACGATCCCGCCGATGAGCGCGCCGGCCACCTGTTTCGGTGCCTGTACCCCGCCGCCGGTCCACTTCTCCCAGGCGAATCGACCGCCCGCGTAGGTGATCCCGAGTACCCCGGAAAGCAGCACGAACCAGGTGAAATAGCGGACCAGCTCGAGTAGCTTGTCGGCTACCGGCGGCGTTTCCGGGGTCGGGTTGAAGATCTGTGCGTACTGAATCTGGGTCAGCAGTTCGTGGGTGGCAGTAAGAAACATCTCGGCGCTCTTCCACGTGTCGGCTCTACTCCATCCGGAGTACCCGCTACCCGGGCCGACGCGCAAGGGCTTGGCGCGCAAGGAAATACGTTGATGCGCAAGCCGCCTTACGCGCGGCGCGCAAACGCAACCTTGCGCTCGACGCGTCAGTCCACGTCGTTGTCCGCCGACAGATACGCTATGGCCGCCAGGTACTGCCGGCAGGCGAAGTGCTGATCGTGGGCGCGAAGAATGGCCCGGGCCTGGCGGTAGGTGAGCGAACGCGGCTCAGCGGCGCAATCGCCGGAGCCGGTTGCCGGGGTATCGGTGGAGCGGACGAGCATCTGCGTCATTGGATGCCTCTGGCCGGATAAGGGTGGATGGTGCACCGAGTTTAGGGTTCCGGCTCGTGCAGATGCAAGCACATCTGCACGCTCGCACTCGGTGTCTCCTGCGGCCCCGCTCGGCGTCGGAGGGACGATTCCGGCGTCACGTGACTTTTCGGACAGGTGAGGTCGGGGTTAATCGGACGAACGGGACCGACGGGCCGGGATTGTCCGAAATCCTTCGCAACTTCGCTCGGGTTGCGAGCACATCAAGATCAAATCTGTTGTGTTGCAAAGGATGTGCCGAGCTCGAGCCATCGATGCCGGGCAATCTGCGTGCTATCGTCAAGCTTGCGGTTGCAACTGTAAGTACACCTGATCGAACATTTGCAAGTACTGGGACCACCGTCTGCGGGCGGTACTGGCAAGGAGTCTGAAATGACGGACATCTCGGCAACCCCGATCGATCGCTCTAACCTGTTGTGGCGCAAGAGCACTTTCAGCAATCCCAGCGGTAACTGCGTCGAGCTCGCCCCACTCGCCGACGGGCACGTGGCGGTACGCAACTCGCGCGACCCCGAGGGATCGCTCATCGTCTACACCCGGCCGGAGATCGATGCGTTCCTGCAAGGCGCTAAGAGCGGAGAGTTCGACGACCTCGCGCGCTGAGCGGTAGCATTGGCAATCGGCGCGGTGGTTCGCGACAGACGGTTGTGAGTCCACTGCGGGCAAACCCGAGCATCGGAGTGGACCCCATGATCGCAGAACCCGTTGCCCACGGTCGGGCGAATTCCGCTGTCGCCGAACGTGGCCCGACTGCACTGCGTATCGCGGTCGGCAGCCAACTACGGAAGCTGAGGGAACTCAGCGGTATTACGCGGGAAGCCGCGGGTGAACACATCCGTGGATCCCATGCCAAGATCAGTCGCCTGGAACTCGGGCGAACCGGATTCAAGGAGCGCGATATCCGGGATCTGTTGGCGCTGTACGGCGTTGACGATCCCGGCGAGCGCGAACAATTCCTCGAGCTGGTTCGCAAGGCGAATCAGCCGGGATGGTGGCATCGCTACAGCGATCTACTGCCACCCTGGTTCGAAACCTATCTCGGACTCGAGCACGCGGCGAAATCCATTCGCACCTACGAGGGCCAACTGGTTCCGGGGTTGCTGCAGACCCCCGACTACGCCCGTTCTGTCGTCGCCCTCGGGCACGACGCGGATGGAGAGCGCCGCGTCTCGCTGCGCCGCCGGCGCCAGGAGCTACTCACCCGCGACGACGCGCCCAGCTTCTGGGCCGTGCTGGACGAGGCGGTGCTGCATCGCCCGGTGGGCGGTCCGGGCGTCCTACGCGGTCAGATCGAGCACCTCATCGACATGTCGAAGCTGCCGAATGTAACCATCCAGGTGCTTCCGTATGCGGCGGGAGGGCATGCGGCAGCGGGTAGTTCGTTCACCATGCTGCGCTTCGCGGAGGCGGAGCTGCCCGACATCGTGTACCTGGAGCAGTTGACCAGCGCGCTGTACCTGGATCGTCGCCAGGATCTGGAACTGTACCGCCAGGTCATGGATCAGCTGAGTGTCCAGGCTGAACCGCCGGAGCGTTCCCGCAAAGAGCTGGCGCGGATAGCTGCGGACCTCGACTAGAGTCCGCCGCCCGGAAAAAATCGATCTCGGCAAACGGATAAGGGGCCCCTCACGGGGCCCCTATCAGCGTGCCGCCGACCGGACGAGTCGGCCTGCGGCACGGCCGGATTCGGTTACTGCCTGATGAAGCTGGAGGCGATTCGCCAGAACGCCTCCGGCTGCATGGTATGCAGATCCCAATCGTTCACCATGGCATGCGCCGTGGTGACGATCCGCTCGATGTCGAAATCATACCGAGTGGCCGCTCCAGTGGATTCGACCTGGCGGATGACGAAAGCGGTTGCCGTCTCACGTGAATAGGTTTGCTCCGGCTGACTTCTGTCGGCAAACCCGAGTCGGCTGAGGTTGATTGGCTGGTTCATTCGAACGCCCCTGACGCCAGGCCGACGGCTAACCGTGGGCGAAGAATCGCCGGTGATTCACCGCTCGGCTCTCTGGTTGTCCCCTTATTGGTGCCTTGCACGAAGAGTCTATGACCGTGCATTGCGCAGATGCAAGTACATCTGCAACATCGAATTCGCAGCGCCAGAGCACTTTTGGGGATGCTATGAGTTTGCGAAACGAGGGTTGGCAAAAGGTTGGATTCGAGCTCGAGCAGGGCTTTCTAGGTATTTCCGATCGAAAGTTCCGGGGGTACTCGAGTGTTCCGCTTTTTCCAGGAATTAGCGGAAGATCAAACCCGGCCCTGATGGGTCGATCGCCGTCGCTTCGCGGCTTTGACCCGGCGATGTTCGATGATCATGAGGCCGATTCCGAAACGCAGACAGAGCACGCTCGTGACCGCGCACAGCCCGGCCCAGACGGGTGATCCGTAGCCGGCCGTGGTCAAAGTCAATGCGATCGAGATGATTCCGGCCGCGGCCAGAATCGGGCCCGGTAGATTGCGTGGGTCGCTGTCGGTGTTGCGTGGGTCCCCGCCCTTGTTACGCGGGTCGCCGTAGACGTTCGGTGCCATAGGCATCATGGCCGCCCTTTCTCCATGGGAATGGCAGAACCGATAACAGTCGGATACCCGAGCGTCTGCGCCCGAATCACACCTCCGTAGAGCCGTGTTCACAACGGCCGCCACTGACGCCCAGATCGTCCAGCAGGCCGAGAAACGCGCGCGCGTAGGGTGAGGCCGCGGTTTCGGCCCACACGCGCTCCCAATCGACCTGTGCCCGCAATTCCCGTGTGATGTGCAGCAGCCGGGTGAAATCCAGCCGGTGCGGATCGGCCACGGTGAGTTCGTCCACCAGGAAGTCGGCGACCGTGACCACCGGCGCGGAGGTGGCCACCGGCGCGGCGGGCCGGAGGGGCAGCGCTTCGGCGCGCGCCAGCAGTTCGTCGGTGACCGGGCGGTAGTTGGGGCGGACCACCAGATCCACGCGGATATCGTTGTCGTACAGCGTGGTCCGCTCGGCCTCGGCGGTGGGCAGCGGCGAGCGCAGCCCCTCCGCGGCCAGCACCCGCAGCCCGCGCGCCAGATCGGCGGGCCGCAACAGCACGTCCACCTCGGATCCCACCTCGGCGGCCGGTCCGCCGCGGGCGTACATCGCGCAGTCGCCGGTGAGCGCGCAGGGAATGCCGTTGTCCTGTAGGACGTGCACGGTGCGGCCGGCCGTGCCGAGCAGCCGGTCGATGAAGCTGACCATACCGAGGGCGTACCCGCGATCTCGCCGCCTAATAC